>NZ_CP022278.1:624111-936166 GCF_002216145.1 Neisseria chenwenguii
AACCATGCACGTTTTAGTTATCCCCTCTTGGTATCCCGCTACGCCCGACGATGTGGACGGCATTTTCTTCCGCCAGCAGGCGCAGGCTTTGCAGCGCTCGGGGCTGAAGGTTGGCGTGGTCGCGCCGATTTTCCGTTCGATGCGCGGCAAACCCGCGTCGATTCTCACCGGCGGCTACGGCGTGCGCAGCTATGTGGAAGCGGACATTCCGACTTATGTGTATAAAAGTATGTATTTTTTTCCGCGTATGCCGCGCGACCGCGGGCGCTGGGTCAAAGCGGGGAAAAAGCTGTTTGACCGCTATGTCGCCGAACAGGGGCGGCCGGATGTGATTCATGTCCATTGCGTGAGCCACGCGGGCATTTTGGCGCAGCAGATTTTTGAGGAGACGGGTATTCCGTATGTGATTACCGAACACAGCTCGACTTACGCGCGCAAATTGGTGCACGACTGGCAATGGGGCAAAATGCGCACGGCTGTGGAAAAAAGCGGCAGGCGTTTTGCCGTCAGCCGCACGTTTTGCACGCTCTTGGAAGAAATTTTCGCGGGGTCGGACTGGGAATACCTGCCCAACATCCTCTCCGCGCCGTTTGCCGCGCCCGTGGATTTGGCGTCGTTTGAAAAAGACGAAGATTTTACGTTCTGCTCGGTCGCGCATTTGCGCCGCAACAAGGGCTACGACATTCTGTTGCCCGCTTTTGCGCTGGCGCTGAAAAAATACCCGCAGCTCAAGCTGAAAATCGGCGGCGGCGGCGAGGCGGACGGCGAATTGCGCAAACTGGCGGCCGAACTGGGTTTGAACGCTTCGGTCACATTCTTGGGCGCGCTGACCAATACCGAAGTTTTGGATTTGATGCGCAAGAGCCATGCGTTTGTGTTGGCGAGCCGTTATGAGACCTTCGGCGTGGTCTATATCGAGGCCGTGTCGCAAGGCTTGCCGGTGGTCGCCACCCGCTGCGGCGGACCGGAAACCACAGTAACGCCCGAAAACGGCTTGCTGGTGCCGTCTGAAAACGTCGAAGCGCTGGCCGATGCGCTGATTGAAATTTATGAAAACCGCAGCCGCTACCGCGCAGAAGATTTGCGCGCGGGTGCGTTGGCGGAATACGGCGAAAGCAGCGTGGTGGCGCGGCTGACCGAAGCCTTCGAATCCCTTGTTTCACAAAAACAACAAAACCTTATCGGAAACGAATTACCGTGAAAATCAAAACCTTATCTGTTTACACACTCATGCTCTACGGCATGCTGGTTGCCTATATGTTGGGGCCGGCGGTTTCCTACAAAACGGGGCTGCCGCGTATCGACAACCCGCTGGCTTTGCTGTTCATCATCATGAGCGTCGGCATTTTTTTCTTGGAAAACAAACGGTTTCCAAGAAAATTCGCCATGCCGTTTACCGCGCTGACGCTGATGGGCGGCTGGGCATCGCTGCATTTTGCGATTTCGAAGCTGACGGGCACGACGTTTATGGACTTGGTGTCGTTCGTCATCATTCCGTGTTTTTTCTACATTCTGTATCTGGCCGTTTCGCGGCATGAAGACAGCTTGGGCTTTATCCGCCGCCTGATCGCGCTGTTTGCCGCGTTTATCGTCTTTCCCGCGCTGGCCGAGCTGCTGACGGGAATTCAGTTTGTAACCGCCGATGAAGTGCTTTCGATTGAATCGGGCACGATCAAAGGCTTGTTTTTCAACCCGAACAATCTTGCCACCACCGCCGTCTGCCTCGCACCCGCGGTATTGTTTTTCTTCAATCAGGAATCGGAACGCCCCCGCGACACGCTGTTGGGCTGGCTGATTTATCTGGCGTTGGGCGTCGTCATCCTCATCAGCGTCTCGCGCACGGCCATCGGCTGCTATTTCCTGCTGACCGCACTTTACCTGATTTACCGCGGCAACAATCCGATTACGCTGGCACTGATGCTGGGCGCGTTTTTTGCCGTAACCGCCGTTCCCGAATACATGGTGCGCGACTTTCTGCTCTCGCTCAACAGCAACGAATTTTTGGAACGCTTCTCCTCGCGCGTTTACCTGTTTCTGTTTGATTTGGGCAGCGACAATTCCGTTTCGACCCGTCAGGAAATCTACAACTATTTCTGGCACAACCCGCCCCTGCTGCTCGAGGGTTTCGGCCCGAAAAATTTCCGCCAGTATTTCGGCGGCCATATCGGCAGCAGCTTGGGTTTTGAAAACCCGCACAGCTTCCCTATCGAACTTTATCTGGGCTTCGGCATCGTGTCGATGCTGGCTTTTGCGGCTTACGTTTTGTTTTACGGCACCATCGCACTGGGCAGCGGGCGCACCGTTTCCTCACGCGCGAAAATGGCGGCTTTGTGCGCCATGCTGGTGTTTTTAATCGGCGGGTTCATTCCGTCGTCCATCCTGCGGCTGCCGTTTGTGTGGCTGCCCTGTTTCCTTATCTGCCTCTATCTGATTAGCGGCGGCAACCGAAGAAAGGCAGTTTCCCTATGAAAATCATGTTGGCAACTTCCATGAGCGGCTTGGGCGGCACCGAAAACGCCTCCCTGCGCTTGGGCAAACTTTTGGCCGCGCACGGCCACGAAGTCCACCTCGCCTCTTCAGACGGCCCTTTGATTCCCGAAGCCGAAGCGGCGGGCATCAAATGGCACAACATCGATTTTTATCAGGGCGCGGCAGGCTATCTCAAAGGCACGGCGGCGTTTTTCAAACTGCTCAAAGCGGAGCGGCCCGACATCGTCCACTGCCAGATGGCGCGGATTGTGCCCGCCTGCGCGACAATGGCGAAAATCGCCTCGCCGAAAACCAAAGTGTTTTACCACGCCCGCGGCCTCGACCCCGAAACCTATCCGCGCATCGCTAAAATTTTCGACAAGCTCGGCGTCTATATCATCGCCAACTGCAAACACGAACGCGAAAAAATCATCCGCCACGGCTTTCCTGCCGCGCGCATCGCCTACACCTACAACGCCCTGCCCGACGCGCCCGAAACGGCTGAAAAACCCGCGCGCGACACCGTCATGCTCGGCACGCTCTCGCGCCTGAACGCCACCCGCAACGTCGCCGACAGCATCCGCGTGTGCAAACGCCTGCTGGATAAGGGTTTGGACGTCAAAATGCAGATCGGCGGCATCGGCGAAGAAACCGACGCACTCAAAGCATTGGTTTTGGATTCGGAGCTGGCGGGCAAAGTGAAATTCCTCGGCGCGGTGCGCGATTTGAACGCCTTTTTCGCCGACACCGACATTCTGCTCAACAACCTGAATCTGGTCGGCGACCACGGCGCAGGCGTAGGTAACAACATCCTCGAAGCCGGCCTCTACCGCACCGCCGTCGTCAGCTACGACGCCGCCGGCATTTCCGAAATGGTGGAACACGGCGAAACGGGGTTCTGCACGCCCGTCAACGATTTGGACACCTTTACCGGCGCGGTCGAAACGCTGGTACGAGACGCCGCTTTGCGCCGCCGTTTCGGCGATGCGCTGCACGGGCGCGTTACCCGCCTCTGTTCCGACGAAGAAATCTACCGCACCACGCTTGCCGCATACGAACTCTGAGGCCGTCTGAAAATGAAGATTACCATTGTCGCCCCCTATTGCTCGCTGCCCTCCGAGCCGCATTTCAACCGCTTTTGGCATCTGGCCGAGCTGTTGTCGCAATCGCACGACGTTCTGCTGATTACCAGCAATTTCAAACACTACGACAAATCTTTCAGACGGCCTGAAGACGCCGAAGCCGCCTCGCAAGGCCGTCTGAAAGTCATGCTGTTGAACGAAAGCGGTTATCGGAAAAACGTCTCGCTAGACCGCGTGAAAAGCCATCATGTTTTCGTGAAAGAGTTCGGGCAATGGCTGGAACGCCGGCAGCCGGGCAGCCAAGACGTGGTGTTTTCCGCCTACCCGCTGATTGCCACCAACATTCTTTTGGGCAAACACAAAGCCCGTTTGGGCTACAAACTGATTATCGACGTGCAGGACGTTTGGCCGGAATCGTTTTCGTCGGTCATGCCGTTTTTGAAAAAAATTCCGCACAATCTGCTGCCGTTTGCCTCAAGGGCCAACCAAGCCTACCGCTACGCCGACGGTTTGGTCGCCGTGTCGCAAACCTATCTTGACCGCGCCAAAGAAGCCAATCCCAACGTACCTAGCGAAGTCGTGTATATCGGCGCTGATTTCCCTAAACTCGACGCCGCGCCCGCCAAAGATTTCGGCAACGACAAAACCCGTTTCTTTTATCTGGGCACGCTCAGTTACAGCTACGACGTCGAAACCGTCTGCAAAGGCGTCCGGCAGCTTCTCGACGCCGGCGAAAACGTCGAGCTGCACATCATGGGCGGCGGCCCTGAGCTGGAAAAACTCAAACAATACGCCAATGACGCCATTAAGTTTTACGGCTATATCCCCTATTCGGAAATGATGTCGGTGGCCAAAGGCTGCGATATTGCCGTCAACCCGATTCATTCCTACGCCATGCAGTCAATTACCAACAAACTCTCCGACTACATGGCGCTGCAAAAACCGATACTCAACAGCCAGGTCAACGACGAAGTGGCCGAAGTGCTGACCCTGCTGCCGCACGCCGACTACACCTCCGGCAATGTCGGCAGCTTCCTGCGCGCCGCCAAAGAAATCCTGCGCCGCAAAGACGACCCCGTCCAATCGGAAGAGATTATCCGCCGCTTCAAGCGCGACGTGGCGTATCAGAAAATCGTTGCCTTAATTGAGAAACTGGGAGCAAAATAAGCGCCCTTTCAATCACATCAAAAATAATCACAAAAATGAAAATTGTTTTATCAACTTCGATGGCCGGCTTCGGCGGCACGGAAAACGCCTCTTTGCGGCTGGGAAACTTATTGAAAAGCAGAGGCCACGATGTCATTCTGGCTTCTTCAGACGGCCCGTTGATGGCCGAAGCCAAAGCAGCGGGCATCCGCTGGTATCCGATAGACTTTTACGGCGGCGGCAAGGCGGGTTATTTAAAAACCATTTTTGCCTGCGCAAAAATGCTGCGGCAGGAAAAGCCCGACCTGATTCACTGCCAGATGGCGCGGATTGTGCCGGGTTGCGTGGCGGCGGTCAGGCTCGCCTCACCGCAAACCAAAGTGTTTTACCACGCGCGCGGGCTGGAGGCGGAGACCTATCCGAAAATCGCCAAACTGTTCGGCCGGCTCGGCGTTTACACCATCGCCAACTGCAAACATGAGCGCGACAAGCTCATCCGCCACGGATTCCCTGCCGAGCGCATTACCTACACCTACAACGCCCTGCCCAAAGCGGATTTCGTGCCCGAAAAAACCGACAAAGATTATGTGATGCTGGGCACGCTCTCGCGCCTCGACCGCATCCGCGCGGTGCACATCATGCTGAATATTTTCCGCAACTTAATCGACCGCGGCTTAAACGTGCGCCTGACCGTCGCGGGCGACGGCGAAGAAATGGCCAACCTCAGGCAACAGGCGCAGGATTTGGGCATTGCCGACAAAGTGACCTTTCTCGGCGCCATCCGCGACTTGGCGGCATATTTCAAAGAAGTCGATATTTTGGTGAACACGCCCGACTGCATCGGCGACCGCTGCGCAGGCGTGGGCAACAATGTTTTGGAAGCCGGCCTCTACCACACCCCCGCCGTTTCCTACAACATGAGCGGCACGGACGAAATGGTCATCAGCGGCAAAACCGGCTACTGCATTAATATGCACGACAAAAAAGCCTTCATCGAAGCGGTGGAAATTTTGGTGGCCGACAAAGCATTGCGCCGCCAAATGGGCGACGCGCTCTACGAACACGTTACCATGCTGTGTTCCGACGACGAAATTTACCGCACCACGATGGAAGCCTACGCGATGGCTGTGCCATCTGAAAAAATCAAATCCTGAACGGTTAAAACTTTTCAGACGGCATGATATCTAAACAAAGATAACAAACCGATAACAACGAAAGCACACCATGAATATGTTTATCAAGCGTCTGTTTGACATTTTGGCCGCCTCGTTCGGCTTAGTCTTGCTGTCACCCGTTTTCCTGATTCTGGTCTACCTGATCCGGAAAAACTTGGGGTCGCCCGTTTTCTTTACCCAAGAGCGGCCGGGCAAAGACGGCAAGCCGTTTAAAATGATCAAATTCCGCTCCATGCGCGACGCGGCCGATTCAGACGGCAACCCCCTGCCCGATTCCGAGAGGCTGACTCCGTTCGGCAAAAAGCTGCGCGCCACCAGCCTCGACGAACTGCCCGAATTATGGAACGTGTTGCGCGGCGAAATGAGTCTGGTCGGCCCGCGCCCGCTGTTGATGCACTACCTGCCGCTCTACAACGATTTCCAAAACCGCCGCCACGAAATGAAACCGGGCGTCACCGGCTGGGCACAGGTAAACGGCCGCAACGCGATTTCATGGGATGAAAAATTTGCCTACGATGTCTGGTATATCGACAATTACAGCCTGTGGCTGGATGTTAAAATACTGTTTCTTACCATAAAAAAAGTCTTCATAAAAGAAGGGATCTCTGCTGAAGGCGAAGCCACCATGCCGTTTTTTCAAGGGAACAACAACGATGATCAAACCTAAAAACAAAAATATCCTGATTTTATCCGCCGGCCGCCGCGTCGAATTGGTTCAGGACTTCAAAACCGAAGCCGCCAAAATTTCAGACGGCCTAAAAGTCTTTACCGCCGAACTCAATCCCGCCATGTCGTCCGCCTGCCATGTTTCGGACGGCAGCTTCGTTTTGCCCCGCATCGACGATCCGGCCTACACCGACCGCATCTTCGAGCTGGCTCAGGCGCAGAACACCGGCCTGATTATCCCGACTTTCGACACCGAATTGAAAATCCTCGCCGACGAGCGCGAACGCTTCGCCCGAGCCGGTATCCACCTGATTGTCTCCGACAGCAATCTCGTTGCCCAATGCCGTGACAAACGCCGTACCGTCGGCCTGTTTGAAAAACTCGGCATCGCCACGCCGGAAATCTACGCCGCCGGCGCGCTGACCTTCCCCTGCTTCGCCAAACCTTACGACGGCAGCCGCAGCATCGGCGCCAAGCGCATCATGTCGCCCGACGACCTGACCGAAGAATTGCTGGCCGACCCGAAAATGATGTTCTGCCAATACATCGACAACGAATTCGACGAATACACCGTCGATCTCTACTACGACCGCCAAGGCCGTCTGAAATGCGCCGTACCGCGCCAGCGCTTGGAAGTACGCTCCGGTGAAGTGAGCAAAGGCGCGACCCGCCGCCATGCGCTTTACGGAACCATGATGCAGGCCATGCCCAAACTCGAAGGCGCGCGCGGCTGCATTACCGCCCAATTTTTCTACCGCAAAGCCGACAACACCCTCTACGGCGTCGAAATCAACCCCCGCTTCGGCGGCGGCTACCCGCTGACCTACGCCGCCGGCGGCAACTACGTCGGCTGGCTGATCCGCGAATACCTGCTCGGCGAAGACGTGCCGTTTTTCGATGCCTGGGAAAACAATCTGATTATGCTGCGCTACGACGCAAAGGTTTTGGTGCATGAACATCAAGCCTGACGAATGGGTATTGGTGTTCGACCTCGACGACACGCTTTATGCCGAATATGCCTACAAATGCTCCGGCATCCGCGCCGTCTGCGCGCTGGTTTCGACGCTCTACCCGCAGTTTGACGCGCAAGATCTCTACGCCGCGCTCGACACCAAAAGCAGCGGCTGGCTCGAAGCACTTTGCCGCCGCTGCGGTTTGAACGACGCCGAAAAACAAAGCCTGCTGTGGCACTACCGCCTGCATGCACCCGAGATTCAGACCTTCATGCCGTCTGAAAAACTCAACGCCCTGATACAGCGTTTCGCCGCTGCCGCCCTGATTTCAGACGGCCGCAGCATTTCCCAGCGCCAAAAGCTCAAAGCGCTCGGTCTTCTGGAAGCGTTTGATTTGATTCTGATTTCCGAAGAATGGGGCGAAGACAAACCCGCGCCCAAGCGGTTTGCCGAAGTCGAAAGCCGCTTCCCCGCCAAGCGTTATATTTACGTCGGCGACAACGTGAAAAAAGATTTCGTCACCCCAAAACGCATGGGCTGGCTGACCGTCGGCATTACTGCACGGGCGGACAACATCCATCAGGCCGCCCCCGACCTGCCGTCTGAATACCAACCCGATCGGTGGCTGGACTCGGTGGCGGATTTGGAAAAACTTCTGATGCCGGCCGGACATTTTTCAGACGGCCTAAACCTGCCGCAACCGACAATGCCCAATGCCGTCTGAAACGCCCGAAGCTCCTCAAACCTCTGAAACACCAAACTGCGTAGGTTTGGTTTAAGAAAACAGATTGGCAACGGCACAGACTTCATCCGGTTCAAATCCATATTTTTCAGACGGCATCAATAGGCCGTCTGAAAAAAGAAACCGCAGAATCAACCAAAACGGGCAAAACGCAAACCCAACATTTTCGGAACAACGTCTTTAAATATTAACAAACACCGAAAAGACAACAGAAAGAAGGAATCCCAAATGACGAAAATCCTTTTCATGGGTAGGAAACAAGTTTCCGCCGAACTGCTCACCTACCTGCACGGCCAACCCGGCATCGAAATCGCCGGCGTTCTGACCGACAGCCACCTGCAAGGCTCGCCGACCACCACAGCGGCGCAGAAGCTCGGACTGCCGCTGTTTACCTTCGACACCGCGCTTGAAGCCATGAAAGCAGGCCGTCTGAAATACGACTTAGGCATTTCCGTGCTCTACTGGCGCAAACTGCGCGACGAGTTCCTGACCGTTCCCCCGCGCGGCACCATCAATTTCCACCCCGCCATCCTGCCCGAATACAAAGGCACCGGCGGCTACAACCTCGCGATTATGGACGGCCTCTCCGAATGGGGCATTTCCGCCCACTACGTCGATGCCTCCATCGACACGGGCGAACTCATCGAAATCGTCCGTTTCCCGATGGATCCCGACACCGAAACCGCGCAGTCGCTCGAGCAGAAATCCATGGACGAACTCGCCCCGTTTGCCCGCCGCCTGATCATGCAGGCCGCGCAAAGCGAAGCCAAACTGCCGACCACCGCCAACGTCGGCGGCCGCTACGTCAGCCGCGACGAAATGGAAGCCATGAAAGAAATCCAAGCCGGCGACGATGTAGACCGCAAAATCCGCGCGTTCTGGTTTCCGCCTTACGACGGCGCCTACGTCGTCATCAACGGCCAGAAATACACCCTAGTCAACCGCCAACTGCTGGAAGAAGTCGCCCCGAGCAACGCCACCAGCCTTTTTGCAGGAAAAGCCAATGCTTAATACATCCCTCTCCCCGTGGCCGAGTTTTACCCAAGAAGAAGCCGACGCCGTATCGCGCGTTTTGCTTTCCAACAAAGTCAACTACTGGACCGGCACCGAGTGCCGCGAATTTGAAAAAGAATTCGCCCGATATGTCGGCACCGAATACGCCGTCGCCTTAGGCAACGGCACGCTGGCTCTGGACGTCGCCCTCAAAGCGATGGGTATCGGCAAGGGCGACGACGTCATCGTCACCTCGCGCACCTTCCTCGCCTCCGCCTCCGCCATCGTCACCGCCGGCGCCAATCCTGTGTTTGCCGACGTTGATTTAAACAGCCAAAACATCAGCGCCGAAACCATTCAGACGGCCTTAACCCCCAACACCAAAGCCATCATCGTCGTCCACCTCGCCGGCATGCCCGCCGAAATGGATGCCATCATGGAGTTGGCCGAAAAACACAACCTGTGGGTCATCGAAGACTGCGCGCAGGCGCACGGCGCAAAATACAAAGGCAAATCCGTCGGCGCCATCGGCCACGTCGGCGCCTGGTCGTTCTGCCAAGACAAAATCATGACCACCGGCGGCGAAGGCGGCATGGTCACCACCAACGATAAAGAATTGTGGAACAAAATGTGGTCGTACAAAGACCACGGCAAAAGTTTCGACGCCGTGTACAGCCGCCAACACCCGCCCGGCTTCCGCTGGCTGCACGAAAGTTTCGGCACCAACTGGCGCATGATGGAAATGCAGGCCGTCATCGGCCGCATCCAACTGCGCCGTATGCCCGAGTGGACCGCCAAACGCCAAGCCAATGCCGCCGCGCTGGCCGAATCGCTGGGTAAATTTGATGCCGTCCGTCTGGTTGAAGTGCCCGACTACATCGAACACGCGCAATACAAATTTTACGCCTTCGTCAAACCCGAAAAATTAAACGACGGCTGGACGCGCGACCGCATCGTGGACGAACTGAATGCGCGTAAAGTGCCGTGTTATCAGGGAAGCTGCTCCGAGGTGTACCGCGAAAAAGCCTTCGACAACACCCCGTGGCGCCCGAAAGAGCGTCTGAAAAACGCGGTCGAACTGGGCGACACCAGCCTGATGTTCCTTGTCCACCCCACCCTGACCGAACAAGAAATCGCATTTTGTAAAGAAAACATCGAAGCCGTGTTAAAGCAGGCAGTCAGATGAACTTTTCAGACGGCATAGTGGTCGAATAATGCCGTCTGAAAAAGTTTTTAGGGCTGGAAAATGAATGCTTGAGGCCGTCTGAAAAATTTTCAGACGGCTTGAGCAGCTGCCGGGCTGAAGCCCGGCCTACGGCAGCTGAAACCGTTAATCCCACAACCGACGTCATTCATCCACGGTTAAATACAGGCCATATCTTGTTTTAAAATAAATTTCAGAAAACTAAGTGCGGATTCCCGCCTGCGCGGGAATGACGTCCGTGAAAATTCTGGCACTGAGCGTAGTCGAAGTGTCAGACGGCCTTAAAAAGCAAAACATCCCCTCCCGAACAACAAAACACGCTTTTCAACATTGCCGGACCAAAACATGAACTTGGAAACCTTATTAGCTTTACCGCGTAACATCAAAAAGACGTTTTTCGTCATTCACGACGTTTTGATGATTTTCGTTGCATTCTGGTTTACCCAAAGCCTCAAAGCCGACTATTCCGACGAATGGTCGAACGTGGCAAACTGGCTGGTTTTTGCCGTTACCGCCGCGCTGACGATTTTGACGTTTGTGCGCCTCGGCCTCTACCGCGCCGTTACCCGCTACGTCAGCACACGTGTTTTGACTTCCGCCGTATTCGGCAGCGTCGTGTCGATGGCGGTGTTTTTTCTGGCGACGCTGCTGTTTGAACAGCGGCTGCGTCTGGCGCTGCCGATTGTGTATTTCCTGCTGTTGGTCGTATTGGTCACCAGCTCGCGCATGATTTTGCGCTCGGTGTTGTCCAACCGGCGCAAAAAGCAGATGGAACCCGTGATTATCTATGGTGCGGGTCAGTCCGGCCGCCAGCTTTTGGAAGCGGTCAAACAGGTCAGCGAGTATTACGCGGTGGCGTTTGTCGACGACAATCCCAAGCTGCAACGCAGCATGATTTACGATCTGACCGTGTTCAGGCCGTCTGAAATCCAAGATTTAATCGACCGCTACGGCGTGGAGAAAATCCTCTTGGCGATTCCGAGCGCGACGCAGGAAGAACGCAAGGCGATTGTCGAGAAACTGGAAAAATACAAATGCGAAGTGCTGACCATTCCGGGTATGAAAGACTTGGTGGACGGTAAAATCAGCGTCAGTTCGCTGAAAAAGATTTCGGTGGTCGACCTGCTCGGCCGCGACCCGGTCGCACCGCGCCCCGAGCTGATGAGCGCGGACATTACCGGCAAAACCGTGATGGTCACGGGTGCGGGCGGTTCGATAGGTTCGGAACTCTGCCGCCAGATTCTGCGCTGCCGTCCGGCAAAATTGCTGTTGTTCGAACTGTCGGAATTTTCGCTGTACAGCATCGACAAGGAATTGCGTGAAAAGCAGACGGAAAAAGGCACCGATATCGAAGTCGTGCCGCTTTTGGGCTCGGTTCAGGACAAAGAGCGCCTGATCGGCATTATGAAGGCGTTTGCGGTGGAAACCGTGTATCATGCCGCCGCCTACAAACACGTTCCGATGGTGGAATTCAACACCATCGAGGGCATCCGCAACAATATTTTCGGCACGCTCTCCTGCGCACAGGCGGCAGTGGAATCCAGCGTAGAGACATTCGTATTGATTTCGACCGACAAAGCCGTGCGCCCCACCAACACGATGGGCGCAAGCAAGCGCATGGCCGAACTCTGCCTTCAGGCGCTGGCGGCCGAACCCGGCCAGAAAACGCGTTTCTGCATGGTGCGCTTCGGCAACGTATTGGGCTCGTCCGGCTCGGTTGTGCCCGTGTTTGAAAAACAGATTGCCGCAGGCGGCCCGATTACCCTGACCCACCCCGACATCACCCGCTACTTCATGACCATTCCCGAAGCGGCGCAACTGGTGATTCAGGCGGGCGCGATGGGCAAAGGCGGCGATGTGTTCGTTCTCGATATGGGCGAATCGGTAAAAATCATCGACCTAGCCAAGCAGATGATCACCCTCAGCGGCCTGAAGCTGAAAGACGCCGCCCACCCCGACGGCGACATCGAAATCAAAACCACGGGATTGCGCCCGGGCGAAAAACTTTACGAAGAGCTGCTCATCGGCGACGACGTGCAAAAGACCACTCATCCCCGTATTATGACCGCCAGTGAAGTAATGCTGCCGTGGCAACAATTATCTGCGATACTTACGCGTATGGAATCGGCCTGCCGCGACATGAACCAAAACGACCTGCGCGCCCTCTTGCTGGAAGCCCCGACGGGGTTCAATCCGAAAGACGGAGTCTGTGATTTGGTCTGGCAGCAGACGCATCGGGCCGTCTGAAAATGAAAAACAAGCAGTAAGGCCGTCTGAAAAACGGAGTGAACTTTCAGACGGCCTCGAAAGCCCAAACAACCAACCGGACTAAAATTCAGCTAGGATATTATATCTTATGAAAAAACTTACCCTAATCAGCTTGTCTTTGATTGCATTTGCGAGCGGTTGCAGCAGCACAACCGTCATCCCCGGCTCATCGCTGAAACTCGGCAAAAAAACCGTCGTGTACGGCGAAAGCGAATCCAAAGCCGACCAAAACCTCGACAGCCGCGTGGCCGTTTATCCGATTACCTTCAACCTCATCGAACGTATGCGCGCGCCGGCATTGTCCGCCCGCCCAAACCCCGCGCTCGAGCAGAGCAAATCGGCCTACAAATACCGCATCGGCAACGGCGACGTGCTGAACATCATGGTGTGGGCGCATACCGATTTGAACTCACCCACCCAGTCCAACAATCCGCAAGACCACCAAGTCAGCCGCGGCGCATGGGTGGACGAGAGCGGTTACATTTCCTATCCGCTTTTGGGCAAAATCCAAGCCAAAGGCAAAACCATCGATGAATTGCAACGCTTGCTCACAGGCCGTCTGAAACGCTTCCTGAAAAACCCTCAGGTCGAAATCAACGTTACCGAATTCCGCTCGCAGCGCGTTTCCGTCGCCGGCGCGGTGGATAAAGCCGGCCAGCTGCCGATTACCAACATTCCGCTGACCATTCTCGACGCCGTCAACCAGGCCGGCGGCGTGAAGGAAAATGCCGACACCAACAACGTCAAATGGACGCACAACGGCGTCGACCGCATCATTTCGCTGCAAAACATCATGCAATACGGCGACCTGACCCAAAACCATCTGCTCTCCAACGGCGACATTGTTTATGTTCCCGACAACAGCAACAGCAAAGTTTACGTCATGGGCGAAACCGGCCGCCAGGGTACGCTTACCATCGGCAACCACGGCCTCAACCTGACGCAGGCATTGGGCAACGTCGGCGGCATGAACCAAACCATCGCCGACGCAACCGGCGTGTTCGTTATCCGCCGTGCGCCGCAGGATACTGCCAAACCGATACACATCTACCAGCTCAACCTGCGCGACGCCACCGCCTACACGCTGGGCAACGAGTTCAAACTCCAGCCGCAAGACGTGGTTTATGTAACCGCCGCACCGGTTGCCCGTTGGAACCGCGTAATGTCGCAGCTGACCAACTCGATTACCAACACCAACTCTTTGGACAGCACCTTTAAATAAGGCCGTCTGAAAAACCGTTTTACCAAGAAGTTTTATGTTTCAAAATATTTTAGTCGTCTGCCTCGGCAACATCTGCCGCTCGCCCACCGCCGAGCGGATTCTGCAAAAAAAACTGCCCCGCCACCGCATCAGCTCGGCGGGGTTGAAAGCCCTCGTGGGCAAAGATGCCGATTTCCAAGCCATCAAAACCGCCCTCAAACACGGTGTGGTCGTTGCCGGACATACCGCCCGCCAGCTCACGCCCGATATGTGCGACGCAGCGGATTTGATTCTGGTAATGGAGCCCGAACAGATCGACATGGTGGCCGACATCAAGCCGTCTGCGCGCAGCAAAACCATTCTGTTTGCGCAATGGCTGCCGAGAAAAACCGTACCCGACCCCTACAAACAAAGCAACGAAGTGTTTGAAGCGGTGTACCGCCAGCTTGAAGAGGCTGCCGATACTTGGGTGCGCAAACTCTCCAACCACAGCGCATAAACGCCGCCGCAACCGAATATCCGAAGTTTGAAAAGAAAGTTTACTGATGAACAACAAATACTCCGCATCAGCAGCATACGCAAAAGACGAAATCGACTTGGGCCGCCAGCTCTCCGGCCTTTGGGCGCACAAATACAAAATCGCTCTGGCTGTCTTAATCGGCGGCGCATTGGGCGCGGTTTACAGCCTTGCCGCCACGCCGGTTTACCGTGCCGACGCCATGCTGGAAATCGAAACCAAGCAAAACCAGATTCTTACGGAAATCAGCAACATCTTCTCAACCGAGCCGCTGCCCTCAGAAGCCGAGTTGGAACTGGTTCAGTCGCGCATGGTGTTGGGCAAAACCGTGGCCGATTTGCAGCTTGACCAAGAAGTCAAACCGAAATACTTTCCCGTATTCGGCACCCTGATGCACAACCTGACCAGCAACATCGAGCCCAAACTCGACATCACTGCTTTTACCGTTCAGCGCGACTGGATCAACCAAGCCTTTACGCTGACCGTGCGCGACAGTAAATCCTACATCCTCGAGCTGCCCGACGGCCGCTCGCTCGAAGGCCGCGTCGGCAAGCCCTTGAAAGTCAACAACGAAACCGTTCTGCTAATTGACAAAATCCTTGCCGATTCGCAGCAGGAATTTTCGTTGGTCAAATTCTCGCAACTGAGCGCAATCGACAACGTCCACAACAAACTTTCCGTCATCAGCAACGGTAAAACCAACCCGATTATTGAGCTGAACTACACCGATACCGACCCCAAAAAAGCCAGCCTCATCCTCAACAGCATTGCCGACAACTACGTCGAGCAAAACCGCGCCCGAGACATCCAAGTCGCCTCCAGCGGTCTCGCCTTCATCAGCGAAGAGCTGCCGCGTCTGAAAGAAACTCTGCAAGAGGCGGAAAACAAGCTCAACGCTTACCGCGAACGCTCCGGCTCGCTCGACATTCCGCTCGAGTCCAAAGGCGCAATCGAAAGCCTGACCGGCATCGAAACCCAAATCACCACCCTGCGCACCGAAGAAGCCGGACTGGCCGAACGCTACACCCCCGAGCATCCCTCGTATAAAGCCGTTTTGGACAAACTGGCCGTTTTGGAAAACGCCAAAAACAAAATCAACCGCCAAATCGCCGAGCTGCCCAACACCCAGCAGGAAGTCATCCGCCTGACCCGCGACGTTGAAACCAACCAAGCCACCTATGTCCAGCTCTTAAACAAGCAGCAAGAGCTCAACATCATGAAAGCCAGCGCACAAGGCAACGTCCGCGTCGTCGATCACGCCATTGAGCCGGAAATCCCCGTCGCCCCGCGCAAAGCCGTCATCACCCTCTTGGCCGCATTGGGCGCAGGCGCGCTGACCTCGCTGTGGTATCTGTTGCGCACCCGTATCCGCAGCGGCATCACCTCATCTGAAGACATTGAAAACATCGGCTTCGAAGTAGCCGCCCTCGTACCCTATTCCAAAACCCAGCAGAAACGCGACGTTTTGAAAAACCGCTTCAAATCCATCACCGGCCGCAATTCCTACCTGTTGGCCAGCGACGAATCCACCGACCTCGCCGTCGAAGCTCTGCGCGCCCTGCGTACCAACATCTACTTCTCCATGATGGACGCACGCAACAACATCCTGATGGTAACAGGTGCCGCCCCTGAAGCCGGCAAATCCTTTGTTTCCGCCAACCTCGCCGCCGTCATGGCTCAGGCCGGCAAGAAAGTGCTGTTAATCGATACTGATATGCGCAAAGGCTATCTGGACAAGGTCTTCGGCGTTAAAGCCGAATACGGCCTCGCTGATGTCCTCACCGGCAATGCCGCGCCCGGCTACGCCGTTCAGGCCACCCAAATCGAAAACCTCAGCCTGATTACCAACGGCGGCTACCCTGAAAATCCGTCCGAACTCTTGATGGACAACCGTTTCAGCGACCTCTTGGCCTATGCGCGCGAACGCTTCGACTACGTCATCATCGACACCCCGCCCGTACTCGCCGTTACCGACGCCGCCATCATCGGCCAACACGCCGCTACCACCCTGATGGTCGCCCGCTACGGCCTGACCACCTCGCGCGAGCTGACCATCAGCGCCGACCGCCTGAAACAGAGCAATATCAACGTCAAAGGCGTGATTCTCAACGGTATGGAACGCGAAGCCGGCAGCGGTTACGACTACTACGCCTACGAATCGCGTTCAAATAAAGATTACACCAAGAAAAGCAGTACCGACAAACAGGCTTAATGCTTGAAAATCAAAGGCCGTCTGAAAACCCGATTGCTGAGCACAACCGGAATTCAGACGGCCTTTTCACGGATACCCGAAGATTCGACATTCTGCTTCCCGGAGATGGGAAAGACTATTGCTTCCTGCTTTTGCAGCGCTTCCACCGGCTGCAACCACAGCTTTCCGAATCTTAAGCGGAAAAATTGAATAAACAAAAGGCCGTCTGAAAATTTTCAGACGGCCTTGATGCTTTACAGCGTCAATTCAGGCATTCAACCTTAAATACCTTGCGCCAGCATGGCATCGGCAACTTTGACGAAACCGGCGATGTTCGCGCCGTTGACGTAGTTAACTTTGTCGCCTTCTTTGCCATATTGCAGGCAGGATTCGTGGATGCTCTGCATGATGCCGAACAGGCGTTGGTCGACTTCTTCGCGCGTCCAAGAGAGGCGGATGGCGTTTTGGCTCATTTCCAGACCGGAAGTCGCTACGCCGCCCGCATTCGAGGCTTTGCCCGGCGCATACAGGATGCCTGCGCGCAGGAACTGCTCAACCGCGCCCAGCGTAGAAGGCATGTTCGCACCTTCTGCCACAACGAAACAGCCGTTGCCCAACAGGGTTTTCGCATCGTTTTCGTCCAACTCGTTTTGAGTCGCGCAAGGCAGGGCGATATCGCATTTCACGCCCCACGGACGTTGGCCTTCAAAGTATTGCAGACCCAACTCTTTGGCGTAAGTGGAAACGCGTTCGCGGCGGACTTCTTTCAGCTCGATCAGCGCAGCCAGCTGCTCTTCGGTCATACCGCTGTCGGGGAACAATACGAAGCCGTTGGAATCGGAAACGGTCAGCACTTTCGCGCCCAACTGGATGGCTTTTTCACACGCATATTGCGCCACGTTGCCCGAACCGGAAATAGTAACGCGTTTGCCCTCGAAGCTGTCGCCGCGGGTTTGCAGCATAGATTGGGCAAAGTAAACGGTACCATAGCCGGTCGCTTCCGGACGGATCAGGCTGCCGCCCCATGCCAAGCCCTTACCGGTCAGCACGGAGGTAAATTCGTTGCGGATTTTTTTGTATTGGCCGTACAGGAAGCCGATTTCTCGGCCGCCCACGCCGATGTCGCCGGCAGGTACGTCGGTATCCGGGCCGATGTGGCGGTAGAGTTCGGTCATGAAGGCTTGGCAGAAACGCATCACTTCACCGTCGGATTTGCCTTTCGGATCGAAGTCGGAACCGCCTTTACCGCCGCCCATCGGCAGCGTGGTCAGCGCGTTTTTGAAGACTTGTTCGAACGCCAGGAATTTCAACACGCCCAGGTCAACGGTCGGGTGGAAACGCAGGCCGCCTTTGTAAGGGCCGATGGCGGAGTTCATCTGAATGCGGTAGCCGCGGTTGACTTGGACTTGGCCTTTATCGTCCACCCAAGTCACGCGGAACATCACCACGCGCTCTGGCTCAACGATGCGCTCGAGCAGGGATTGCTGGGTGTATTTCGGATTTTTCGCCAAAAACGGACCCAAGCTCATAAATACTTCTTCAACCGCCTGATGAAACGGCTCCTGATTGGGGTTGCGCTGTTTCAAACCGGCAAACAAGACATTTAAATCTGTCATTTTGAGTCTCCAAAGATAAAAAGGGATAAGGAAATTGTGAGAAAGAATATAACCTCATTTTTTTTCGGCTACAAGCGTCTTTTGTGTAAATTTGTTGACAATCTGAATTTTAGGATTTTTATATTTAAGATTTAAATATCAAAAAATATAAACATTATTTAAATTAATTTCTTTATAAATGCCAAATAAGAAATTAAATACCATTAATCAAAAATAAACTTTCGATATTTTTCCCAATCATTTCCCAAAATTTTGATTTAAACCAAATCCGCCGCCCCAAAATTTCCGCCGTTTTCCCATGCCGTCTGAAATGCTAAAATACCGCCCGACCACACACCCCTCTTTATTACAAAGGAAAGCCATGAAAGCCTATCTCGACCTGATGCGCCACGTTCTCGAAACCGGCACCGACAAATCCGACCGCACCGGCACCGGCACCCGCTCCGTTTTCGGCTACCAGATGCGCTTCGATTTAAGCGAAGGCTTCCCGCTTCTGACCACCAAAAAGCTGCACCTGCGCTCCATCATCCACGAGCTGCTGTGGTTTCTCAAAGGCGATACCAACATCAAATACCTGAAAGACAATAACGTCTCCATTTGGGACGAATGGGCCGACGAAAACGGCAACTTAGGCCCCGTTTACGGCTACCAATGGCGCAGTTGGCCCGCGCCCGACGGCCGCCATATCGACCAAATCGCCAACCTTATCCACCAAATCAAGCAAACCCCCGACAGCCGCCGCCTCATTGTTTCCGCCTGGAACCCCGCCCTCGTGGACCAGATGGCGCTGCCGCCCTGCCACGCGCTGTTTCAGTTTTACGTTGCCGACGGCAAACTCTCCTGCCAGCTCTACCAACGCAGCGCCGACATCTTCCTAGGCGTGCCGTTCAACATCGCCAGCTACGCCCTCTTAACCATGATGCTCGCCCAAGTCTGCGGCCTGCAAGCCGGCGAATTTATCCACACCTTCGGCGACGCCCATCTCTACAGCAACCATTTCGAACAGGCCGAACTGCAACTGACCCGCGAACCGCGCACCCTGCCGACAATGAAGCTCAACCCCGCCGTAACCGATTTGTTTGACTTCAAATTCGAAGACTTCGATCTGACCGACTACGATCCGCACCCGCACATTAAAGCCGCGGTGGCGGTGTAAAACAGATTTATAGTGAATTAAAATAAAAAAATCTACTTCGTTGGCTGCGGCCGGGCTCAAAGAGGACGGTTCACTAAGGCGCCGAAGCGCCAAGTTCATCTGTCCCGTACTATCCGTACCGTCTTCGCCTTGCCGCCTTGTATCTTTCTTATTTTATTTCACTATAGAAATCAAACAAAAGGCCGTCTGAAAATTTCAGACGGCCTTTTTCATATCAGACCCGAATCAATGGCGGAAATGGCGTACGCCGGTAATCACCATCGCGATACCGTGTTCGTCCGCAGCGGCAAACACTTCCTCGTCGCGCATCGAACCGGCGGGGTGGATGATGGCTTTGATGCCCTGTTCGGCAATCACGTCGATGCCGTCGCGGAACGGGAAGAACGCGTCCGATGCGGCGCAGGCACCGTTGAGGTCGAAGCCGCCGTCCTGCGCTTTGCGTGCGGCGATGCGGGTGGAATCCACGCGGCTCATCTGGCCGGCGCCGATGCCGTAGGTTTGGCCGCCTTTGCCGAACACGATGGCGTTGGATTTCACGAATTTGGCCACGTTCCAGACAAACAGCAGATCGTTCCATTCCTGCTCGGTCGGCCGGCGTTTGGAGACCACTTTCAGATCCTCGCGGCTGATGCGGTGGATGTCGGGCGTCTGCACCAACAGGCCGCCGCCGACGCGTTTGAGCTCGAAGCGGTTCGCGCCCGCCGCCAGCGGCACTTCCAACACGCGCACGTTTTTCTTGGCGGCGGCGATTTCCAACGCTTCGGCGGTAAACGACGGCGCCATCAGAACCTCCATAAACTGGTTGTCGGTAATCTGTTTTACGGTTGCGCCGTCCACTTCGCGGTTGAACGCGATGATGCCGCCGAACGCGCTGGTGGTGTCGGTGGCGTAGGCCAGTTTGTAGGCGGAAAGCGTATCGGCGGCCACGGCCACGCCGCACGGGTTGGCGTGCTTCACAATCACGCACGCGGGCGTGTCGAAGGCTTTCACGGCTTCCCAAGCGGCGTCGGAATCGGCGATGTTGTTGTACGACAATTCTTTGCCTTGCAACTGCTTATACGCCGACAGGCTTCCCGCGGCGGGGTAGATGTCGCGGTAAAACGCGGCCTGCTGGTGCGGATTTTCGCCGTAGCGCATGTCCTGAACCTTGACCCAGCTTTGGTTGAACTGCTGCGGAAACGCGCCCACTTCCGGCTCGCCCGCGAGTTTTTCGTCGGAAAGCGAAGTCAGGTAGTTGGAAATCATGCCGTCGTATTGTGCGGTGTGGCTGAACGCCTTGCGCGAGAGGTTGAAACGGGTTTTGTCGCTCAAAACGCCGCCGTTGGCCGCCAGCTCTCCGGCAACCGCACCGAAATCGGCAGTATCGGTGACGATGGCGACGTGTTTCCAGTTTTTCGCGGCGGAACGCACCATCGTCGGCCCGCCGATGTCGATGTTTTCAACCGCATCTTCCAGCGTGCAGCCCGGTTTGGCGATGGTTGCGGCGAAGGGGTAGAGGTTGACGGCGACCAGGTCGATGTTGCCGATGCCGTGTTCGGCCATTTTGGCGACGTGTGCATCCAAATCGCGGCGGCCGAGAATCCCGCCGTGGATTTTCGGGTGCAGCGTTTTCACGCGCCCGTCGAGCATTTCGGGAAAACCAGTGTAGTCGGCCACCTCAATCACGGGCACGCCCGCCCCGGCCAGCATTTTCGCCGTACCGCCGGTGGAGAGGATTTCAAAACCGAGCTTGTCGAGCGCCTGCGCGAATTCGACCACGCCGGTTTTGTCGGAGAGACTGATAAGGGCACGTTTTACGGCTGCCATGAGCGTTCCTTTTTTGGATTAAAGTTGAGTGAAGTGAATGGATAAGGCCGTCTGAAAAATCAGGCGGGGAATGTTTTTGGTGTGTACGGTTGCGTAGGCTGGGCTTTAGCCCAGCAATGCCATCTGAAAAATGCCTGTCTGAAAACCTGCTGGGCTAAAGCCCAGCCTACGGATCTCATCAAAGTTTATGCACCTCATTCCAAACATAACAGAACAAAAGCGCGAGAAGAGCTAAATTAATTAAAAAAACAAATAGCCGTGGCCTCAATAAGAAATATGCGAGCATTCTGCCTGCCTTCATACCTGAATTTCTTCGAATCCCCTCATCTATCGATAAATAATAGGTTTGATTAAAAAATTCTTGTCGCGTACTAAAGAACATTAAAAAATACAAAATAAGCGCTGTAATTAGAACCAAGCAAAGTAGATTAGATTTAAATTCAAGAAAAATCTCAAAAACAGCCATTACCAAGCCAACTCCTATAAGAGTTGAAAGAAAACTCCCAATAGTAAAAATAGCTTGCTCATGCTGTTTATGTAAAAACTCATGAATTTTACAAATGTTATTTGTAGGATATTTTTGTCTCCAACAATCAAATAACAAAAAAGAAACATGAATAAATTGAGCCACAAACAGTAACGAATAAAAAAGAATGGAGTCTGCCACAGCATTTAGAAATTTTGTCCCATTCCCTGAAAAAATAAAAACTACCCCGAGAATCCCTAAAACGCTAGCAATAAATAGGTTATCAAGAAAAATCTTTTTTTGCTGTTGAATAAATTTCCAAGCCTCATTTTTAAACAACAAAAAAATTTGTTTCCAAAACCCCATAGATATATTCCGAGACTCACACATATTTCACTTACACATATTTCAATGGATTTCAGAAATCTCCCCGCAGCCGCCATTATCCGCCATTTCACCATTTTCCGCAGCAGATTTTGTTGACAATCCGCAAGCGCCGCGAAAGTTTTTCAGACAGCCTGTTTGTTGTTCTTCAACCATTTAGGCAAAACGCCCGCGGTAAACGTCGCCGCAATAACCGTTAAAATCCCCACACCCGAGAGCGCGGAAATGTGTTCGCCCAACACCAGCACCGCCAGCAAAACGCCGAACACCGGCTCCAGCGAAATCAGCAGCCCCGAGAGGTTGGCCGGAACGCTGCCCATGCCGCGGTTCCACAGCCAATAGGCAAACCAGCTGCACCCCGCGCCCAAATACAGCATTGCCGCGCCGCCCTGCCAGATCCAATGAATAGCGTAACTGTCGGCCAACAGCAGCGAAAACGGCAGGCACAATACCGCCGCCAGCACCAGCGAAACCGAGGTATAGGCCGCCGCACCGATGTCGGCAATCAGCCGCTGCGTCGGCCGCATCGCCCCGCAAAACGCCACGCCCGCAAGGAACACGAGAAAACAGCCCCACAGCCCGACCTCGCCGCCCGCCTCCGCACCACCCGAAATCAGCAGCCCCACGCCCACAAACGCCGCTGCACCGCACAACCAGTGATACCACGCCGCGCGGTCGCCGAAAAAGAAATGGCCGACAAACACCATAATCAGCGGTTCCAGCCCGATAATCGTGACCGCCGAAGCGGCGGACGTGTGGTTCAGGCCGACAAACTGCAACATCAGCACGGCTACATAGTTCCAAAACGTCACCCACAACAACGGCTTCCACTTACCGCGCGGAATCTTACCCAAATACCGCCGCGCCGCCGGCAGCACCAGCAAAGCCGCAATCAAAAGCCGCCCCTGCACCAAGAGCGCGGGCGGCAGCATTTCGTAGGCGTATTTGGCAGCGATAAACGAGCTGCTCCAGATGATGAGGGCGAGGATTTGGTAGGGCATGGGAAGGCCGTCTGAAAGTATAGTGAATTAAAATAAAAAATCTACTTCGTTGGCTGCGGCTTGTCGTACTACCCGTACTGTCTGCGCCTTGCCGCCTTGTATCTTTCTTATTTTAGTTCACTATTATTTTTGAACTAAAATTGTAATGTTAAAAACAATGGAGGATATAAATATCCAACCTAAATCCAAACAATGCCGTCTGAAAACCCTTTCTCAGACGGCCTTAACTCACGCGCCCAGCATTCCGTACTGCGCCAGCTTTTTGCGTAAGGTGTTGCGGTTCAAACCCAACACCAGCGCAGCTTTCGACTGGTTGCCGCCGCATTCTTCCATCACACATTCGAGCAGCGGTTTTTCAACCTGCTGCAACACCATTTCATAGACGTTGCACGGTGTTTCGCCGTTTAAGTCTTTGAAATACTGCTTTAAATTCCGCGCCACAGATTGCGCGATGTCCGCTTGCGGTTTCATGTTTACCTCCCGACAGTAAATGTAGGCCGGGCTTCAGCCCGGCAAAATGTGCTTCATCAGTTCGCAGTTTCAATGTTCAGACGGCCTAACCGCCGCTCATCACTTTCACGCCTAACAGCGCCAGCGCCCCGCCGCACACGCGATCGATCCAATGTCCCGCTTTCTGAAAACGGCGGTTGACCTCGGGAATCGACAGCATCAGCGTCATCCAAGCGCCGTAAGCCGCCATCTGCCAAACCGGCGTCGAGGGCGAGAGCACCACGGTAAACAGCGACAGCATATAAACCACCGCTTTCGGGTTTAAAACATTGCACAAAAACCCGCGCCAAACCGCCCTGCCCGCGGGTTCGGCCGTTTTTTCCTGCACGCTGATTTCCACCACCCCGCCCGCCGCCTTCGCCCGCAAACCCTTGTAGCCGATGTAAATCAGATACAGCCCGCCGACGATTTTAATCCCGATCAACAGCGGCTCCGACTTCGCCACCAGCGTCACCAGCCCGAACACGGAATAAACAATATGCACGCCGAAACCCAACGCAATCCCCAGCGCCGTCAGCAAACCCGCCTCCCGCCCGCGGCCCAGCGCCTGTTGCGATACCAAAATAAAATCGGGGCCGGGCGACATGCAGGCCAGGATGTGTACGCCGGTAATGATCCAAAAACCGTGCCAGAAATCCATGATTTTGCTTCCTTTTTTGTGAACGGGGATTTGGCGGGGGAAGGCCGTCCGAAAAGTTTTAAGAGGAGGATAAACAGCCGCCGCAGCTGCCATAGGCCGGGCTTGCCGGCCCACCGTTTGACCGCAGGTCAAATCCAAACAGACGGATTGTTTCAAACGTATTTTCAGACGGCATTCCTACCCTTTGGGCAGACAGCCGGCTGTTTGTTGGTGAGCTTGTCGAACCAAGGCCTCCCTACGGCGGCGGTTTGGGAACATTTTCAGAATACCGACCAAGCCCTCTCCCTAACCCTCTCCAACGGGAGAGGGAACAGGCGTTGGGGCGCCAAACTTTTCAGACGGCCTCAAACCATTTTCCAAATACGGTTTCCCAAACCCGCCGTCCAAACAAAACCCCGCCGCTGAATGCCGTCTGAAACGCCCCCTCCCATGGGAGAGGGTCGGGGAGAGGGCGGCAAACCGCAGGTTTGCATTTTCAGACGGCCAAACCGCCCTACCCTCACCGATAATCGCAAGCCCAAACATCCGCCCTGTCCGCCTGTTGCGCCAAAAAACCGGCAACGGCGTCGTATTGCGCGGCGGCGCTGTCGAGGCGGTTGATTTCGCGGCGGGCGGTTTCGCCCTCGGGCAGCGGGGCGAGATACCAGCCGATGTGTTTGCGGGCGATGCGCACGCCGTCGGGTTCGCCGTAGAAACCGTGCATGGCGCGCAGGTGGGCGAGCACGGCGGCGGCGCATTCGGCGAAAGGCAGCGGCGCGGGCAGGCGGCCGTGTTCTAAAAAATATCTGACGTCGCGGAACAGCCACGGCCGGCCTTGCGCGCCGCGCCCGATCATCACGCCGTCGGCGCCGGTTTGCGCCAAAACGGCGGCGGCTTTTTGCGGCGAAGTGATGTCGCCGTTGACCCAAACAGGAATGTTCAGACTCCCTTTGACTTCGGCAATCAAACCGTATTCGGCCTCGCCTTTGTACATCTGCGTGCGCGTGCGGCCGTGTACCGCCAGCGCGGCGATGCCTGATTCTTGGGCGATTTTGGCGACGGCAGGCAGGTTTTTGTGGTCGTCCGCCCAGCCCAAACGGGTTTTCAGGGTAACGGGAACGTCAACCGCGCCGACGACGGCTTCGAGGATTTGAGCCACCAGCGTTTCGTTCTGCATCAGCGCGCTGCCGGCGGCGACGTTGCAGACTTTTTTGGCGGGACAACCCATGTTGATATCGATGACTTCCGCGCCGAGCGAGACGTTGTGGCGCGCGGCTTCGGCCATCTGCGCGGGGACATTGCCGAGTATCTGCACCGCCGCGACGCCGTTTTCGCCGCCCAAATCGCTGCGGCGCAGCGTTTTTTTGGTGTGGCGCAGCGAGGGATCGCTGGTCAGCATTTCGCCCACCGCCCAACCCGCGCCGAAATCTCGCGCCAAGCGGCGGAACGGCTTGTCGGTAATTCCCGCCATCGGCGCGAGGGCGACGGGCGTTTCGAGCCGGTATTGTCCTATTTCCATGGGGTTTGCGCGGCGGTTTTCGGGGCTGGAATTGTACAATTTTCGAGCAGGATTTCCAATCGGTTTTACATGGGAAAGGCCGTCTGAAAATGCTTTCAGACGGCCTGCAAATGCCGAATCGGGCTTAGGCCAAAATGCCGGCAAAAGTCGAAACCAAGCCCAAAATCAGGTTGACCACCGGCCCGATGATCATGCCCAAAACGCCCGTCATCATCATCAGCAGCACAATCCAGATGCCGTAAGGCTCGACTTTGCGAAACTGCATGGATTGGCGCGCGGGCAGAAAGCTGTCAATGAAACGTCCGCCGTCGAGCGGCAGAATGGGCACCATGTTCAACACAAACAAAACCGCGTTGACCAACACGCCGTATTTCGCCATTTCCGAAAGCGGATACTGATAAGATTCGGGCACATGCGCCGCCAGCGCAAACATCAGCCCCCAGCCGAACGCCATCGCCAGATTCGACAGCGGCCCCGCCACCGCCACCATCCGCATTCCCTTGCGGGCGTCGCGGAAATGGCGCGGCACGATGGGCACGGGTTTGGCCCAGCCGAACAGAAACGGCGTCATCATAAACATAATCAGCGGCACAATGACCGTGCCGACCAAATCGATGTGCGCCAACGGATTGAGCGTCAGCCGCCCCATCTGCTCGGCGGTACGGTCGCCCCAATAGCGCGCCGCATAGCCGTGCGCCGCTTCGTGCACCGTAATCGCCAGCAACACGGGCAGCACCGCCAGCAGAAACACGCCCAAGTCGAAGTTTTGAAACATGGTTTTCCTTATCAAACAGGGCCGTCTGAAAAAACGGTCGGGTTTTCAGACGGCATCAAACAGTTTTTTAAATTATGGCGGACGGCTTGTTTTCAAGACGGCAAACCCGCAAACAACAGACCGTCATCCGCTTTTTCAGACGGCCTCAAAAGCCGAACAGCCCCTTATCGCCCTTCCCTTCGCGCACCAGCTCCGTGCCGTCGGTCATGTCGATTACCGTCGTCGGCTCCGTGCCGCACCAGCCGCCGTCTATGACCAAATCCACGCTGTGTTCCAAGCGGTTGCGGATTTCGTAAGGATCGGTCAGCGGCTCGTCGTCTTCGGGCAGCATCAGCGTGCAGCTCAGCATCGGTTCGCCCAGTTCGGCCAACAGCGCCAGCGCGATCACATTGTCGGGAACGCGCACGCCGATGGTTTTGCGCTTCGGATGCAGCGTTCGGTTGGGCACTTCTTTGGTCGCCTGCATGATAAACGTGTAGCTGCCCGGCGTCGCGGCTTTGAGCCGGCGGAACTGGCTGTTGTCCACCTTCGCGTAAGTGCCCAGCTCGCTCAAATCGGCGCACATCAGCGTCAGATGGTGTTTCAAATCGATTTTGCGGATGGTCAGAATCCGCTCCATCGCCTCTTTGTTGCCGAGCTGACAGCCCAGCGCGTAGCAGGAATCGGTCGGGTAAACCACCACGCCGCCGCTGCGGACGATTTCCGCCGCCTGCTTGATCAGCCGCTCCTGCGGGTTTTCGGGGTGGATGGCGAAGAATTGTGCCATTTTTGTGTTCCTTTGTTATTGTTGTAAACGAAGCCCGTTATTTTAAAACTTATTGACGGGAAAGACAAAAAAGGCCGTCTGAAAATTTTCAGACGGCCTTCCTGCACCAAACGCCTCAATCCAAAATCTTCTTTCCCAGCACCAAAATATCCGCGGCAAACGTTTCCAAATCGCACACTTCCGGCAGCCGCCCCCATTCCTGAAAACCGAAGGCGTAAAACAGCCGCAGGCTGGCGTGGTTGTGGCCGAAGATGACGGCAAGCACGTTTTTGATGCCCAGCGACGGTGCGCGTTCGAGCATATGGCGCAGCAGGATTTTGCCGACGCCGACGCCGCGCATGTCGCGGCGGACGTAAATGCTGATTTCCGCGCTGATGTGGTAGGCGCGGCGCGGGTAGTAGTCGCTGAAACTGCCCCAGCCGAGGATTTCGCCTTCGGTATTTTTCAACACATAAAGCGGGCGCGTTCCACCGTGTGCGTCAAACCAGGCTTGGCGGCTCTCGACGCTGACGGGCACGAGGTCGGCGGTGGATTGGCGGGTTTCGACGGTGCTGTTGTAGATTTCAACGATAGCGGGCAGGTCTTGCTGCACGGCTTCGGTAATGGTGTATTGCATGGTTTTCAGACGGCCTTTTTTGTTTTTTGGGAATGAGGGAATAAATAATTGTGGGCTTTTTTGTAAGCCGGGCGTCAGCCCGGCATTTTCTGAAAAAATCCGGTTTTGCCGGGCTGAAGCCCTGCCTACGAAAAAAGCCCTGCCTACGACACCCCTGCCCTACCGAATCAACTTAGATACCGTTTTAAACGCCGGATGTTTGGCGTCGCGCAACAATTGGAACAACACGCTCTCGCTGTTGCCCACCACCGCGCCGGCGTAGCGCATTTGCTGAAGGCCGTTTTCCTTGTTGGCAGGATCGCGCGAGGCGGTGCAGTCGGACGGGATATAGACGTTGAACCCTTTTTCGCGCAGGTCCAAGGCCGTCTGAAGCATGCAGACGTGGGCTTCGGCGCCGATTAAAACGACGTAGCGGATGTTTTTTTCGGCCAAAAGCGCTTCGACTTCTGGCGTCAGCGCGGAAAACTGCGTTTTTTCAAACACGGGCGCGTCTTCCAACAGACGGGCAATGGCGGGAACGGTTTTGCCCAAGCCTTTCGGGTATTGCTCCGTAACCGCCAGCGGCACGTCCAGCGCCTGTAAGCCCTGAATTACGGTGCGGCTGCGTCCGACCATTTCAGCGGCGTCGGCAAGCGCGGGCAGCAGGCGTTCCTGAATATCGACGACGAGGCATAAGGTATTGCTCGGTTTCATGTTTCGCTCCTTCGGAAGATTGAATCGACGGCGTTCAGTATAACCAAGCAGAGGCCGTCTGAATACTTTCAGACGGCCTCTGCTTTTATCCCAATCCTCACAACACCGCTGCCGGATACGAGCCGATAACTTTAACGAAGGAGGCGCGTTCGCCCAACAGTTTCAAGGCGTCTTGGACGACGGCGTCGTTTTGGTGGCCTTCGATGTCGATGAAAAACAGGTATTCCCACAGCGCGGATTTGCTCGGGCGGCTTTCGAATTTGGTCATGGAGATGCCCAAGTCGGTAAACGGCTGGAGCAGCCCCATCACGGCGCCGGCGCGGTTGGGGGTGGAGACGGCCAGCGAGGTTTTGTCGTTGCCGGTGCTGTCGGTGTCTTGGTGGCCCAAAACGAGGAAACGGGTGGTATTGTTGGGCTCGTCTTCGATGCACTGGGCGGCGGTGTCGAGGCCGTAGATTTCGGCGGCGGTGATGCCGGCGATGGCGGCGACGGTGCGGTCTTCGGATTCGGCGGCGAGGCGGGCGGCTTCGGCGTTGCTGGAAACGGGAATGCGCTCGGCCTGCGGCAGGTTGCGGCCGAGCCAGTCATTGCATTGGGCGAGCGCTTGGGCGTGGGCGAAGACTTTGGTGATACTTTTGATTTCGTGGCTGTTTTTGCGCAATAGGTTGTGATGAACGCGGACGACGACTTCGCCGCAGGCTTTGAGTGCGGATACGGCGAGCAGGTCAAGGGTGCGGCCGATGGAGCCTTCGGTGGAATTTTCGACGGGGGCGACGAGGTAGTCGGCCTGACGGGTTTCGACGAGTTTGAAGCAGTCGTCAACGGTGGTGCAGGGGCGGGTGTGGGCGGCGTGGCCAAAGTGTTTGACGGCGGCCTGTTGGGTGAATGTGCCCTGCGGGCCGAGATAGGCGATGGTAAGCGGGCGTTCGACGGCAAGACATTCGCTCATGATTTCGCGGAACAGGCGGGCGACGGATTCGTCGGGCAATGGGCCTTGGTTGAGGCTTTGGATGCGACGCAACACGGCGGCTTCGCGCTCGGGGCGGTACACGGTGCCCGTGCCTTTGAGTTCGCCGATGGCGTGTGCGTGGTTGGCGCGCTCGTTGAGCAGGCGCAATACGGCGGCGTCGATTTCGTCAATCGCGTCGCGGTGGGGTTTCAACTGTTCGTCCGTCGCCATGGGACAGCCCTTTTTGAGATGGTTGGTTGCGGGGGATTTTAACATCAAACGGGCCGTCTGAAAGCTTGGCGGCGCGGTTTTTCAGACGGCCTAAAAGCCTTCCATACCGCGCTCGTTTTCCAGCCATGCCTGATGGGAAAACGTCCACAGCAAAACGATGCCGCACACGGTCGAGGCCAGCATCATGCCCGCCATCACCAGGACCGAGCCGTTGTGTAGCCACGTTACCAGCATTCCCATGCCCGCGCCGATAAGCGACTGGCACACGCCCAACACCGCGTTGGCGCTGCCGCCGTCCTGTTTGAAATAATTCATAAAACACGCCTGCGTGTTGGCGCCGACCAAGCCCTGCGTGCCGACGGAAAACATCACGCAAAGCACCAGCGCCCACAAAGGAGGCAGGACGAACGCCAACACCAGCGCGGTCAGCAGAAGATTGGCGGCAAACTGCACGATAATCCCCCAGCGCAGAATGTGCTGCGGGTGTGCGCCCGTTTTCAGCCGCCACGCGGTAACGCGGTTGAACGTCGCCATCGTGATGATGTTTAAGGCAAAAATCCACGCATAGCCGTGCGGCGAGACGCCGTAGCGGTTCATATAGACAAATGACGATTCGGTCAGAAAAGCAAACATCGAGCCGAAGCTGAAGGCTTGGAAAAACAGATAACCCAGCGCCCCGCGCGTTTGCAAAACCCGCTTGAAACGGGCGGCGACCACGCCGAACACATCCACGCCGATTTTGCCGCTCTGCGCGGGTTTGGGCAGAAAGCGGCCGACCAGAAACAGCAGCAGCAGCGCGTAAACCAGCAGAAACGCAAACACCGCCCGCCAGCCGCCCAAACTCTGCAACGCTGCGCCCGCCATCGGCGCCAGCAGCGGCGCAACCATCAGGATAATCCCGATCAGCGCAAACATCTGCGCCGCCTGCCGCCCGTCGTAATAATCGCGCACCAGTGCACCGACCACCACCACCGACATGCCCGCCCCAAACGCCTGCACCGCACGCAAAAGCAGCAACTGGTCGGCGTTTGCCGTCAGCACCAACCCCAGCGAACTGAGCGCGTACACGCCTAAACCCGCCAGCGCCACGGGTTTGCGCCCCTTAATATCCGAAACCGCCCCGCCCGTTACCTGCCCGAACGCGACGCCGAACATAAACAGGCTCAGGCTCCGCTCGATGCGGTGGATATTGGAACCGAGGCTCTGCGCCATCTCGGGAATCGCGGGCAGATAGGCGTCGATGGAAAACGGCATCAGCGCCACCAGCATCGCCATCAGCGCAGCGGTTTGTTTGTCGGATAGGGTGTTGGGGTGTTTCATAGTTTGTATTTTGGGGATTGATGAAGTGATTTGGAGGACGGGTTTCCGGGGGAGGTTTGGTTTTCAGACGGCATTAGATGGTTGTGAGGCCGTCTGAAACAACGGCTTGCTGTTCCAAACTTCGGTTGGATGCCGTCTGAAAATTTCGGTGTTCCGGCCATGCGTTCCCTCCTGCGGGAGAGGGTTAGGGAGAGGGCTTGGTTAAGTTTGAACGAATATTTCAGACGGCCTGCTTCCGCCGTTACCCGCCCCAAAAAACCAAAACAGCCGCAGATTATACGCCTCTTTTTTCAGACGGCCTCAAAGCCGTCTGGGCCGTCTGAAAATCCCGTCGGCACAAATCAATAAAAAATCCGCCCGCCGCCCGCGCGCCCATTGCGCAAACGCCTGTTTCATCAGAAAATAAACGCTTTCACACAACTCAGACTTCAGAAAGGAAACCCCATGACCGCATTCCCCATCGCCCGCGCGGGCGGTGCAACTTTGGAAGTTCAGGGCAAAATGGCCAACCGCCACGGCCTGATCGCAGGTGCGACGGGTACGGGCAAAACCGTCACCCTGCGCCGCATGGCCGAGGCGTTCAGCAACGAGGGCGTGCCCGTGTTTCTGGTGGACGTAAAGGGTGATTTGTCGGGTATCTGCAATGCGGGTGCCGACAGCGGCAAAGTGGGCGAGCGCATCGCCGAGTTTGAATTGGGCGGGGGCTGGTTGCAGGGTTTTCCCGTGCGCTTTTGGGATGTGTTCGGCGAAACGGGTATCCCCGTGCGCGTGACCGTTTCGGAAATGGGGCCGATGCTGTTAGCGCGCCTGATGAATCTGAACGATACGCAGGAAGGTCTGCTGAATCTGGTGTTCAAAGTCGCCGACGACCGCGGCTGGCACATTCTGGATTTGAAAGACCTGCGCGGTATGCTCAAACACGTTTCCGACAATGCGGCGGAATACCGCACGCAATACGGCAATGTTTCCGCCGCCAGCGTGGGCGCCATCCAACGCCAGCTTTTAACGCTGGAAAACGAAGGCGCAAACCGCTTCTTCGGCGAACCGGCGCTCAATCTGCAAGACTGGATGCAGACCGAGGGCGGCAAAGGCGTGATTAATGTATTAAATTCGGAAAAACTGATGCGCAGCCCGCGGATGTACAGCGCATTTTTGCTGTGGATGCTGGCCGAACTTTTTGAAATGCTGCCCGAAGTCGGCGATTTGGAAAAACCGAAATTCGTGATGTTCTTCGACGAAGCGCATCTGATGTTCGACAACGCCGCCACCGCACTGGTCGAGCAGGTCGAGCAAGTCGTGCGCCTGATCCGTTCCAAAGGCGTGGGCGTGTATTTCGTAACCCAAAACCCGCTCGACTTGCCCGATACCATTCTCGGCCAATTGGGCAACCGCGTGCAGCACGCCCTGCGCGCGTTCACGCCCCGCGACCAGAAAGCCGTGCGTGCCGCCGCCGAAACGTTCCGCAGCAATCCGGATATCAACGTGGCCGAAGCCATCGCCGAATTGGGCGTGGGCGAGGCGCTGGTGTCGTTCCTCGACGAAAAAGGGATGCCGACACCGGTCGAACGCGCGCTGGTGTTGCCGCCGCAATCCGACCTGACCCCGCTGGCCGAAGAAGCCCGCAACGCCAAGTTCCAAAGCGACGACCTGTATCCGACCTACAAAGACATCATCGACAACTACTCGGCCTTTGAAGCGCTGGCCGAAGCAGAAAGCCGACAGGCCGCGGCCAAAGAAACCGAAGCCGCCGCCAAAGAACAGGCCAAAGCCGACGCAGCCGGTGCCAAACAGGCCGAAAAAGAAGCCGGCAAACCGGGCTTGCTCGACGGTTTTATCGGCGGCCTTACCGGCGGCCGCAAAAAATCGGGCCAAGGCTTGGGCTACAACGTCGCCGATTCCATCGGCAGCCAAATCAACCGCCAGGTTACCAACGCCATTTCCCGCAGCATTATGGGTGTGATTAAAAATATGCTGAAGTAGGCTTGGGGTAAGGTTAAAGGCCGTCTGAATGTTTCAGACGGCCTTTCGGTTTTTATGGAGCGTGGGTCGGATACCTGTATCCGACGTACGATCGAAGAATTTTCAGACGACCGGTTCTTCAAACCACCCACTGATAAAGCAAAATCATCAGCGGCATGGTCAATACGCACAACAGCGTGGTAATTCCGTAAATCGCGCTGGCTTTCTGTGCGTTTTGCCCGTACACCACCGCCATCTGCGTAACCGTTGCCGCGGCGGGGCTGACGGTGGCGAGGAAGCTGATCAGCGTTACCGTATTGCTGTGCCCGCCTTGCGAAGCGATGCCCGAGAGTTTGACAAACACCAGCAAAAACAGCGGGATAACAATCAGCCGCAGCAGCGCGACCAGATACAGGCGTTTGGACATTACCACCGCTTCCAGCGGCAGCGCCGCAATCAGCATCCCCGCCACCAGCATGGCTACGGGGCCGATCATGCCGCCGACCGTCGAGAGTGCGCCGTCCAGCGCGACGGGCAGTTTGATTTGGAACACAAACAACGCAACACCCACGAGCATGGCGAGAATGTTGACGTTGGTAACGATGGTTTTCCACGAAAGATTACCGCTGCCGCTGATGAGGATGCGCAAGTGCGTCCAAAACAGAAACATCTGCACGATGATAAAACCGCTGGTGTAAATCACCCATTCTTTGCCGAACACCGACATCACCAGCGGAATAATCAGATTGCCCGAATTGGTATAAACCGTCGCCGCCTGCTCGAGCGGGTCGAGTTTGAACAGTTTTTTCGAGAGTTTGCCGAGTAAAATCAACAAAATATGAAACACGACCGCCAACTTGACCGAAAGCCACAGCCCGTCGGCGATTTCGGGCGAATAATCAGTTTGGAAGGCATGAATCATCACCGACGGGCTGATGAGGTAGAGCGCGATAACGGAAAGCGGATAGCTCTGCTCGGACTTGAGCAGCTTGAATTTCACCAACGCAAAACCCATCAAAACAATCAGCGTCAGCTCGGTAATTTTTCCGGCAAGAAGTAAGGCGGTTTCCATATTTGGTTTTATTGGCTAGGGGAACAGGCTGGATTTTACGCTTTTGGCGCCGCAGGGGGTAAGATAAAAGGCCGTCTGAAAACCGCTTGCCGGGCGTAATTGTCTTTCAGACGGCCTGTTCACAAATATTAACACCGCCCAAACCGATTTCAGTATAATACCCGCCTGATTTTTCTCAACAAACTTCAAAACACTATGACTACTTCTGATTCAAACAACGGCCTGTTGGAGCGCCTCTTCGGTTTGCGCGAAAGCGGCACCACCGTGCGCACGGAAATAACGGCGGGGCTGACCACCTTCCTGACCATGTGTTACATCATCATCGTCAACCCGCTGGTTTTGGGGCAGACGGGCATGGATACGGGGGCAGTGTTCGTCGCCACCTGTATCGCCGCCGCCATCGGCTGTTTTGTGATGGGTTTCGTCGGCAACTACCCGATTGCGCTGGCGCCGGGCATGGGCTTGAACGCCTATTTCACGTTTGCCGTCGTCAAAGGCATGGGCGTGCCCTGGCAGGTTGCGCTGGGCGCGGTGTTTGTGTCCGGCCTGATTTTTATCGTGTTCAGCCTGTTTAAAGTGCGCGAAATGTTGGTAAACGCGCTGCCGATGGGCTTGAAAATGTCGATTGCCGCGGGCATCGGGCTGTTTCTCGCGCTGATTGCGCTCAAAGGCTCGGGCGTGATTGTCGATAATCCGGCGACGCTGGTCGGCTTGGGCGACGTGAAAAATCCGCAGGTTTTACTGGCGATGGGCGGATTTGTATTGGTGGTGGTACTCGGCCATCTCCGCATCCGCGCGGCGATTATCATCACGATTTTGGTAATTACCGCGGTTTCCAGCCTGATGGGCTTGAGCGAGTTTAAAGGCGTCGTCGGCAGCGTGCCGAGCATTACGCCGACGTTTATGCAGATGGATTTCGACGGCCTGTTTACCGTGAGCATGGTCAGCGTGATTTTCGTCTTTTTCCTCGTTGACCTCTTCGACTCGACCGGCACGCTGGTCGGCGTTTCCCACCGCGCCGGCCTGCTGGTCGACGGCAAACTGCCGCGCCTGAAACGCGCGCTCTTGGCAGATTCCACCGCCATCGTCGCCGGCGCCGCGCTCGGCACTTCTTCCACCACGCCTTACGTCGAAAGCGCCGCAGGCGTATCCGCAGGCGGGCGCACGGGGCTGACCGCCGTCACCGTCGGCGTCTTGATGCTGGCCTGCCTGGTCTTCTCTCCGCTGGCGCAGAGCGTACCCGCCTTCGCCACCGCGCCCGCGCTACTCTACGTCGGCACGCAAATGCTGCGCAGCGCGAAAGAAATCGACTGGGACGACATGACCGAAGCCGCGCCCGCGTTTCTGACCATCGTGTTCATGCCGTTTACCTACTCGATTGCAGACGGCATCGCCATCGGCTTCATCAGCTACGCCGTGATCAAACTTCTGTGTAACCGCAGCAAAGACGTGCCGCCGATCGTATGGGTGGTCGCCGTGTTGTGGGCAGGCAAATTTTGGTATTTGGGCGGCTAAACGCTGCTTGAAATGAGTCAGGCCGTCTGAAAGTTTGCCGCTTTCAGACGGCCTTTTATATTACCAAACGCCTGTTTTCAAAGAAGTTTGAAATTCAATGTTTTCTGCTTTGCCTGCCGGTTGCCCTGCATAAAGCAGCGGCAGACGGGCGTTTGGCTGTTTCATTCTTTCTTATTGAATAAAACAATTTGATTTCATTAAGAAATTATCTGAATTTTGTTTTCGGGCAAGCAGAAAAAAGTGTTTGACACGGCAAAATTTATCGCTGAGATTTTTTCAAAACCAACAAAAACCACATCAAACTACATTCTACAAAGGAACATCATCATGACCAGAAAGCATTATCTTTTTGCATTTCTCCATCAATCTGCCGCCGTCTTTTCAGACGGCCTCCGGATTTCCCGAGTCTTCCCAACGGCTTGAACCGTTTTCTGTATTTTCTGTTTTTTATCTGTTTTCCAGCGCCGCGGGGGCTGTGTGAGTGATTGCAATAAAGTGATTGCGCAGCGTTCCGCTGGTTGCAGAAGGGATAACTGCACACTTTTTTCAGGATGAGCATCTGCCCGCTGCCACCCACCCGATGGACGTGATACGCACCGGCGTATCCGCACTCAGCTTCTACACCATGCCCGAGAGCGAAGCGCGCGAAATCGCCGACAAACTCATCTCCATCCTAGGCAGCATCATGCTGTATTGATATCACTGGTTTCGGCCTCCCCGTGTACACCATTTCCGACCCGTGCAACGTCGTGATTAAAGAAGTCGCGCACGAACTTCCGCAGGAATCCGGCGACGAAATGCTGATCTTCAACATTGCCGAACGCCTCCCCACCGCCATGTTCACACCGCCCTTTGTGATTTCCCGCACCACCGGCTGGAGCGCCCACGTCATCGAACAGCGCAACGACGGCAAAATCATCCGCCCGAGCGCAAACTACACCGGCCCCGACGACCGGCCGTTTGTGCCCATGAGCGGGCACTAACCCGTTTTCAGACGGCCTTGTTTTCGGGATGAGGCTGTCTGAAAAATTTTCAGACAGCCTTTTTCCTGTATCTGCCGTCTGAAATTGTTTACAATGTCCGGCAGATTTCATTCATGTTCAAGAAGGAAAAATCATGCAGGTAACTTCAAAATGGCTGGACGGAATGTGTTTCGTCGGCACCACCGAGGGCGGGCACAGCGTGGTAATGGAAGGCGCGGCGGCGGAAGGTGCGGCCAAGCGCGGCCCCAGCCCGATGGAAATGCTGCTGCTGGGTGTAGCGGGCTGCTCGAGCATCGATGTGGTAATGATTGCGGAAAAACAGCGTCAGGATATTGCCGACTGCCAAGCCACGGTAACGGCCAAGCGCGCCGACAAAGCGCCGCGCGTGTTTACCGAAATCCATATCCATTTCAAAGTGATAGGCCGTAATTTGCAGGAAAACGCAATCGCGCGCGCGGTGCAGATGTCGGCGGAAAAATACTGCTCGGCGTCGATTATGTTGGGCAAGGCGGCGAAAGTCAGCCACAGTTTTGAAATTGCCGAAGTGTGATTTTTTCAGACGGCCCCAGGCTTGTGCCGTCTGAAAAACAGGTGGAAACACGCCGCTCGGGTTATAATGTGCGCAAACGGAAAAGGCAGACATATTCGCGCTGCGATTGCGAATATGTCTGCCGCTTCAAGCTGCTGTTTTCTCTCTAATCTTGCCTTTATATCTTGGCGTTTATGGAAAAGCATTGTGCAGACTTTGTTTTGGATTGTCAACAATTTAACGGCCTGTTGTAAACAATCATGCCGTCTGAAACCGCTGATTCGAGCATCATATGAATAACGAAACCCGATTGTCCGCCGCCCCGACCACCTCGTCGCTCATTCTGGAAGAGCGCCACGATGCCGAACTGTTCCGCGTTTATGCGTCTATTTTGGACGGCATCACCGACCATGTTTTACTGCCCGGCAACAAGCTCACCGAATCCGAACTCTGCCGCCGGATGGTCTGCTCGCGCAATACCGTACGTGGCGCGCTGTCGCTGCTGGCGCACGATAAAATCGTCGATTTGCAGCCCAACCGCGGCGCGTTTGTCCACGTTCCCGACATGAAAGAGATGCAGGACGTGTTTAACGCCCGCATCGAAATGGAAACCATGATTATCGACCTGCTCGTCGAAATGCCCGATTTGGCCGAGCGCCTCAAGCCGCTTTACGCCATGACCGAACAGGAAGCAGCGGCTTCGGGCAAGGGCGACCGCGTGGGCTGGAACCGCCTGGCCAATGCGTTTCACGTCGAATTGGCGCGTTTGGTCGATAACAATGTTTTGTTTGAAATCATCAATACTTTGTGCGCCCGCTCGTCGCTGATTGTGGCGGTTTTCGACACCAAACGCCGCGAAAAACGCCCGATCAACACCACCACCCATTCCGAACACCGCGAAATCCTCGACCTGCTGGTCAGCGGCCGCCGCAACCGCGCGGTGAAAATTTTGCGCAAACATTTGGGCGCGTGTATCGAGCGTTTGGAAAGCCGTCTGAAGGAATAGCCGCCAGGTATCAGGTATGATGAAAGGCCGTCTGAAATATTCAGACGGCCTTTATCCTTTCTATCCCGCTCAAGCAACCCTGTGCTTCCGACCCCGCAGCCACTTCGCCAGCAGCCCGCCCTCTCGGCCGAACACCACTGACAGCGCATACAACACCCCGCAGCACAAAATAATCGCCGGCCCCGACGGAATCTCGACGTGATAGGAAAACAGCAATCCCGCAAAGCCGCACACCAGCGCCAGCGCGACCGACAGCAGCATCAATCCGCCCAGACTTTTCGCCCACAGCCGCGCCGTAATCGCCGGCAGCATCATCAACCCTACCGACATCAGCGTCCCCAGCGCCTGAAAACCCGCCACCAGATTCATCACCACCAAAATCAGAAACACAACGTGCCAAAACCCGCCTCGTCCGCCGACGGCCTGCAAAAACAGCGGGTCGATGCTTTCCAAAACCAGCGGACGGTAAATCACCGCCAACACCAGCAGCGTTACCGCCGCCGCTGCCGCAATCAACTGCAACGCGGGCACGTCCACCGCCAAAACCGAGCCGAACAGCAGATGCAGCAAATCGACGCTGTCACCGTTTTTACTCACCAAAACCACGCCCACCGCCAAACTCGTCAGATAAAACGCGGCGAAATTCGCATCTTCCTTCAACGAGGTAAAACGGCTCACCAAGCCCGCCAGCAGCGCCATCAGCAGCCCCGCCGCAAACCCGCCCGCGCTCATCGCCGGCAGGCTCAAACCGGCAAATATATAACCGACCGCCGCCCCCGGCAAAACCGCGTGGCTCAAGGCATCGCCGACCAAACTCATGCGGCGCATCACCAAAAATACCCCCACCGGCGCCGCACTCAGCGCGAGGCAGAAAACCGACGCCAGCGCATAGCGCATAAAGTCGAATTCGGCAAACGGAAAAAGGATTAATTCATTGATATTCATAGTGTTTTTCAAAAATGGAGAAAGCCGTCTGAAAACGGCGGATGCGTTAATGCACGTCGTTTTATAATTTGCACGATGGCGACGGGCCAGATCATCAAAAAGATGTGCATCGTAGGTACGGTTAGCCGCCCGAAGGCGTAACCGTACGCACTACGCGATTTGAAAATGTCTGCTGATGTCGTCTGAAAAAAGCGGATTTGTACGGTTACGCCGCCTTCGGGCGGCTAACCGTACCTACGCCGTCTGAAATCCACAGCATCCCGACAACCTCAAACCCCGCACCAATCCGCCGACTCCTGCTTCTGCACCGCCGCATTGGCCTGAAGCAGAAACCCGTCCGTCAACACCTTTTCCGTCGCCCCCGCCGCGATTTTCTCGCGCGCCAGCAGCAGCGTTTGCGGAAAATAGGCGCGCACTTGTTCGTAATCGTGCAACACCGCAATCACGGCCTGCCCGTCTTGGTTGCAGCAGCGCAAAACATCGAGCAGCGCGTAAGTCGTGCGCGCATCGACGGCGTTGAACGGCTCGTCCAGCAGCAGAAATTTCGCGTTTTGCGCCAGCATCCGCGCAAACAAAACGCGCTGAAACTGGCCGTTGGACAGATGCGCAATCCGCCGTTCGGCAAAATCGCGCATTTCCACGCGTTCCAGCGCGGCATACACGCGCGCGCGCCGGGCGGCATTGACGCGCCCGAAAAAGCCGATTTCGTACCACAGCCCCATCGCCGCCAGCTCGAAAACGGTCATCGGCTGGCTGCGGTCGATTTCCGACTGCTGCGGCAGATAGGCGATGTCGCGGCGCGCCAGCCCCTGCCACGACACGCGGCCGGTATCGGCGTTCTGCAAACCCATCACCGCCTTGAGCAGCGTGGACTTGCCCGCACCGTTCGGCCCGAACACCGCCCACATACTGCCGTCTGAAAACTCGGCGGAAACGTGATGGACGGCGGGTCGGCGCTGATAACTGACGGTCAGGTTTTCAACAAGGATACTCATGCGCCGACCGCCCAAAAATAAACGCCGCAAATCGCGGCAATGGCGGCGGAGGCAATCAGCAGGCGTTGCAAAAGGCCGGTGAGAAGTATTGAATTCATGACGTTTTTTCAGGTTTCAGACGGCATCGCGCAGGCGGATAAGGCCGTCTGAAAACCGTTTTAAGGTTGGCAGAAAAGATGATATTGTATAACATTTTCCGTGCAAACGCATTCCGCCCTATTTTCAGACGGCCTGCCCTTTTGCTACAATCCGCTACAACAGAAACAGGGGTGCTGCGCGCGGCGCGGCTGAGAAAAACCCTTTGCACCCGATACAGTTAATCCTGTCGTGGGGAGTTTCAGCATCATCGAAACCGCCTGTTTTCTGCCGTCTGAAAACAGGCGGTTGCCCTTTTTCAGACGGCCTAACAACCCGCAGGAGCATAACCATGACCGCCCCACTTCTAAGCGAAAAACTCAACGCCGAAACCGCCCGCATCCGCTGGCAGGAGCTGCAAATCCACTTCGCCCGCGGCGCCGCCGTGTACGTTTCCCCCGACTTGGACTTGGTCGAAACCGCCAAACACATGGCCGACGACAACACTGCCGCCCTTTCCGCGCTGATGGAAGCCGGAAAATTCGGCCTCGTCACCGAAACACAGGCACGCGAATTTCTGGCGGACAACCGCGAAATGTGGGCCGTCGTCGTCGCCCCGTGGGTTTTGGTACAGCCTTGTGAAGGGGATTGAACGGGTGGGGTTGGCGGGTGTTTTGAAGTTTTGAAATAAGTTTTGGAATATTGGAAACGCCAAATGCCCGAAGGCCGTCTGAAACACCCGAAGTTTCACAAACCCATTCCCTCTCCCAATGGGAGAGGGTGGTGCTTCGTAGAAGTACGTCCTGCGAGGTTTTCAGAAAAATTTACCATTCCAGGAAGAGAGCTGCCCCACCCCGGCCCTCCCCCGCTACGGCGGGAGAGGGAGCAGATTGCAGCAGGCCGAACATTTACAGATCAAACCACCGCGCGTTAGAAAATTTTTCAGACGGCCTGTTTCAGACGGCCTCAACTGTTTTTCAAAACACAACACCTAAATGCCGTCTGAAAACCTACAAAAAAAAAACCAACTTCCTAAAGGAGAACCCCATGTCCGCACAAAAACCCCTATCCACTTCCGCCAACGGCCTCATCCGGTTTGGCGGCGGTTTCCGTAACCGAAATTCTGACCGGCACCTTCTTCGCGCCGCCGGGCTGGGCGCATGGCGTTCAGGCGGTTTTGATTGGCGCGAAAACGGGACTGGGCGCGATGGAGACGGTGTGCCGTTCGTTCGGTACGGGGCGGCGAAACAGGCGGCGCTGCCGGTAACGCAGTATGAGAATTTCCTGCCGGTTAGCGGCTCGATTTTTGCGCCGATGGCGGCGGTTTTGATTGCGGATTATTTTGTGCTGAAACACGATGTATCGCGGCAGCTGTTTGATTTTGTCGGGCTGGTACTGTGGCTCGCAGGCTTTGTGCTCTATCGGAACTTGATGACGGGCGAAACACCGCTGGGGATGACCTTTCCGGTGATGGCGGCGGTGTTTGTGGTGACGGTAATCGTGAGGAAACTGGCCGGCGTACGCGGCAAATAATATTGAAAATGCGCAAAGGCCGTCTGAATATTCCGGCTACGTTTGTAACCGGATTTTCAGACGGCCTTACGCTGTTTATTTACTGAGCAGGTTTGCTGCAATTTCCCTGCGTAGCAAGATTCAGTTTGGAAACTGCTGCTTTGCCCTGCGCTTCATCAACAAGTTCCACATGTGCACCACCGACGAATGCGCCCATCTTAATATACTGACGGACAAAATAGTTTTTGCCTGCTTCGGCAGCGATAGTCAGCTTATTGGGCGAAAACTCAGATTCAGTGGCAATCTCATGAGACTGACCTCCCGCTACTTCAGTGCGGAAAAATACTTTATTGGAAGACTCACCCAAACATTTTCCGTCCACCCAAATATCTTTTTTGAGTGCCTGTCCGACAAAACTATCTCGATACACATACAGCCCGGCCATGCCTTCGGCGGGCAGGTTGAAGGTTTTCGCTGCGGCTGAGGCTTCCTGCGGCGCAAGAGCGACGGAGGCGCAACCGGAAAGGGCGAGTACGGCGGAAAGTGCGGCGGCGGTTAGGGTTTTATTCATTTTGTTTCCTTCAGTTTAAAATTTTATATGGGAAATCCCACAATAAAATGTAAATCGGATGCAAATCCGGTTTACAGCTTTACAACCCCGTAGATCGGATACCCATATCCGACGTTTAATGCCAATCCTGAAAACGTCGGATTCGGGAATCTGACCTACGCCGTTATCCGGTTTCGACAGGCAGTCGGACTTTTCAGACGGCCTAACCGATAATCTGCACGGCGGTCATTTCCGCGCCGTTGTCGAACTGCGCAAACACCGTCGATACGCCGGCCTCATCACGGTAGGCCAAGGTATGCGCCTGATTGTCGAACACGATTCGGTCTCCGAATACGCTGCCCCAATCGAAGCCGTCCGCCGCATCGCCAAACAGACTGCGCAAGCCCGAGAGGTCTAGGCGGTCTTCCGTGATGTCGAAATCGGTAATACGGTCGGTTTTGCCTTCACGGATGTCCTCCGCACTAAACACAACGGTATCGCGGCCTGCGCCCGTGGTTACGGTGTCGCTGCCCAAACTTCCGAGCAGGCGGTCGCTGCCGCTTGAACCTGTGAGCGTTTCGTCGCCCGACGTACCGAGCAATACCGCTTCGCCGTTGTGGGTTTGGTTGCCAAACGCGCTCCAGTCGAATTTGTCTTTACCCAAATCGATGGAGGTTTCCGCCGCATTTTCAGACGGCCTGTACACAACCGTACCGTCCGCTTCCTGCGTGGCGGTCAGCTCGACGGCTTTAGTGGAAACGACATTGCCGTCTGAATCTTCGGTCTGCACGACGGCGGTTATCGGGCGCAAGTCGGCGGTCTCGGCCGGGGAGGCGGTGGCGTAAGGTGTAACATCCGCTTTTGTGCCGTCTGAGCCGAGTTTGGCTTCAAGGCCGTCTGAAAAACCGTCGCCGTCGGTGTCGTTGGTGTAGGCGGAAGTATCTATGCGTAATTCGTCATAGTCGTTCAACCCATCACGGTCAAAGTCCTGTGCTTCGTATGCAGCTTTTTGATTTTTATCCACACGGTAGCCTTGACTGAAATATTTTTGGACTTCGGTACTGGTTTCGTAGAAATTGGCCAATGCGTGTTTGTCCCAACCGTCTTTATTTGCGGCGGTATTTTTCAGGAAGATAGTGTTTTTATAGGTTCCCAAGCCATCAAAGCCTAAAACTGTTCCGGCGCCCTGAGCTCCGCCGATTGTTCCGCCTACCGCCGCGCCTGCTTTTGCTCCCGCCAATATCAAAGGCGCAGCCGCACCACCTGTTGCGATAGTTGCAACCAGACCTCCTACGAGAGCCAAGAATCCGCCTGTTGCAGCTCCTTTAGCTGCGGTTGCGGCAGTAGCTGCCACCGCAGCACCCGTCTGATATGTAGTCGGAACATCGCCGCTGCTTAACCATTCGCCTTCAATCACATAAGAATTGGTTTTATAGGTAACACCCGATTGGTTGGTAAAACGTGCATCGTAAATCCGTTCTTGTGCAAACTGTTCGGAACGCGCCGCAGCCGCCACTAAATCCGGAGTCGGACTGCCGTCGGTAATGATTTTGGCCGTGTTGAATAACACGCTGCGGACAAATTCGTCTTTAAACTGGGAATTTTGCACCGTATAGGTGGCAAAATACTGAGCCAGATAGCCGCCCAAAGAATGCCCTGTCGAATAAACATGGTCGGGATTGTATTGTTCCAGCGTGCTAATAATTTCATCCATCTGCTTGGCTTGGGTCGGCGTATTGCCTTGAGCCAGCTTCAATCCGGCAGTCGCATCCTGCAAGCCTTTTGTGCCACGGAAGGCCACCACGATATTTTGGTAAGAGCCGTCGGCTTTTTTGCCGTTGCCGAATATGGTGTAATCCAAACCGCTGCCGAAAAACTCACCTTTGCTGACAACTGATAAAACATCCCAATGGCCTTGGTATTCGCTGATGTCCACCTGACCGTTTAGATCTGCTTTGACAGAATCAATTTCGATGCTGCCCACGCCATCAAAAGCCTGCTGCATGGCAGTTTTGCCTTCTGTGGCATAAGCCAGCGTGGAAAACATCCGCAAATCGCGGTCGGAAACGTTCCACATATCCGGATAGCGGTCTTTGCTGTCAATCAGGCCGTCGCCGTCGGTATCTGCCTTATACGAGGCTTGAAGATTATCTTTTGATGAATCGACATGCGTGCTGACAAAACCGTTTAAGTAAGCAATTGATTCATCTGACGGCTTATTGCGGATAATCTCATTCTTTTCAGACGGCCTGACACCCGCCTCACGGTATTCCAGCACCGACAAATCCAATTCTCGGCCTGCTTCGGCGCTGCGGGTGACGATGATGCCGTCTTTGTAGAGAATACGGGTGGTGTGGATTTCGGGCTGTTCGGGTGCGGGTATTTGGGCTCCGTCCGCCGCCGTTGCATCGCTGGTTTGCGGCGTTTCGGCTGACGGGGTGTTTTGTGCGGCGCCGCTTTGGGAATTGCCGGCGGCGTTGTTGCCGGCATTGCTGTCTGAATCAGGCGGATTGCCGTCTGAATTTCCGCCTCCACCGGCAAACGCCAGCGGGATGCCGAGCGCCAAGAGGCCGCCGGCGATTTTCAGCGGGCGGTAGCTGGGAGCGGTTTCGGTAATTTCTTCGGCTTGAACTTGGCGGACGGTTTCTTCCAGCGCAGCTTCGGTTTGAACGGCGGGAACGTATCCGGACGGGGATGTCTGCGGCGCGGGTACGCGTGAGGAGAGGGGTTCGACGGGCGTTTCTGCGGGGAGGGATTCGGCCGCAGGCGCTGCGGCAAGGATTTCGGGCTGCGCGGCTGCATCAGCCGTCAGTTGGTTGGTTGGTTGGTTGGTTGGTTGGTTGGTTGGTTGGTTGGTTGGTTGGTTGGACGTTTTGATTTTTCATTTTTTTAAAGTTTCAATAATAAAAGCAATAGTAGGTAATTTAACATAAAGAACAAACAAATCAAGATGCGGATTGAAACTTTAGTAGAGGGGATATTCTATATATTCCAAAGTATTGTAAAAATGCTGTCTGAAAACGGATTTAAGCACCTGTATGGATTAGCGGTTTTTAAAAAGCATCATACAAATGAGTTTTGAAAGGGCGTCTGAATGTTTTGACGGCAGGTGTGGCAAAAGGTAGGCCGGGCGTTTTTACCCGACGCTGGAAATTTAAGGTGGTGTGGAGATTTCGACAGATTGTCGGGCAAAAGTGCCCGACCTACACCCTAATCTGCTTTGAATTGTGCGGATACCTATGCTGCGAACCCCGCCCTTGCGGGTTGCGCTTAAAGGGTTTTCAGGGGCTTGATGCCCGCTTATGCCGCCTGAAAACCTACTCCTTCCGCCCTAGCAGCATTGCATCGCCGTAACTGAAAAAGCGGTATTCCTGCGCGACTGCGTGGCGGTAAACGCTGCGGATGTGCTCCATGCCGGAAAAGGCGCTGACGAGCATCAGGAGCGTGGATTTGGGCAGGTGGAAGTTGGTAATCAGGCGGTCGGCGACGTTGAAGCGGTAGCCGGGGGTGATGAAGATATCGGTGTCGCCGCGCCCTGCTTTCAGACGGCCTGCTTCGCGGGCGGCGGATTCGAGGGCGCGCACGGAGGTGGTGCCGACTGCCCAAATTTTGCTGCCGCGCGCTTTGGCGGCTTCAATCAGGGCAACGGTTTCGGCGGGGACGTCAAACCATTCGCTGTGCATTTTGTGTTCGGCGATGTTTTCGACGCGCACGGGTTGGAACGTGCCTGCACCGACGTGCAGGGTCACTTCGGCGGTGAGAGCGCCTTTGGCACGCAGTTTGTCCAGCAGCGTGCCGGTAAAATGCAGGCCGGCGGTCGGGGCGGCAACGGCGCCCTGATGTTTGGCGTAAACGGTTTGGTAGCGGCTGTCGTCTTTGTCGTCGGCGGCGCGTTCGATATAGGGCGGCAGCGGCAGTTTGCCGTTTTGCTCGAGGATTTCGTAAACGCTGCGGCTGTCGTCGAAACTCAGGGTAAAGAGTTCGCCCGCGCGCTCGGTCATGACGGCGCGGATGCCGCCTTCAAACAGCAATACGGTGCCGGCTTTCGGCGATTTCGAGGCGCGGATGTGGGCGAGCGCGGTGTGTTCGTCCAATACCCGCTCGATCAGGGCTTCGATTCTGCCGCCGCTTTCTTTTTGGCCGAACAGCCGCGCTTTCATCACTTTGGTATTGTTAAATACCAAAACATCGCCCGCTTCGACGTAATCGGGCAAATCGGCAAACTGCGCGTCTTGCAGCGGCGAATCGGGCAGCGCGACCAACAGGCGGCTGCTGCCGCGTGTTTCGGGCGGGTGTTGCGCAATCAGCGCTTCGGGCAGGGCGAAATCGAAATCGGAAATATCCATAACTTTAGTAATTTTTTTGAAAAACGCCGTTATTATACGCATCTTTCCGATGCCTCGAAATTTGCGTTCAGACGGTCGCATTCCCCCGCAAAAGCAAAGGATTAGAATAGATGCTCTTGTCCGGCAAAGCGGAACGCCGTTTGCGCGTTTTATTGAAAAATGCCGACAACTTCGGATATTTTGCTGGACATTTACAAACAACTTCGGGAAAATAACCCGATTAAATCTTACAGACAAAACGTTCTTTACATTCAATTTCCGGTTTTTCAGACGGCATCCAAATGCCGTCTGAAAAACTTTCCCGAAAACTTCCGTTTTCTCCCAATGTATTCTATCCACGGCATCCGGCCGTTTTAAAAAGGAACACAACATGGATTTGCGCAAACTGAAAAAACTGATTGATTTGGTTGAAGAATCCGGTATCGCCGAAATCGAAGTGACCGAAGGCGAAGAAAAAGTCCGCATTACCCGCACCGCCGCCGCCGCACAGCCCGTTTACGCCGCGCCCGCACCGGTTCAGGCTGTTGCCGCTGCGCCTGCCGCCTCCCCTGCTCCCACTGCCGCAGCAGCGCCCGCCGCACGCGATTTGAGCAACGCGCAGAAATCGCCGATGGTCGGTACTTTCTACCGCGCACCGAGCCCGACTTCGCCTGTGTTTGTCGAAGTCGGCCAAAGCGTGAAAGCGGGCGATACGCTGTGCATCATCGAAGCGATGAAACTGATGAACGAAATTGAAGCCGAAAAATCCGGCGTGGTCAAAGAAATTCTGGTCGAAAACGGCACGCCTGTGGAATACGGCGAGCCGCTGTTTATCATCGAATAATATTTTTCAGACGGCCTCTGCATCCAAAAATGCGGCAGGCCGTCTGAACGTTTTTCGAGGCGTGCTTCCCCTTCAAACCGCCCGCGAAACATTCGGATAAACATTTTCAGACGGCATCATGCTGAAGCAGAGGACGTCTGAAAGCAAAGGAAAATCATCATGTTGAAAAAAGTCTTAATCGCCAACCGCGGCGAAATCGCGCTGCGCGTATTGCGCGCCTGCCGCGAAATGGGCATCGCCACCGTCGCCGTGCATTCCGAAGCCGACAAAGACAGCCTGCACGTCAAGCTGTCCGACGAATCCGTGTGCATCGGCCCGGCCGCTTCCGCACAAAGCTACCTCAATATCCCCGCCATCATCGCCGCCGCCGAAGTCACCGGTGCCGACGGCATCCACCCGGGCTACGGCTTTTTGGCGGAAAACGCCAATTTTGCCGAACAGGTCGAACAATCCGGTTTTGTCTTCATCGGCCCTCGCGCCGACACCATCCGCCTGATGGGCGACAAAGTTTCCGCCAAACACGCCATGATCGAAGCGGGCGTGCCCTGCGTACCCGGTTCGGACGGCGCCCTGTCTGACGACCCCGACGAAATCCTCAAAACCGCCGACAAAGTCGGTTTCCCCGTCATCATCAAAGCCTCCGGCGGCGGCGGCGGCCGCGGTATGCGCGTGGTCGAGAAAAAAGAAGACCTGCTGCGCTCCGTCGAAATGACCAAAACCGAAGCAGGTGCCGCGTTCGGCAACCCGATGGTTTACATGGAACGCTACCTGCAACGCCCGCGCCACGTCGAAATCCAAGTCTTGTCCGACGAACACGGCAACGCCGTTTACCTCGCCGAACGCGACTGCTCGCTCCAGCGCCGCCACCAGAAAGTCATCGAAGAAGCGCCCGCCCCCGGCATCAGCGAAGCCGAGCGCAAAAAAATCGGCGAAGCCTGCGTCGCCGCCTGCAAACGCATCGGCTACCGCGGCGCGGGTACGTTTGAATTTCTCTACGAAGACGGCGAGTTTTTCTTCATCGAGATGAACACCCGCGTACAGGTCGAACATCCCGTTACCGAGCTGATTACCAACGTCGATATTGTGCAGGAACAAATCCGCATCGCAAGCGGTCTGCCGCTGCAATACAAGCAGAAAGACATCAAAATCTCCGGCCACGCGTTCGAATGCCGCATCAACGCCGAAGACCCGTACAACTTCATCCCCAGCCCCGGCCTGATCGAAAGCTGCCACCTCCCCGGCGGCTTCGGCATCCGCGTGGACAGCCACATCTATCAGGGTTACCGCATTCCGCCGTATTACGACAGCTTAATCGGCAAAATCTGCGTCGTCGGCAAAACCCGCGAACAGGCCATGGCGAAAATGCGTGTCGCGCTGGCCGAACTGGCCGTGACCGGCATCAAAACCAATACCCCGCTCCACCGCGACCTCTTCACCGACCCCGGTTTCGCCGAAGGCGGCGTCAGTATCCACTATCTGGAACACTGGCTGGAAGAGCGCAAAGCGAAGTTGGAAAAATAATCCGCAACAAAATCAAGGCCGTCTGAAAAATTCAGACGGCCTTTTTCAAGCGCCGCCAATCCGTTAAAATAGCCGCACATCAGGCGGTTTCGGCCGCCGTTTATCAATTATTTTCATGCCGTCTGATGCTTCGGCTGCGCTCAGCAACCGGTTCAGACGGCCTTATCCGAAAGCCACCCATGCCCTACCGACAAACCACCATTACCGTAAACGACACCGCCGCCGAACGCCTCGCCGACGCCCTGATGGAACACGGCGCTCTGTCCGCCGCCATCGAAGACGCCTACGCCGGCACGGAAAACGAGCAGGCCATTTTCGGCGAACCGGGAATGCCGACCGAACAAATCTGGCAGCAGAGCAAGGTCATCGCCCTGTTCGGCGAAGATGATCCCGTCGCCGGAATCATTCAAAAAGCCGCTGCCGAATGCGGCTTGGGCGAACTGCCCTACACCGCCGAAACCCTCGAAGACCAAGACTGGGTGCGCCTGACGCAGGCGCAGTTTGACCCGATTCAGATTTCCGAGCGCCTCTGGATTACCCCCTCGTGGCACGACGCGCCCGACGACAACGCGGTCAACCTCCAGCTCGACCCCGGTTTGGCGTTCGGTACGGGCAGCCACCCGACCACGCGCCTGTGTCTGCAATGGCTGGACGGCGAACTCAAAGGAGGCGAAAGCGTACTCGACTACGGCTGCGGCTCGGGCATCCTCGCCATCGCCGCGATGAAACTCGGCGCAGGTTCCGCCGTCGGCGTAGACATCGACCCGCAGGCCATCCGCGCCAGCCGCGACAATGCCGCGCAAAACAATACCGATGCGCAGTTCTACCTGCCCGACGGCCTGCCGGAAGGGCAATTCGACGTCGTTGTCGCCAACATCCTCGCCAACCCGCTGCGCATGCTCGGCGATATGCTTGCCGCCCGCACCAAACAGGGCGGACGGATTGTGTTGTCCGGCCTGCTTGATGAACAGGTTGAAGAATTGAGTGAAATTTACGCCCAATGGTTCGACCTCGACCCCGCCGTAACCGATGAGAGCTGGGCGCGTTTGAGCGGGGTAAAACGCTGATTTATTGAGGGAATGAAAAACAAGGCCGTCTGAAAACAATGTATTTTCAGACGGCCTTTCCCCTATTTTGTATAGTGAAATAAAATAAGAAAGATACAAGGCGGCAAAGCGCAGACAGTACGGGGTAGTACGGGACAGATGAACTTGGCGCTTCAGCGCCTCAGTGAATCGTCCTCTTTGGGCTCAGCCGCAGCCAACGAAGTGGATTTTTTATTTTAATTCACTATATCTCCGTTTACAGCGTATAAACACCCACACTTTGCTTGGCAAACACCACATCAAACTCATTGGTTTCCAAGGTCTTTCTGATTTGGACGACTTCTTCGTCACTCAGCAGAATCTCTTCGTATTGGGAAACGTATTCCACAAAATCAAACGATTCGACCACGTTATCGGGCATCATGGTTTGGAAGCGGCAGTTTTTGCCGAACACGGCGACAGAAAAGAAAACCTGCTGCGGCAGCGAAAGCTGTTTGGAAAGCGCTTCGATGTAGCGCTGGTTTTGGCGCAGCGGATTGGGAAACTGCGATTCGCTTTTGTGGTAACGCTGCGTCCAAAGTCCGTCTTTTTTGTCGCCCCAAATCAAGCCCTGTTGGTTGGGGGTATTGACCACGAAAATGCCGTGGCGCGAAATGTAAACATGGTCGACTTGCAGATGTTCGCTTCCGCTACGGACATCCAATTTATTGATTTCGTGATAAATTTCCGCATTTAATTTGCATTGGGCGCGGAAATTGGCGGTAAAACGGCCGACCAGTTTTTTATTGCGCAAACTGTTAGCCAGGAAGAAGACGGCGGCAATCGGAATCATCCACCAAAGGTGTATGAAGATGCCGTCTGAAAGCGGGTTGAAGTTGATCATTTTGGTTTTCCACGTTTTGTAATGTATTTGGCTTTTTGGTTTTGTAAACATCCGTTAATGCAGATATCTTTATGTAATTATAACGGCATCATTATTTTTAGCAATGCAAAATACCGCTTATTTAAATTTTATACCATTTATCGTAAATTTCTGTTTAAAAAAAACAACTGTCATTTTTCCCAGGCCGAGCTTAATGCCCATTCGGTCGGGCTGTAAAACTTCGGCAGTGTCTGCGGAATGCCCAGCGTATCGCGGTACACGACGCGGTAGCGGTCGCTGAACCAGTTGGGTACGACGATATACTGATGGCGCATCACGCGGTCGAGGGCGCGGGCGGACGTGACCAGCTCGTCGCGGTTGCGGAAACTTTCAAAACGTTTGAGCAGCGTTTCCACAGCGGGGTTGCACACGCCCGCCCAATTGCGGCTGCCCTCGGTTTTCGCGGCTTCGCAGCCGAAATACGCCGCCTGCTCGTTGCCGGGACTTTCGCTGTTGCCGTAGACGACAATGGTCATGTCGTAGTCGAAGCGGTTCAGCCGCCGCTGATACAGCGCCGGATCGGCCACGCGCACGGTCATGGCCACGCCGATTTTCGCCAAATCGCGCTGCCATTTGGCGTTGACGCGCTCGTAGGTTTTGCTCGGTGTGAGAAACTCAAACACCAGCGGTTTGCCCTCCTTATCGACCAAGCGGCCGTTTTGGTAGCGGTAGCCTGCCTTGACAAGCAGCGCGCGCGCTTTCAAAAGATTGGGGCGCACACCCGTCTTCAGGTCGGTTTGCGGCGGTTCGGGAACGTTTTGCGTAAAAATTTCAGACGGCAGTTTGTCTTTTACCGTATTCAAAAGCACCAGCTCTGCGCCCTGCGGTTTGCCCGTCGCCGCCATTGTGCTGTTGGAGAAAAAACTGTTGCTGCGACGGTAGGCGCCGTAAAACAGGCGGCTGTTGGTGCTTTCGAAATCGAAACTTTCCACCAGCGCCTGCCGCACCAAAATATTGTCAAACGGCTTGCGGCGCAGGTTCATCACATAGCCCTGCATCCCCGCCGTATTGCCCTGCCGCCATTCGTGTTTGCCCAGGCCGCGCTTTTTCAGCACCCCGTCGGAATACGCGCGCGCCCAGTTGCGGGCGATGTTTTCCTGAACAAAATCATACTGTCCGCCCTTCATTCCCTCGATGCGTACGCTGTCGTCACGGTAATATTTAAAGCGCACGGTATCGAAGTTGTACTGCCCCTTGCGCGTCGGCAGATTCTGCGCCCAGTAATTTTTATCGCGCCCAAACTCGCTCATGCGCCCGCTATCGGCCTTGCCCAAACGGTAAGGCCCCGAGCCGATCGGCGCCTTACCCGCCGCAGCCGCCAAACCCTTGGGATAACTTTTATGCGAAAACACCGGCAGTTCGCCCAAAATCATATGCAGCTCGGCATTGCGCGCCTTGAAACGGAACACAACCGTCTGCGCATCGGGCGTTTCCACTTTCGCCACCCCGCCCCAATACATCTTATACATCGGCACCGCCGCCTTATCCTGCGTCAGAATCCGAAACGATTCCGCCACATCTTCGGAAGTCACCGCATCGCCGTTGTGAAAGCGCGCTTTCGGATTGAGGCGGAACGTCACCGAAAGGCCGTCTGAAGCCAATTCCACGTCTTGAGCCAACAGCCCGTACATCGCAAACGGCTCGTCCAAACTCTTTTCCATCAGCGTATCCAGCGTCAGCATTGCCACGCCCACCTCGTGATCGCCTTTGAGCGTAAACGGATTGAGCGTATCGAAACCACCCTGATACGGCAGCGAAAACGTCCCGCCTTTGGGCGCATTCGGGTTCACATAATCAAACGCCTTAAATCCCGCCGGATATTTGACCGGCTGCCCCAAAGCCAAGCCGTGCGCGGCGTGGGCGGAAGCAGAGAGGGAAAACATGAGGGCGAAGGCGGTTTGGGAAACGGGTTTCATGATGTGGATTGGGGACGGGTTTGGGGGGAACGGGGATTATAGCAAAAGGCCGTCTGAAAATTAGGGGGTGGGATTTTCAGACGGCCTGAGGGGGAACTGTACCGGATGGAACTGCCGTAGGGTGGGCCTGCCCAAAGGGCAGGAATGCCGTCTGAAATCTGAAGATTGCAATTTGTCCTACGGCCAAACGGTGGGCCGACAGGCCCACCCTACGGCTGAAATCCGGCTTCACTTGTAGGCCGGGCTTCAACCCAGCAATACCCGCTGGAAACATGATTAAATTTGCTGGGCTGAAGCCCGGCCTGCGGCAACTTTTTGTTGCAAACGAAAGTTTCAGACGGCCTCACCGCCTTCTTCCTTCTCCCGTTTCGCGTGCACGCCAAACTCCGCCAGCGAAATATCCATCGAATCCAAACACGGCTGCATGATGCGGCTGACCGCCTCGTTCACATGATCCCGATCTCCGGCGGGGCGGTACACAAACAGTTTGAACAAATCGTCCAACTCGATCGCCTCCGCGCCGGTTTTCAACACCCAGCCCTGTTTGCCCGAATAAACATAGCCGTGCCGCGCCAGTTTTTCCAGCAGTTCGCCCAATTCGTCGTAACCCATATTGATATGCCGTCTGAACGCCTGCACGGGCATGGCCTGCCCCGTCTGCTGTGCGTTGTCCAAAAGCAGCAGGATTTTCAACACGTCGTCAAACCGCCCGCGCGCATCAAAACCGCGCCGGAACGCCTCACCCTGCCAATACGACAGCGACGACGTCAGCACCGCACCCGCCAACACCAGCGACCACAGCAGGTTCAACCACAACAGAAAAAACGGCACCGCCGCAAATGCGCCGTAAATCGAGGTGTAGCCGTTGAACTTGCCCATATACCAAGCGAACAGCGCGCGCGCGATTTCGAGGCAGACCGCGGTCAGAAACGCCCCCGCCAGCGCCTGCCGCGCGGGCACGAAACGGTTGGGCACAAAGCGGTACAGCGCCCACAAAAGCAGCGTGGAAAACACCACCGAAACGCCCGTGCGCAGCATTTCCGCAAGCTCAGGGGAATATTGTTCCAAACCGCTGTTGCGCAGCGTTCCGAACAGCAGCGACACGCCCACGCCCAGCGACAGCGGCCCCAGCGTCAAAAGCGCCCAATACACCAAAAACTGCATCAGAAACGGACGGCGGCTGTTAACGCGCCAAATGCGGTTAAACGCATTGTCGATGGTCTGAATCAGCATCAGCGACGTGGCCATCAGCATCACGCTGCCGATGGCCGTAAGCTTGGAAGCCTTGTCTTTAAAGGCATTGATGTAGTCGAACACCATGTCCGCCCCCTGCGGCACGATGGTGCGGTTGATAAACTGCACAAACATGCCCGACCACTCGTCAAACACGGGAAACGCGGAAGCGACCACCACCGTAACCGTCAGTACCGGCACCAGCGCCAGCAGCGTGGTAAACGTCAGGCTCGAGGCCACCAGCGGCACGCGTTCGTCGTTGAAACGGCGCACGACAAAGCCGATAAAACCCAAAGTCTTACCCTGTTTCAACGCTTGCCACTTTTCAGAAAACGGCATACTCTTTTTCCTTGTTTGATTTGTGTTATTTCCGACAGCCTGTGTCATGAGATAACCTGAGCGTAGGCGGACCCGGTTGGTGAGCCTGTCGAACCATCAGCCCAGCAAGTCGGTTTGGCTTATTCAATCATCCGGCCTATCATCAAAAAATGCCGTCTGAAAAATAAACGGCTGCAACGGAACGCTATACAGTCAGGTTTTGTCGGATACAGACTGCGTAGGCTGGGCTTCAGCCCGGCTAATCCCGCTTTATTCATGAAACAGCTGGGCTAATGGTTCGACAGGCTTACCAACCGAGCCCCGCCTACGGAATACAAAATAAGCAACTTTTTCAGACGGCCTTGTAAATCCGCTTGAAGGCCGTCTGAAAACCCTTTCCCACCCATTTTAACGGAATCCCCAAATGAACCCAAATCCCCTGAAAATCCTCGTTCTTTTTTATTCCCAACACGGCGCGACCTACAACCTCGCCCGCCAAATCGCGCGCGGCGTCGAAAGCGTTGCCGGCTGCGAAGCCGTTTTGCGCACCGTACCCAAAGTTTCCGCCGTCTGCGAAGCCGTCGAAAGCAGCATTCCCGACAGCGGCGCGCCCTACGTCCAAGCCGACGACCTCAAAACCTGCGCCGCCCTCGCGCTCGGCAGTCCGACCCGTTTCGGCAACATGGCCGCCGCCATGAAATATTTCATCGACGGCACCATCCCGCAATGGCTGGGCGCCGAATTGTCCGGCAAACCCGCCACCGTCTTCACCAGCACCTCCAGCCTGCACGGCGGCCAAGAATCCACCCTGCTCACCATGATGCTGCCGCTGCTGCACCACGGCATGATCATCAGCGGCATCCCGTTCTCCGAATCCGCCCTCAGCCGCACCCAAAGCGGCGGCACGCCCTACGGCGCCAGCCACGCCGCCGGCGCCGACAACCAAGCCGCCTTAAGCACGGAAGAAGCCGAACTCGCCTTCGCACAAGGCCGCAGGCTGGCGGAACTGGCAGTGAAGCTGGCGGGGTAAGGTTCGCAGCAATATACGATTGACCCGTTGTTCAAAATACACGCGGGAGACTTTTTCAGACGGCATGCTCAAGGCCGTCTGAAAAAAGTTAATCTCGGCCGACGTTATTCCCATGCCGTCTACCCCCACAAACCTTGCACCTTTTTTACCGAAAACCACACGCATCCCCATCGTTTTCGGGTAAACTCTTTTCTCAAATAAACGGTTAAAATTAAAGACAAGCGGACCAATAAGAATCAAACTCTTTTGCAAAGTCCGAGCAAAATACCCCGTTTTTAAAAACAGCAAACCGCACCCGTCCGAATCAAGAAAAGAGCACCGCATGGAAACCAACCGCCTGTCCGCACTTCTCAAACTGATTGCCAACCCCGATCGCATGGGGATTTTACTCATGCTGCGCGACGGCGAATGCAGCGTCGCCGAGCTTTGCGAAACATTGGGCGCCACGCCGACCGCCGTTTCCGCCCACCTCCACAAAATGCGCACCGAAGGGCTGGTCGATTTCACCCGCTACCACCGCATCCTTGAATACCGGCTGGTTTCCGAAGAAGCCCGCATCCTGCTCGACACCGTCGCCGAACTCAAAAACCGTGAGGCCGCCTGAAAACGCGGATGGCGCAAAATGCTAAAATGGCGCGGCTCGAACAAAGCCGCGTTTTTTCATCCGGACAGACGCCGCCGGAAAACAGACTTGCAAACCTGCCGAAGACGCAGGCCGTCTGAAATTTTCACGGACATCACTCGACGGACGAACCGTTTCAGACGGCCTCACCCTGCCCCCAACCCACGGAATCCCCATGAAAATCACCACTTGGAACGTCAATTCCCTCAACGTCCGCCTGCCGCAGGTACAAAACCTGCTCGCCGACGACCAACCCGATGTCCTCGTTTTGCAGGAGCTCAAGCTCGACCAAGACAAGTTCCCCGCCGCCGCGCTCAATATAATGGGCTGGCAGACCGTATGGAGCGGGCAGAAAACCTATAACGGCGTCGCCATCATCAGCCGCGCCGCGCCCGAAGACGTCCACACCGGCCTGCCCGCGCTGCCCGACGACCCGCAGCGGCGCGTGATTGCCGCCACCATCGGCGGCGTGCGCGTCATCAATGTTTACTGCGTCAATGGCGAAGCGCTCGACAGCCCTAAGTTTGAATATAAAAAACAATGGTTTGAAGCGCTTACCGAATTTGTACGCGACGAAATGAGCCGCCACGACAAACTGGTTTTACTCGGCGATTTCAACATTGCCCCCGCCGACGCCGACTGCTACGATCCCGAAAAATGGCGCGAACAAATCCATTGTTCCACGCCCGAACGCCAATGGTTCCAAACCCTGCTCGACCTCGGCCTGACCGACAGCCTGCGCCAAATCCACCCCGAAGGCGCGCACTACACTTGGTTTGACTACCGCGGCGCGATGTTCCAACGCAAACTCGGCCTGCGCATCGACCACATCCTCATCACCCCCGCCCTCGCCGCCCGTTTGCAGGACGTACGCGTCGATCTCGACACCCGCGCACTGGAACGCCCCAGCGACCACGCGCCGGTCACGGCGGTGTTTGATTTGTAAAACAATAGGTTGGAAAAACGAAGGCCGTCTGAAAACCAAGCGCCCACAAAAAATCCCGCATAAAACCTATGCGGGATTTTCTTAACGGCTGAACTTTTTTCAGACGGCCTTACATCATGCCGCCCATTCCACCCATGCCGCCCATGTCGGGCATAGCCGGTTTGTCTTCAGGGATTTCGGCAACCATGCAGTCGGTAGTCAGCATCAGGCCGGCGATAGACGCGGCGTGTTGCAGCGCAGAGCGGGTTACTTTGGCGGGGTCGAGTACGCCCATTTCAATCATGTCGCCGTATTCGCCGCTGCCGGCGTTGTAGCCGTAGTTGCCTTTGCCTTCCAGCACTTTGTTCACCACCACGCTCGGCTCGCCGCCGGCGTTGGCCACGATTTGACGCAGCGGAGACTCAACCGCGCGCAAGACGATTTGTACGCCTGCGTCTTGGTCGGCATTGCCGGTATGCAGATTTTCCAGAGCGGAACGTGCGCGCAGGAATGCGACGCCGCCGCCGGCAACCACGCCTTCTTCAACGGCGGCACGGGTTGCATGCAGCGCGTCTTCCACACGGTCTTTTTTCTCTTTCATTTCCACTTCTGTAGCCGCGCCGACTTTGATCACTGCCACGCCGCCGGCCAGTTTGGCCACGCGTTCTTGCAGTTTTTCTTTGTCGTATTCACTGGTCGCCGTTTCAATTTGCTGGCGGATTTCAGCCACACGCGCTTCGATTTGGGCAGCATTGCCGAAACCGTCGATGATGGTGGTGTTTTCTTTGCCGATTTCGATGCGTTTGGCCTGACCCAAATCTTCCAGAGTGGCTTTTTCCAAAGACAAGCCTACTTCTTCGGCAATCACGGTGCCGCCGGTCAAAATGGCGATGTCTTGCAGCATGGCTTTGCGGCGGTCGCCGAAGCCCGGGGCTTTTACGGCCACGGTTTTCAGAATGCCGCGGATGTTGTTCACCACCAAAGTCGCCAGCGCTTCGCCTTCAACGTCTTCGGCAATAATCAGCAGCGGACGGCTGGCTTTGGCAACCTGTTCCAAAACCGGCAACAAGTCGCGGATATTGCTGATTTTTTTGTCAAACAGCAAAACAAACGGATTATCCAGCGCAGCGATTTGTTTTTCCGCATCGCTGATGAAGTAAGGCGACAGGTAGCCGCGGTCAAACTGCATACCTTCGACCACATCCAGCTCGTTTTCCAGCGATTTGCCGTCTTCCACGGTAATCACGCCTTCTTTGCCGACTTTTTCCATCGCCTCAGCGATAATCGCGCCGACTTGCTCGTCGGAATTGGCGGAAATTGAGCCGACTTGGGCGATTTCTTTAGAAGTGTCGCAGGGTTTGGCAATGTTTTTCAGCTCGTCCACCAGCGCGGCAACGGCTTTGTCGATACCGCGTTTCAGGTCGGTCGGGTTCATGCCCGCGGTCACGTATTTCATGCCCTCGGTCACGATGGCCTGCGCCAGAACGGTCGCAGTAGTGGTGCCGTCGCCCGCAACGTCGTTGGTTTTAGAGGCAACCTCTTTCACCATCTGCGCGCCCATGTTTTCAAATTTGTCTTTCAGCTCGATTTCTTTGGCCACAGACACACCGTCTTTGGTGATGTGCGGGCCGCCGAACGCGCGGTCAAGTACCACGTTGCGGCCTTTCGGGCCCAAAGTTACGCGCACGGCGTTTGCCAGTGTGTTCACGCCGTTTACCATTTTCTGACGGACTTCATTACCGAATTGAACGTCTTTTGCTGCCATTATTGATTCTCCAAAATAATTAAAATTCTTCCGATGCCGTCTGAAAAACGGGGGCTGAACGCAGTCGAAGCATTCAGACGGCCTTTTCTAAAAACTTATTCCACAATGCCGAAAATATCTTCTTCGCGCATAACCAACAGCTCTTCGCCGTCGGCTTTCACGGTTTGGCCGCTGTACTTGCCGAAAATCACCTTGTCGCCGACTTTCACATCCAGCGCGCGGCGTTGGCCGTCTTTATCGATTTTGCCCGCGCCTACGGCAACCACTTCGCCCATATCGGGTTTCTCAGCGGCTGCACCCGGCAAAACGATACCGGACGCGGTTTTTTCTTCAGCTTCCAAGCGTTTGACGACAACACGGTCATGTAAAGGACGAATGGTCATGTATTCACTCCAAATCAAAATAAAAACAAACACCTGTAACCAGGCGGCTTAATCAACGATGCAAACCTGCGCGAACACAGGTTTACAATAACCGCTAAATAAGGCTGACGCAAACGAATTCAAGGGTAAAAATAAAAATTTTTCCCCAACATCCGCGCCCTCATTCAAGGCCGTCTGAAAAATGCAGAAGCCCGTTTCAGGCGGCCTCGCCATGTTTTCGATAACGCAACCCGACATTTTTTCAAGCTTTCAAATCTTTTTTAGCACTATGCAAACATTCGGTTTAGTTATATATTGCAGATAAGAATTGTTATTAATTAATTTATTTAATCAAATTCGACTTTCATTCTGATGAATATTAATGAGGACAAACGATGAAAAAGCCCATTTTCCGCCTGAGTTTGCTGACCATGTCACTTGTTGCAGGTTTTGCCCGTGCCGATACGCCCCCGGAAAAAGCCGAGTTGCCGACCGTTCAGGTCAAGGCCGAAGCCACCTCTTCCACCCGCCGCATCACCACAAAAAAAATCGACGAAACGACGGCCACCGATATGAAAGAGGTTTTGTTTAACGAACCGTCCGTCAGTTTCGGCGGTGGCAACGCTACCTCGCAATGGCTGACCATCCGCGGCATGGGACAAGATCAAATTGATGTCAAAGTGGACAACACCTATTCCGATTCCCAAATTTTCCACCACAACGGCCGTTTCCTGTTTGACCCCGAACTGGTGAAAGTCGTCGCCGTCCAAAAAGGCACAGGTTCGGCTTCCGTCGGCATCGGCGCGACCAGTGGTGCAATCGTGGCACAAACGGTTAACGCCAAAGATTTACTGCGCGACGGCCAGAACGTCGGCTTCAAAGTCGGCGCCGGCGTAAGCAGCAACAAAGGCTGGAACAAAAACACCAGCGTTTACGGACGTGCAGGCGGATTTGATGCTTTGCTTGCAGGCAACTGGGTAACCGAGCGCGATTACAAACCGGGCAAAGGCTATTCATCGGTAACGGGCGACCGCATCAACAACAGCGGTTTGAGCCAACGCGGTTTACTGGGTAAAATCGGTTATTCCTTCAATGAAGACAACCGCTTAAGCCTGAGCCACCGCCAAGAGCGTACCTACGGCGAACGCAACCTGCGTGAAGAATTCGATTTCGCCCAACGAAACAACACCGCCAACAACAATCCGCGCTACCGCATTCTGACCCAAGACACCACCAACTTGGCCTACGACGGCAGCAACCTCGGTTTTATCAGCAAAATCAACACCAACGTTTACAAAAAAACCGACAAACGCGAAGAGCCGTCCGACAAAGGCAATGCGACCACCAAAGTCGAAACTTTGGGAGCCAACCTGAATTTGGACAGCCGCCTGTTTGACCGTCACACACTGAAATACGGCATCAACTGGCGCAATCAGAAAACCAAACCCAACGAAGCCACCCGCACCGTTTTCGTCAACGAAGAAAAAACCGATGTCGGCGCCTATGTAGAAGGTATTTGGGACATCCATCCCGTGACCCTGACCACCGGCCTGCGTTATGACCACTTCGATGCCGAATTTTCCAGCGGACAAAGCGTTTCAGACGGCACACTCAACCCCAGCGTCGGCCTGATTTACGATGTAACCCCCAATTTCTCGCTCAACTCCAGCCTGAACTACGCCAGCCGCAGCCCCCGACTTTCCGAAGCCGCACTCATCGGCGGCCGCGTCTATACCGTTGACAGCAACTTGAAAGCCGAACGCTCCCGCAACGCCGAAATCGGCTTCAACTACCGCTGGAACGATGCACTGAAACTGGAAGGCAGCTACTTCGACCAAAAAATCAAAGACGTCCAAGCCGTTCAAAACCGACGCTATTTCAACGGCGGCACGCTGAAAAACAAAGGCTACGAACTGGCCGCCAATTACCAATGGCGCGGCTTCAAAGCCCGCGCAGGCATGGCCTACAACAAACCGAAAATCAACAATACAGGCATTGACTCCATAATGACCTTTATTCCGGTCGGCCGCACTTGGACGACCGGCCTGTCCTACCAGTTTGACCATCCGAAACTGGAAATCGGCTGGCGCGGACGCTTTGTACAGCGCACCAACCACGAAGCCTACCAACGCGGTTCCGGCGGCGGCACGGCGCGCCCGGGCTACGGCGTGAACGACATTTACGCCAACTGGAAACCGACCGGCAAAGACAATTTCAACGTCAACTTCGCGGTCAACAACGTCGGCAACAAATACTACAAGCCGCACACCCAGCGTGAAAGCACCAACGGCAACTCCCTGCCCGAAGTCGGCCGAGATTTCCGCCTGAGCATGAATTACCGCTTCTAAACCGTACATTACCGTACATCAACCAAAGGCCGTCTGAAAATTTTCAGACGGCCTGAAGCGCAACCCTTTATTTCTTGGAGAACCAACCTGATGTTACGTCTATCCGCCATTACCCTCTGCTGCGCACTCGCGCTGACCGCCTGCAAACCGCAAGAACAAAAGCCCGCCGCATCCGCACCTGCGTCCGCCGTTTCACACAAAATCGACGGCCCGTCTGTAAGCGTCAAAACCGCGCGCGGCGAAGTGACCGTACCGCAAAAACCCGAGCGCATCGCCGTTTACGACTTAGGCATGACCGACACCTTAACCAAACTGGGCGTACCCGTCGGCGCCACCGTAGATAAAACCCGCCTGCCCTACCTCGACGCCGCGTTTAAAGATTCAAAAAAAGTCGGCACGCTGTTTGAGCCGAACTACGAAGCGCTCAACGCCTACAAACCCCAGCTCATCATCATCGGCAGCCGCGCTGCCAAAGCGTTTGACCAGTTGAACGCCATCGCGCCGACCATCGAAATGACCGCCGACACCAAAAACCTGAAAGAAAGCGGCAAAGAGCGCATTGACGCGTTTGCCAAAATTTTCGGCAAAGAAGCCGAAGCGGAAAAACTGAAAGCTGAAATCGACGCCTCGTTTGAAGCCGCCAAAACCGCCGCACAAGGCAAGGGCAAAGGCTTGGTGATTTTGGCCAACGCCGGCAAACTGTCCGCCTACGGCCCGACCTCGCGCCTTGGCGGCTGGATTCACAAAGACATCGGCGTTCCCCCTGTTGACGAAGCCATCAAAGAAGGCAGCCACGGCCAGCCCGTTTCGTTTGAATACCTGAAAGAGAAAAACCCCGACTGGCTGTTCGTCCTCGACCGCGGCGCCGCCATCGGCGAAGAAGGCAAAGCGGCCAAAGACGTGCTGAACAACCCGCTCGTCGCCGAAACCACCGCGTGGAAAAAAGGCCGGGTTGTTTACCTCGTGCCCGAAACCTATCTGGCCGCCGGCGGTGCGCAGGAATTGCTTAACGCCAGCAAACAAGTCGCCGACGCGTTTAAAGCGGCGAAGTAAGTTTTTCGGCAAACAGTTTTCAGACGGCCTTTTCAGAGATTGAGGCCGTCTGAAAATCTGTTTGTTGGATTTTTTTGTAGGGTTGGGTTTTGAGGTGTTTTAGCAGGCCGGGGATTTTGTAACATTCAAAAAAGTTGACTAAAGGCCGTCTGAAATTTGACCGAATACCAGCCGACCCTCTCCCTAACCCTCTCCCACGGGAGAGGGAACGCATTGTCGGAACGCCAAGAATTTCAGACGGCAGGTCAAAAGCAAAACGGCCAAGTTTGCCCAAAGTTTTTCAGACGGCATTCCTGTCTTTTGGGAAAGCGGTGTGCTGGCAAGCCCACCCTACTGTTGAATCCTGCTTTTCAGACAACCTCAACCGCTAAATGCCGAATGCCGTCTGAAAACCCAAACCTTAAAACAAACCAACCCTCAAACCATGCTCAAACCCGCCACCCTCAATCTGCTCAACCTCGCCGCACTTGTTTTCCTCTTTGCCGTCAGCCTGTCCGTCGGCGTGGCGGATTTCAGTTGGGGCGCGCTGTCCGAATGGTCGGATAGCACGCAGCTTTTCATCACCAGCCGCCTGCCGCGCACGTTTGCGATTGTGCTGACGGGGGCGTCGATGGCGGTGGCGGGGATGATTATGCAGATTTTGATGAAAAACCGTTTTGTCGAACCCTCTATGGTCGGGGCGAGCCAAAGTGCGGCCTTTGGGATGCTGCTGATGGTGCTGCTGTTTCCTGCGGCGGCGCTGATGGCGAAAATGACGGTAGCGGCGGCGGCTTCTCTGGCGGGAATGCTGGTGTTTATGGCTTTAATCCGCCGCCTGCCGCCGACGGCGCAGCTGATGGTGCCGCTGGTGGGGATTATTTTCGGTGGTGTGATTGAATCGGTGGCGCTGTTTATTGCCTATGAAACGGAAATGATGCAGATGCTGGGCGTGTGGCAACAGGGGGATTTTTCGGGGGTTTTGCTCGGGCGTTACGAACTTTTGTGGCTGACGGGCGTGATGGCGTTCGGCGCGTATCTGATTGCCGACCGGCTGACGATTGTAGGTTTGGGCGAAACGGTGGCGGTGAATTTGGGGCTGAACCGCCATACGGTTTTGTGGGCGGGTTTGATTATTGTGGCACTGATTACGTCGCTTGTGGTGGTAACGGTCGGCAATATTCCGTTTGTCGGACTGGTCGTCCCCAACATCATCAGCCGTCTGATGGGCGACAAGCTGCGCCAAAGCCTGCCGGCGGTGGCGCTTTTGGGCGCGTCGTCGGTATTGCTGTGCGACATTATCGGGCGGCTGATTGTGTTTCCGTTTGAGATTCCGGTTTCGACGGTGTTCGGGGTATTGGGAACGGCGCTGTTTTTGTGGCTTTTGATGAGGAAACCTGCTCATGCCGTCTGAAAAAAATACTGCGTTTGCAGCCGCTTCCCTGCGCCCGCTCTGGCTCGCCGCCGCCTTGCTGCTGGCTTCCTGCGCCCTCTTCCTCACGCTCAATGCGGGCGGCAACTGGGATTTTGTATTGCCGCTGCGGCTGACCAAACTCGCTGCGCTGTTGATGGTGGCGTATGCGGTGGGCGTTTCGACGGTGCTGTTCCAAACGCTGACCAACAATCCGATTCTTACGCCGTCGATTTTGGGTTTCGACGCGCTGTATGTGTTTTTGCAGACGCTGCTGGTGTTCCTGCTCGGCAGCATCGGCTACGCGGCAATGCCCGTGTTCGGCAAATTCGGGCTGGAACTGGCGGCAATGATGGGCGGCTCGCTGCTGCTGTTTGCGGTATTGATGAAACAGGGCGGGCGCGATTTGGCACGGATGATTTTGATCGGCGTGATTTTCGGGATTCTGTTCCGCAGCCTCGCCTCGCTGCTTCAGCGCATGATCGATCCCGAGGAATTTGCGGTGGCGCAGGCGAACACGTTTGCGTCGTTCAATACGCTCAACCAAGACCTGCTCGGCATCGGCACGCTGATTCTTTTGGCCAGCGTGTTTTTCATCTGGCGCGAACGCCACCGCCTCGATGTGTATCTGCTCGGCAGAGACCAAGCAATTAATTTGGGCATTGATTACACACGAAATACTTTATGGATTTTGCTGTGGATTGCCGTGTTGGTGGCAACCTCCACCGCCATCGTCGGCCCCGTGAGCTTTTTCGGCCTCTTGGTCGCCGCGCTCGCCAACCATTTTTCGCCGTCCGTAAAACACGCCGTACGCCTGCCGATGGTGTTCTGCACCGCCGCCGTTTTGCTGGTGGGCGGGCAGGCATTGTTCGAACACGTTTTAGGCATGAAAGCCGTTTTGAGCGTAGTGGTGGAATTTGCCGGCGGGCTGGTATTTTTATGGCTGGTGTTGAAACGGAAGCAGTAGAATGGATTTAGATTTTCAGACGGCCTGACCGGTTTGCCGTTTTGAAATATTTGAAATACAGGCCGACCTTGGCAAAAACAAAAATAAGAAACGTCCGCTTGAATGCCGTCTGAAACGGCTAAACTTTCAAGCGATGTCATTCCCGCGCAGGCGGAAATCCACGCTTGGCTTGCTGAAACTTATTTTAAAACAATACATTGCTTATTTTTAGCCGTAAATTCCCGCCTGCACGGGAATGACGGGTTTGGCACTTCAGACGGCCTTTGAACAGTATTTGTGAATTTTACAGCGGCATCAGGCCGTCTGAAAAAATCCCGTATCAACCTTAAGGAACGAATCATGACCCAAACTGAGCATTTCCCCGAATTTTTCAACCAAGCCCCGACCCTGACCGTTTGCGACCCGCTCGCTGAATTTCTCGCCGTGTCGGAAAACGGCATCATCGAATACCGCTACGCCGACGCCGTGCGCCTGTGCGGCCATTCCTGCCCCACCGTCGCCGGCGCATATCTGATGGTTATCAAAGGCTTGCGCGCTTTGTACGGCAGCGGACTGCCGCAGCGCGGCAACATCGCCGTCGCCATGCAGGGCGGACGCGACGAAGGCACAACCGGCGTTACCGCCACCGTCGCCCAACTGCTGACCGGCGCCGCGCCCGAAACCGGCTTCGGCGGCATCGGCCCGCGCGGCCTGTTCTCCCGCCGCGACCTGCTCAGTTTCGGCGCCGGCCAAATCGACGGCACGCTGGCGTTGACCCGGCAAGACACCGGCCAAACCGTCGCCGTTTCCCTCAACGGCGGCATTGCCCCGTTTGCCGCCGAAATGCGCGACATCATGCCCAAAGCCGTCGCCGGCAGCGCCACACCCGAAGAATTGAAACGCTTCGGCGAACTCTGGCAGGCGCGCGTAAAAGCGTTTCTCGTTGATTTGGTTGACGATCCGCGTTTGGTCACCGTTCAGGCCGTCTGAAAAATTTGACGGAGCACGCACCATCCGCCGGCGCAGCCGAACGTAGCGCCCGCCATTGGTACGGGGCAAAGGGTAAAATGTTTGAGCAGCCCGAAGGCTGCGAGTTTTTACCCGCCGCACCAATGGCGCGGAATGAGGGAAGTTTGGCCGAAGGCCAAACCTGCAACCGCAGGCCGCCTTTCTTTTGCCTACTTTTTCTTTGGCGGAACAAAAAAAAGTAGGTGGCCGTGCGGCCATGAAGCACACACTCCGAAATTCTAAAATCCTTAATAAAACCACCCACTTTCTTTTTTCAGACGGCCTGTTGCTATGATAAACATCCAAAACGTCCGCCACACCATCGGCAGCCAAACCATCCTCAACGACGTTTCCCTGCAAATCCCGCAGGGCGGCATTACCGCGCTCATCGGCCCCAACGGCGCAGGAAAATCCACCCTGCTCGCCTTTATGGCGCGCCTCCAACCGCTGCACCACGGCCGTATCAGCTACAACGGCAAAGACGTTTCCGCCACCCCGACCGCCGAGCTGGCCAAAATCCTCTCCATCCTGACGCAGGAAAACAGCATCATCAGCCGCATCACCGTGCGCGATTTGCTGATGTTCGGCCGTTACCCCTACCATCAGGGCAGGCCGTCTGAAAACGATAAAACCATCGTTGAAAACGCACTCGCCGAGTTCCAACTGCAAACTTTCACCGACCGCTACCTGACCGAACTTTCAGGCGGCCAACGCCAACGCGCCATGATTGCGATGGTGTTCTGCCAGCAAACCGAATACGTCCTCCTCGACGAGCCGCTCAACAACCTCGACATGTACCACGCCCGCGCCCTGATGCAGCTCCTGCGCCACCTTACCGACGAACACCGCCGCACCACCGTCGTCGTCCTCCACGATATAAACCAAGCCGCCGCCTACGCGGATTATGTGGTCGCGATGAAAAACGGCGAAGTGGCAATGGCCGGCACGCCGGACGAAATTTTTACCGAGGAAAACATCAAAACGCTGTTTGAAATGGATGTGAGCGTGTTGGATTATCAGGGGAAAAAACTGGTGGTGCATCATGTTTGAACAGGATTGAGGACAAAGCAGAGGCCGTCTGAAATTCGCTACCGGGCGTAGTCGGATTTCAGACGGCCTTCGGTTTTCAGAGGTGGGATCCAGAAGAAAAATAAATCTATTTTTTGCTAATAAATTTTTGCCGTAAAATTTCTGTTATTACTATTAATAAAATAGCCTGAAAATAAAAAAGCCCGCATACTAAGCGGGCTTTTTCTGTTGGTGCCGACAGCGAGACTCGAACTCGCACAGCCTGGGGCCACTACCCCCTCAAGATAGCGTGTCTACCAATTCCACCATGTCGGCTTGAAACTTTAAATTTTAACTTATTTGCTCTGCTGCGGTTGAGGAGTCGGTGCAGCAGGAGCGGCATTTGTGTTTGCAGGTACAGTCTGCTTGGCAGGCTGGCTTTGTTTTACGTCGCTGAAATCCAACCCATGTCTGGTTGTATTGGAGTAGATGTAACCCATGGCGATGCAGGTTGCAAAAAATATGGTTGCAGCAATGGCGGTAGAACGGCTGAGGAAGTTTGCATTACCGCCGGAACCGAATACGCCTTGCGCACTACCGCTTCCCGAACCGAATGTCGCGCCTGCATCCGCGCCTTTGCCGTGCTGCAAGAGCACGAGCACAATCACGGCCAATGAGGACATGATATTGACAATCCAGATAACGGTTTTGAAGGCTTCCATAATTCTCTACGAGGCTTGCGCGGCATCGATGATGGCGGCAAAGGAATCATATGATAATGATGCGCCACCGACCAATGCGCCGTCTACATAAGGCACGGCGAAGATGTCTGCTGCGTTTTCCGCTTTCACGCTTCCGCCATAAAGAATGCGGATTTTAACATCGCTTCCGCACAAAGACAAGATTTCTTGGTGAATAAATTCGTGCATGGCGGCAATCTGTTCGACGGTAGCGACTTTTCCGGTGCCGATTGCCCATACAGGCTCGTAGGCGACAGCGATGTTTTTGGTGTCCAAGCCCTTTAGAATCGAGAGCTGGTGGGCGATGACTTCCTGCTCTTTGCCCGCTTCGCGTTCTTCGAGGCTTTCGCCGACGCAAAGCAGAGGAATCAGGCCGACGTTTAAGACGTTTTCCATTTTGCGGCGCTGGATTTCGTTTTTTTCACCGAAATAAAGGCTGCGCTCGGAGTGGCCGATAAGGACGATGTCGGTGCCGATGTCGGCGAGCATTTCAGCAGAAACCTCGCCTGTAAATGCGCCGTTATTGGGGAAGCGGCTGACGTCTTGGGCGCAGGTCAGGATGCGGTTGTTGAGCACAATCTGCATGGCGTTGTGCAGTTGCAGAAGGTAAACTGTAGGCGCGGCGAGGCCGATTAAGACGCGCTCGGCGGTTGGCATAATGCGGAAGCGGTGCATTAATGAGTTATTGTCTTGCAGACGGCCGTTCATTTTCCAGTTACCGATGACCCATTTTTGTTCCCAAATGCCGACTTGGTGTTGCATTTTTGCTCCGTGATAGCGATTTATCTGTAACAAAGTGTAGTTCATATAGACATGATTAGCAATATTCAAGCGTTCCACCGCGCGCTTTCCGATGCCGTCTGAAACCTTTTCAGACGGCATCGGATAAAGGAAATATCAACAGAACGAGGGTTTGCTTTATAATCCGAACCATCTTTCCAACCTTTTCAAACCGCCCGCCATGCACACCTTGCACTTTTCCGCCGCCGACAAAGCGGCACGTTATCAGGAAATTCTGCCTCAAATCGAAAGCATCATTGCGGGCGAATCCAATCTGACCGCGAATCTGGCAAACACCGCGGCGGTGTTGAAAGAGGCGTTCGGCTGGTTTTGGGTGGGTTTTTATTTGGTCGAACGCGAATCCGAAGAATTGGTACTCGCGCCGTTTCAAGGCCCCGTAGCCTGCACGCGAATTGCGTTTGGGCGAGGAGTTTGCGGGCAGGCTTGGGCGAAAGGCGAAACCATTGTTGTCGAAGATGTCAACAAACATCCCGACCACATCGCCTGCTCGGCGTTGTCGCAGTCGGAAATCGTCGTTCCGCTGTTTGATTCAGACGGCCTGTGTTACGGCGTTTTGGACATCGACGACGACAAACCCGCGCAGTTTGACGAAACCGACGCACACCATCTCAACCGCCTCGCAGGAATCTTAGGCCGTCTGAAAAGCCTTGACTCCCAATAAAAAACAATCAACGGAGCACAAAATGAACTTTGAAAAAGCACGTTTCAATATGGTTGAGCAACAAATCCGTCCGTGGGACGTATTGGATTTCGACCTGCTCGACGCCATCGAAGAAATCCCGCGCGAACGCTTTGTCGACGCGGATTTGCAGGGCGTGGCATACAGTGATACCGAGCTGCCGCTGCCCAACGGCGCGAAAATGCTCGAGCCGAAAATCGTCGCCCGTCTGATTCAGGGCTTGAAACTGACCCGCGAAGACAAAGTTTTGGAAATCGGCACAGGCTCGGGCTATGCCACCGCCGTGTTGGCCAAACTTGCAGGCGAAGTAGTTTCCGACGACATTGACGACGCGCAGCAAAACCGCGCCAAAGCCGTTTTGGCCGCGCTGAATCTGACCAACATCCGGTTTGTGCAAAACGACGGCCTGACCGAAACCGCCGAGGGCGCGCCTTTTGACGCCATTTACGTCGGCGGCGCGGTCGGCGAAGTGCCTGAGGTTTTGAAAAACCAATTAAAAGACGGCGGCCGCATGGTCGTTGCCGTCGGCGGTTCGCCCGTGCAACGCGCGCTGCTGATTACCCGCAAAGGCAGCGAATTTACCGAAACCGTTTTGTTCGACACCCAAATCGCGCTGCTGGACGGCGAATCGGAAAAACCGTTCGGCGGCTTTGATTTTTAAATCTTGTTTTTTACATCATTGGTTTAAAAACTGTGGCTGCGCTTCAATAATACGTTGATATGATAAAAGTTGGTGGGTGCTTGCAGCTACCCTACGCAAAAATCAACATATCGTTAAAACACAACTAAACTGTTTAAACAGCCGTTAAACAGTTTTCAGACGGCATCTGCTGCATTGGCCGTCTGAATTTTTGTTCCATAAAAGCATCTGACACACATGAACATCCACCAACTTCCCGTTACCGAACTGGCAAAATGGCAAAACGAAGGGCGCCAATTTCATCTTTTAGACGTGCGCACCGGCGAAGAAACCGCCATCTGCGCCCTTCCCCACGCCATCCACATTCCGATGAACCTCATCCCTCTGCGCCACAACGATCTGCCCGACGACGATCTGCCGCTTGTCGTTTACTGCCACCACGGCATCCGCAGCCTGCATACGGCGATGTATCTGGCCGACGCCGGTTTTGACAATCTCTACAATCTGCAAGGCGGAATCGACGATTGGGCAGCCAAAATCGAGCCTGAAATGGCACGTTATTGAGGCCGGTGCGGTTTAGAAAATAAAGGCAGGCCGTCTGAAGTTGGTTGTCGAAACAGCCAAAATATTCAGACGGCCTGAAGCTTTTTGGAAACAGCCACTAAAGCCCACTACTCCGTTCAAAGGCCGGGACTTTTACAAAAATCCGCAAATGTGTGAATGCCATTCCCGCCTGCGTGCACTACCGATCGGAATAAATTTCTCTAAAATATCAATACATTACAAGATTGACATTCCAGAAAGAATGAAAATTTAAAAATATCAAAAAGTTGGCTGAACTAAAATCTGTCAAAACGGCTGATTTTCGACGCCAATTTTTAGAGTTCCTACAATCTGTTCCCTCTCCTGCGCCTTACGCGCTTGCCCTCACAGGGGGTGTAGAGGGTTAGGGGAAGGGGGTGCTTCGCAGAAGCACGTTCTGCTTGGTTTTCTGAAAAATTTACCATTTCAGGAAGAAAACCGCCCTCCCCAGCCCTCCCCCGCATAAAGTGCGGGAGAGGGAGCAGATTGCAGAAACTCAGCCGTTGCCGATTTTGAGTTCGGCTTGAGCTGAAAACGCTGGAATCATCAGTATTCCAGGATTTCAGACGGCCTCATGAATTTATTCCGGACAGCAGTGCGCCTGCGCGGAAATGACAGATTTGACGTTTCAGACGGCCTTTTTGATTTTTGCAAAGATCTCAGGCCGTCTGAAAACCGTTCCGCCAAACAGATGAGAATCTGCCGCATTATTAGAAACCCGCGTTTCAAACGGTTTTTAAAATTTGCGGTTTTTTCAGACGGCAGGTAAGATTAAGCTGCTATTTTTAAATGGAAATTTTTTCCCAAACCCTACCAAATGACTAATCAGAAATACGGTAAAAAATATCATGCTGACTGATCCGTTCGGACGTACCGTTGATTATTTGCGCATTTCCGTTACCGATCGCTGCGATTTGCGCTGTACCTACTGCCTGCCCAAAGGCTTCAAAGGCTTCGCCATTCCTAAAGACTGGCTGACGATTGAAGAGCTGGCGCGGGTGGCGGCTTCGTTTGCGCGGCTGGGTACGAAACGCTTCCGCCTGACGGGCGGCGAACCGCTGTTGCGCAAAGGTTTGGCTGATTTGGTTGCGGAAATTGCCCGCCAACCGGGTGTTGAAGATATTTCTTTGACCACCAACGGCACGCAGCTTGAGAAACACGCCCGAGCGCTGCGGGTGGCGGGGGTAGGCCGTCTGAATATCAGCCTCGACAGCCTGCGCCGCGACTGCGTGACCAGCATTACTGGCAACGATTGTCTGCCGCAGGTGTTGGACGGCATTAAGGCGGCGAAAGAAGCGGGATTTGAGCGTATCAAAATCAACATGGTGCCGCTAAAAGGTCTGAACGACATGGATTTGGACGATATGATCGCGTTCTGCATCGAACACGGTTTTATCCTGAATCTGATTGAAGCGATGCCGATGGGCGCAACGGGGCAGGCGCATGCAAAAGTCAATTTGCAGCCGGTGTTGGCGGAATTGCAGCAAAAATTCGATCTATCGCCGTTTGAGGGAAAAATCGGCGGCGGCCCCGCGCGCTATTGGCATAGCAGCAACAGCGGCTTCACGCTCGGCCTGATTACGCCGATGAGCCAGCATTTCTGCGCTACCTGCAACCGCGTCCGCCTTTCAGCTACCGGCAATATCCATCTTTGCCTAGGGCAGGAAGACAAAGCGCCCTTGCGCGATTTGATGCGCAGCGGCTGTTCCGATGCCAAACTTGACCAGGCCGTTCGCGATGCGATTGCACGCAAACCTGAAAAACATGAGTTTGTGGAAAATCCGAAAAAGATTATCCGCGTAATGGCGCTGACCGGCGGTTGAGACGGATATGGCCGGGAAAACCTAAACCTTTGCGGGGGTTTTGGGTAAGCGGATTAATGGCATGACTGTTCTTGTACGGATACAAATAACAGCAGTCAAAATTTCAGACGGCCTAAGACCTCTGCAAAAATGGGAAACACCTGTTTGTAGGAGCGGGTTTACATCCGCCCGAATGTTGGATTTTCTCAAATATTAAATATTTTCAGAAGGTTAAAGATTTACGAGCGGGTGAAAAATCCGCCCCTACAACCATTTCTTGAGATTTTTAGCTTTTTGCAAAGGTCTCAGCCTTTGCAGTTTTTAGACCGTCTGAAAACTTTTTGCAAACCACGCCCTAACTTCAAAAAATAGAAAAGCACGGAATGTTTCCGTGCTTTTCTGTCTCAACAAATGTTTATTTGTTTTTATGCGAACGAATGTAATCCAAGGTTTTGAGCTGGGCGATGGCGGCAGCCAAAGCAGCTTGCGCTTTAACCAGCGAGTCATCGTCTTGGGCTTGGGAAATTCGGGCTTCCGCTGCTTTTTTGGCTTCCTCTGCACGAGACTGATCCATCTCGGCACTACGGACAGCGACATCGGCCAAAACGGTAATCTTATGAGGCTGAACCTCCAGTAAACCGCCTGAAACAGCCACCAGAATTTCTTCTGCCTGACCGGGCACGGTCAAACGCAATGCCCCCGGACGCACCAAACTCATAATCGGCTCGTGTCGCGGGTAAATACCGAGTTCGCCCTGAACAGTCGGAACCACAACAAAACCGGCTTCGCCTGAAAAGATGCTTTCTTCGTTACTTACCACTTCAACTTGCATGACGCTCATGCCGGCCTCCTTAGTTTAAGGTTTTCGCTTTCTCGGCCGCTTCTTCGATACCGCCGACCATGTAGAACGCCTGCTCCGGCAGATGGTCGTATTCGCCGTTCAAAATCGCTTTGAAACCTGCGATGGTATCGCGCAAAGCGACGTATTTGCCCGGCGAACCGGTAAATACTTCGGCAACGTGGAACGGCTGGGACAGGAAGCGCTGAATTTTACGGGCGCGCATCACGGTCAATTTGTCTTCATCAGACAGCTCGTCCATACCCAAAATAGCGATGATGTCGCGCAATTCTTTGTATTTCTGAAGTGTTGACTGTACACCGCGGGCCACATCGTAGTGTTCCTGACCCAAAACCATCGGATCAAGCTGGCGCGAAGTCGAATCCAGCGGGTCAACGGCAGGGTAAATACCCAAAGAAGCGATGTCGCGGCTCAATACCACGGTCGCATCCAAGTGGGCAAAAGTAGTTGCCGGAGACGGGTCGGTCAAGTCATCCGCAGGAACGTAAACGGCTTGGATGGAAGTAATCGAGCCGGTTTGCGTAGAGGTAATGCGCTCCTGCAAACGACCCATTTCTTCGGCCAAAGTCGGTTGGTAACCTACTGCAGACGGCATTCTACCGAGCAGAGCGGATACTTCGGTACCGGCCAGTGTATAGCGGTAGATGTTGTCCACGAAGAACAATACGTCGCGGCCTTTGCCGTTTTCGTCTTTTTCGTCACGGAAATACTCAGCCATAGTCAGGCCGGTCAACGCAACGCGCAGACGGTTACCCGGCGGTTCGTTCATCTGACCGTAAACCATGGCCACTTTGTCCAATACGTTGGAGTCTTTCATCTCGTGATAGAAGTCGTTACCTTCGCGGGTACGCTCGCCCACGCCGGCAAACACGGACAAGCCGCTGTGCGCTTTAGCGATATTGTTGATCAATTCCATCATATTCACGGTTTTACCGACACCCGCACCGCCGAACAAACCTACTTTGCCGCCTTTGGCAAACGGGCAAAGTAAGTCGATTACTTTGATACCGGTTTCCAAAAGCTCGGTAGCAGATGACAATTCATCAAATTTCGGCGCGCTTTGGTGGATTGCACGACTTTGAGCCGCACCAACCGGACCGGCTTCATCAACCGGATTACCCAATACGTCCATAATACGACCCAGGGTCTCTTTCCCCACGGGAACCGTAATCGGCGCGCCTGTATTGCTGACAGGCATGCCACGTTTGAGGCCGTCCGAACTACCCATCGCAATGGTACGGACCACACCGTCGCCCAGAAGCTGTTGTACTTCCAGGGTCAGACCGTTTTCGTCCAATTTCAGGGCGTCGTAAACGTGCGGGATGGCATCGCGCGGAAATTCCACGTCAACGACCGCACCAATAACTTGTACGATTTTGCCTTGGCTCATTATCGTATCCTATTTTCCTTGCAGTTTTCAGACGGCCTAAACAGCCGCTGCACCTGCAACAATTTCTGACAATTCCGTGGTAATCGCAGCTTGACGCGATTTGTTGTACACCAAACGCAATTCTTTAATGGCATTGCCTGCGTTGTCGGTAGCAGCTTTCATCGCCACCATACGCGCAGCCTGCTCAGATGCCATATTATCGCTTAACGCTTGATAAACCACAGATTCCAAATAACGGCGAACCAAATACTCTAAAACTGCGACAGGACTCGGCTCATAACGGTATTCCCAGTTTAAAGTGGAATCTCCGTTCACATCTTCGATCTCATTCTGACCGATAGGAAGAAGCACTTCAATACGCGGCTCTTGGCGCATGGTATTGACAAAGCCGGAATACACCAAATGAATCGTATCCAGCTCATGTTTCTCATAGCGCTGGAAGATTTCAGTCAGCGGGCCAAGCAGCATTTCCATTTTCGGGGAATCGCCCAGACTGGTTGCACTGGCAATCACATTCAGACCGATACTTTGGCACGCTGCCAAACCTTTGCTACCCAAGCACACTACATCAACACCGACACCCTGTTCTTGATACGCTTGAACTTGCGCCAAAAACTTTTTCAGCACGTTGGCGTTCAAACCACCGCATAAACCCTTATCGGAGGTAATCAAGATAAAACCTGCGCGACGCACCTCTCGGTGCGGCTCGAGCAGTTTAATACCGTGATCGGTATGGGTTTGCGCCAAGTGGCCCATCACAACACGCACTTTTTCGGCGTACGGACGCGCCAAGCGCATCCGCTCCTGAGTCTTCCGCATTTTAGAGGTGGACACCATCTGCATCGCTTTAGTGATCTTTTGGGTATTTTGAACACTGCGGATTTTGGTAAGAATCTCTTTTCCTACTGCCATTTCAGACTCCTTTCATCTCAAGTCTTAAGCTTGGTAAGCGTAAGAAGATTTGAAAGATTTCATGGCTTCGGTCAATGCTTGTTCGCTTTCATCAGACATTGTGCCGGAAGTATTAATAGCCTCCAATACGTCCGGATTCTGCGTACGGACGAAATCCAAAAACTCTGATTCAAAAGCCAATGCTTTGTTCACCGGAACATCTGCATACGAGCCGTTGTTGATTGCCCAAAGCGTTAAAGCCATTTCAGCGGTATTCAATGTACTGAACTGTTTCTGTTTCATCAATTCAGTCACCACTTCACCATGCTGAAGTTGCTTGCGGGTTGCTTCATCCAAATCGGAAGCAAATTGCGAGAACGCAGCCAATTCACGGTATTGAGCCAACGCCAAACGGATACCGCCACCCAATTTTTTGATGACTTTGGTCTGTGCGGCACCACCTACGCGCGATACGGAAATACCGGCATTAATCGCAGGGCGGATACCGGCATTAAACAGGTCGGTTTCCAAGAAAATCTGGCCGTCTGTAATCGAAATCACGTTGGTCGGAACGAATGCAGATACGTCACCCGCTTGAGTCTCAATAATCGGCAACGCAGTCAGAGAGCCCGTTTGACCCTTCACTTCGCCATTGGTCAGCTTTTCAACCTCAACTTCATTGACGCGTGCGGCACGTTCCAGCAGACGGGAGTGCAGATAGAACACATCGCCCGGATAAGCTTCGCGGCCGGGAGGACGGCGAAGCAACAGCGAAATCTGACGGTAAGCAACAGCCTGTTTGGACAAATCATCGTAAACAATCAGCGCATCTTCGCCGCGATCGCGGAAAAACTCACCCATTGTACAGCCGGCATAAGGCGCGATGTATTGCAGCGCGGCAGCTTCAGAAGCAGTCGCAGCAACAACAATGGTATGCTCCATCGCACCATATTCTTCCAATTTACGCACAACGTTGGCAATAGAAGAGGCTTTCTGACCAATCGCTACATAGATGCAGATAACGCCGGTACCTTTTTGATTGACGATTGCGTCCAAAGCAACAGCAGTTTTACCGGTTTGACGGTCGCCAATAATCAGCTCACGCTGCCCGCGGCCGATCGGCACCATAGAATCAATAGCTTTCAAGCCTGTCTGCATAGGCTGGTCAACTGATTTACGCGCAATCACGCCTGGTGCGATTTTTTCAATCGGCGCAGTTTGAGTCGCATTAATCGGACCCTTGCCGTCAATCGGACGACCCAGCGCATCGACAACTCGACCCACCAATTCGCGACCAATCGGCACTTCCAAGATGCGGCCGGTACAAGTTACGCTGTCGCCTTCTTTAATGTGTTCGTATTCACCCAACACCACGGCACCGACGGAGTCACGCTCCAAGTTCATCGCCAAGCCGAAGGTATTTCCCGGGAATTCGAGCATCTCACCTTGCATTGCGTCTGACAAGCCGTGGATACGCACAATGCCGTCTGTAACGGAAATAACGGTACCACGGGTACGCACTTCAGTGTTTACAGACAGATTTTCGATTTTGGCTTTAATCAAATCGCTAATTTCAGCAGGATTAAGCTGCATGAAAAATCTCCTAATTCGTCATAGTCGTGTACAGAGCCTGCAATTTAGCCTGCACCGACAAATCCAAGACTTGGTCGCCAACTTCTACTTTAACGCCACCGATCAGATGGGGATCGACTTTGGCCGTTACCACCAAATCCGTGTTAAAGCGCTTTTCCAGCATTTGTGTCAATTCAGCCAATTGAGCAGCTGTCAGCTCATACGCACTGTAAATGACCGCTGATTTTGTATTATTGAGCGCCAAGGCTAAGTCTTGATATTGCGCACAAACTTCCGGCAGTAGCTGAAGGCGTTTCTGCTCGGCCAACACTGCCACAAAATTTGCCAGTCCGCCTTGTTGCAGACCAGCCAAATCAATCAGCACTTTTGCCTTCTCGGAAGCTTTTGTTTCCGGCTGCTCAACCAATGCAGCAACCTTACGGTCACGCGCCACAGCCGCCAAAGTTTTCAGTCCGCCCAACCAAGACTCTATCTGGTTTTTTTCTTCAGCCAAACCAAACAATGCTTTTGCATAAGGTCTAGCAATCGTTGCGAACTCTGCCATAAGATCACAGCTCCTGTTTTAAAGTGCTGAGCAGCGCGGCGTGCTTGGAAACATCCACTTCGCTACGCAGAATAGACTCTGCACCTTTTACCGCCAATACAGCAACCTGCTCGCGCAATGCTTCACGCGCACGGTTCATTTCCTGTTCTGCATCGGCTTTGGCTTGTGCCGTAATACGGGCAGCTTCGGTAGAAGCCTGGCTTTTCGCATCTTCTACGATTTTTGCCGCACGCTTTTCCGCATTAGCCACCATATCGGCAACTTGATTGCGTCCATCGGCTAAGAGCTCTGCAACTTTTTTCTCTGCCTGCTCAAAATCATTCTTACTGCGCTCGGCTGCAGCCAAGCTTTCAGCGATTTTGGCGGCGCGCTCGTCAAGAACTTTCGCAATCGGCGGCCACACATATTTCATGGTAAACCATACCAAAATCAGAAAGACAATTAACTGCGCAATCAATGTCGCATTAATATTCACTTTACTTAACCTTCGTATTAGGGTTAATCAAACAAACGGGGTTTCGCCTGTATCGAAACAGTTTCCGTCCGGATTAGCCTGCAAACGGGTTAACAAATGCAAACAGCAGAGCGATGGCCACACCAATCAGGAACGCCGCATCGATCAGACCGGCAATCAGGAACAATTTGGTTTGCAGCGGGCCGATCAGCTCGGGCTGACGTGCAGAAGATTCCAAGTATTTGGAACCGACCATACCGATACCGATAGCCGCGCCCATCGCACCGAAAGCAACGATCAGACCACAAGCGATAGCAATTAAACCACCCATTTCAAAACTCCTTAAATATAAAGATACAAGGTTAACAACTACAAATTTACTGCAGATTAGAATAATAAGATTACTGCTTAGTGATGGTCATGTGCCTGACCGATATAAACAAACGCCAAAGCCATAAAGATAAAGGCTTGCAGAGTAATAATCAAAATATGGAAAATCGCCCAGGCAGAACCTGCAACAATATGAACCAAAAACAGAATCGGATCCAAAATACCTACGCTGCCGGATGCAGCCCAAGCGCCACCCAAAAGGGCAATCAGCAGGAATACCAATTCGCCGGCATACATATTGCCGAACAACCGCATACCGTGTGATACGGTTTTAGAGAGGTATTCCAAAATATTCATAATCAGGTTGAACGGCGCCATCATCGGACCAAACGGAGCGCTGAACAACTCATGCACCCAACCCTTAACACCTTTGATTTTCAGGCTGTAATAGAAGCACACCAGCAACACGCCGATAGCCAACGCCAATGATGTATTCAAGTCGGCAGTCGGCACCACACGCAACAGCGCATGATGCTCACCGGTTATATGCTGCCAAGCCCACGGAAGCAGATCAACAGGCAATAAGTCCATCGCGTTCATCAGGAAAATCCAGACAAACAGCGTCAGACCCAACGGCGCAACCGCCTTGCGCGACTGTTCGTTGTGGATAATGCTTTTACACATATCGTCCACAAATTCAAACAGGATTTCCACTGCCGCCTGAAAGCGCCCCGGCACACCGGCGGTTGCCTTTTTAGCGCCGCACCACAGCACAAAGCTGCCGATAACGCCCAGCAACACAGCAAAGAAAACCGCATCAATATTGATAAATGAAAAATCCGCGATATTTTTCAGGCCTTGGCCTTTGGTAACGTCCGACAGACTGGTCAAGCTCTGCAAATGGTGCTTGATGTAGTCGGCAGCGGTCATAGTTTCACCTGCCATAGTCTCTAACTCTCAACAATACTAAAAAAACCAGATGGCTGACACAGAACAGCCCGAAAAGAAACGGAAGAAAAACCAACTGTTTATGCCAAAAAGCAAACACCAGCAGCATCAACAGCAACGACAGCATTACTTTTAACGCTTCTCCCCACGCAAATGCCCGAACCTGCATTTGCGGGTTGTTTTTGAAAAGTTTTAAAAGTAAAACCGCAACAGCCGACGGAACCAGATAACATGCCCCGCCCGCAACAGCCGACCAAAATCCGGCCACACCGCTAAAAACCGCGCCCAACACGGAAATTACAGTCAAAACACCGACCTGAAAAACCAAAATCCGGTTCATAAAATCCTAAGAATCCGAGCTCCATGCTAAGGCATGGGCAACTATAATGAAGAAGCCCGAAAGCGTCAAGACGAATGTTAATCTTTGTGAAAGCAGACAAGCGAAAAACCCTTACCCAATCTGACTTCCAAAACATTCATTCCCCGTGCGTTTAAAATTTTTAACACAAACCACACACCGTTCTATACGCCCCGGGTAATCTTAATATCTACCAAACAGGCCGTCTGAAAACCGGCAATTCCGACAAATCCAAACAAAATTTTCAGACGGCCTGCACTACCCGCCCATTCAAACATCCTCTTCCACGCCGAGCTGCTTTAATAAGTAGTCGAATGTTTCCGGCGTATCGAAATGTAAAACGATTTTGCCGCGCTTCTGATTGGTCGTCACCACTTCCGCGTTCACGCCCAGTTTGTCGGTCAGCAAATCGTTCAGACGGCGTATATCGGGGCTGATGGTTTTTTTCGCACCCTGCTTGGCTTGATGCGCCATCTGGCTGCGGCGCTCGACTTCGCGCACCGACCAGCCGTTTTTCACCGCCTTCTGCGCCAGCTGGAGCTGTTCGACCACAGGCAGCGTCAGCAGCGCACGCGCGTGACCCATTTCCAAACGGCGCTGGTAAAGCATATCTTGAACAGGTTCGGGCAGGCTCAGCAGGCGCAGGCTGTTGGAAATTGCGCTGCGGCTTTTGCCGACGGCTTTGGCGATGGTTTCGTGGGTCAGGCCGAACTCGTCCGCCAAGCGCTTCAAACCCTGCGCTTCCTCAATCGGGTTTAAGTTTTCGCGCTGAAGGTTTTCAATCAAACCCATCGCCAGCGCGGTTTCGTCGCTGATGGTTTTGATGACCACGGGAATTTCGGTCAACCCTGCAAGCTGCGTGGCGCGCCAGCGGCGTTCGCCCGCAATCAGCTCGTATTGCGACAAACCGTGTTCGCGCACGATCACAGGCTGGATCACACCCTGCGCCTTAATCGACTCCGCCAGCTCGTGCAGCGCCTCATCATCAATCTGCACCCGCGCCTGATAGCGGCCGGGCTGAATATCGCTGACCGCAACCGTTGTCAGCCGGTCGCTGCCGCCGCCGTCCACGCCGCTGGAAATCAAAGAATCCAAACCGCGGCCCAAACCGCCTTTTGCTTTTGCCATGCTTTATCCTTTTCAGACGGCCATATAAACCAAACCGCACCATTTTAACGGATATTTCCGCTTTATTTAAGAGCGTTTGCGGCCTTTGCCGAAACACTGATGCCGTCTGAAAATCCCGCTTGCCCGCACCGCTTTTTCAGACGACATTTCACGCCGAAAGCGCGCTTGGAACGCTTTCCGGAAAACTCCCTGCTCCCGTTTCTGTAAAACGCCAGCCTATCCGCAGCCGCCACACATTCCTATTTTTCAGACGGCAATCAAGCATTTCCACGCTCGGGCCGTCTGAAAAACGCTGCCCGACAAAACTGCTTTGTGTTATGCTTCCCGCCCGTTCAAATTCCCAATCAAAGGCAGAACATCATGAACAAACGGCGGATTGTCGTCGGCATCAGCGGCGCCAGCGGCTTTATTTACGGCAGCCGCGTGTTGGAACTGCTGCGGCAGGTTGACGGCGTCGAAACCCACCTGATTGTTTCCAAAGGCGCCGAACTGACCCGATCGCTGGAAACGGCGTACAGCAAAGAAGACATTGCCGCGCTGGCCGACCAGACCTACACCGTCGGCAACCTGGCCGCCGCCGTTTCCAGCGGCTCGTTTAAAACCGACGGCATGATTATCGCGCCCTGTTCGATGCGCACGCTGGCGGCTGTGGCCAACGGTTTGTCCGACAACCTGCTGACCCGCGCCGCCGACGTCACCCTGAAAGAGCGCCGCCGCTTGGTTTTGATGGTGCGCGAAGCCCCGCTCAACCTTGCCCACATCAACAATATGCGCAACGTCACCGAAATGGGCGGCATCGTGTTCCCGCCCGTTCCCGCGCTTTACAACCGCCCGCAGAGTGTGGACGAACTGATTACCCACAGCGTTGCCCGCGCGCTGGATCTGTTCGGCATCGACCTTCCCGAACTGCCGCGCTGGAACGGGGTAAGCGGCGCTTAAGCCGTCAAAGCGGCGACAGGCCGTCTGAAAAACCAAAAATCCAAATCCAAACATCTTTTAAAGGAAACTGCCGTGCACCTGCCTACAGGCCCGTTCATCAATGCCGCCGCCATTATCGGCGGCGCCGTCGCCGGCGCAACGCTGGGCGGCAAACTGCCCGAACGCGTGCGCGCCAATCTGCCGACGCTGTTCGGCCTACTCTCGGTCGGATTGGCGTTCATCACCATCCCCAAAGTCGCCAATTACGCCCCCGTTTCGCTGGCCGCCGTCATCGGCACGGCTTTGGGCGAATGGATCGGCATCGAAAATGGCTTTGCCAAACTGGCCGCCGCGGCGCGGACGTTTGCCGACAAACTCATTCCCGCCAAAGACGGCATGCCCGCCGAAACATTCATCGAAAACTATGTTTCGCTGGTCATTCTGTTCGGCTTCAGCGGCATGGGCATTTTCGGCGCGATGCACGAGGGCATGACGGGCGAGCCGTCCATCCTCTATATCAAAGCGATTTTGGACGTCTTTACCGCCGCCATTTTCGCCATCAGCTTGGGCGTGATGGTCGCTTTTATTGCCGTGCCGCAGATGCTGGTGCAATGCACGCTGTTTTTCCTGGCTTCGCTGGTTATTCCGCTTGCCACACCCGAAATGCGCGCCGATTTCGCTGCTTGCGGCGGGCTGATTATGCTGGCAACAGGCTTGCGGATTATGGGCATCAAGCCGTTTCCCGTCGCCAATATGCTGCCTGCGCTGGTTTTGGTGATGCCGCTTTCGCATTTTTGGACGGTATATATCGCGTAACGCCCGACATTCCAAACAAAACAAGGCCGCCTGAAATCCGGTTACAGATAACAGGATTTCAGACGGCCTTTTTCCACCGTCCCGTCAGCCTGCGCCAGACCATGCCGCAAAACAGCCGCGCGTGCATTTTGCTGATTAAAACGTTGTCTTCAAACGCCCGAAAATGCGAAACGCCGTCGGGCGCATAGCTGACGGGCGTTTTCACCCAGACGGGTTTCACGCCGCGCCAGTAGAGGCGCACCAAAATTTCGGTATCGAAATCCATGCCGTTGCCGATATGTTCTTCGCGCACCAGCGCCAAAACGGGGGTAAGCGGGTAAAGGCGGAAGCCGCACATTCCGTCTTTGATGTCGGTGGAACAGGTGTTGACCATGTTCCAAAAATCGGTAATTTTCCGCCCGTACAGCCGCGCTTTCGGCGCATCGCCGCCGTATTGCGGCCAACCGCAAATGACCGCTTCGGGGTGTTTTTCCGCTTCGGCAAGCAGCTTGGCGGTATCGTCCAGACAATGCTGCGCGTCGGCATCGACCTGCAAAACATGGGTATAGCCGCGCTGCGCGGCATCGTTCCAACCCGTTTTCATGGCCGCCCCTTTGCCGCCGTTGGCCGGACGGTAAATGACGCGCACACCGTCTGTTTGTTCCAACGCCGCCAAAACAGGTTTGCAGACGGCATCCGAACCATCATCCACCACCAATACGTCCGGCCCGAAACCGCGCACGGCGCTGACGACGGCGGCAACGGTATCGGGATGGTTGTAGTGGGGAATCAGGGCGAGTGTTTTCATGATTCAGGATTTTTCAGACGGCATTAGGCCAAACGGCAATGCAGAATGCTGTGTCCCAAGCCAAGGCCGTCTGAAATTTTTTCCACTTTCAAACCGGCGGTTTCCACACAACGCACCATGTCTTCGGCGCGGTAGATTTTGCTGTTGCCGTTGGCGACGGCGGTAAAGTAGAGGCTGGTTTGGGTCAGGCAGTAGGCGGCGGTTTCGTAGCGCTGCCTGTCCCAGAAAGGCTCCATAATATAAAGTACGGTATCCGCACTCATCGAACGCGCGGCGCGGGTCAGAATCGCGGTCACTTCTTCTTCGGAAAAACAGTCGAGAAACTGGCTCATCCAAACCGCATCGAACCCCCCGGGAAACGGCACGCTGTTATCCAACAAATCGGCTGGATGGCCGTGAATCCGCTCTTCGCCCGTTTTCCCCTTTACCGCCTCGCGCATCAGGCCGATTTGTTGGGGCAGATCCATAACGGTAACTTCCACCTCGGGATTGAACGCAACGCATTGCTGCGCCCAGCGACCGGTATTGCCGCCGACATCGAGCAGTTTTTTCACGGGGCGGGCAAATACGGTTTGCAGCGCTTCGGGAAACGAGCTGTCGGAATAATGGTGGTCAAACGCCAGCCAGCTTTGGCGCACGTTTTCAGGCAGTTGCGACAAACCTTCATAAACAGTCGGCCATTCGCCGAAGACTTTCAAACCCTCGGGTTTGCCCGTTTGCAGCGTCGCCTCCAAATCAAACATTCCCTGATAGCAGACGTCCTGCACAAAATCCATATTGACCCGCGCCATTTTGTCTTTCAGCAGAAACCAGCCCGCCTTACTGATGGAATAGCGTTCGTCGCGCAGCAAAACCGTGCCGATGGAAAGCGATGCCTCCAACAGAACCTGCGCGGCATAGCGGCTGATGCCTGCTTTTTCGGCGGTTTCATCCAAGGTCAGGCCGTCTGAACGGCTGTTGAGCAAATCAAGGATGCCGAGTTTGACCATCAGGCGCGATACTTGGAAAACAACCGGCCCGAAAGCGATTTCCTGAGCCAGGCGCTGCGCTGCGCCTGCGGAGAGCTGCTCCTCGCCGTAGCGTTTTTCCAGATTGGGGAAAATTCTCATCATGCGTTCCGTTTCTTTAATAATCTTATAAGCCGTCTGAAAAACCAAACGCCCGTTATCCGTTGCCGCCAAACGTACCGAACACCAGCCGTCCGCCCGCGCATACCGCGTCACTGTTGGTCATTTTAAAGGTCAGTCTGTTTTTCCCGGCATCATAATCCAAGCGGACGGCAACGGTATCGTTTGGGCGGACAAACTGCTGATATTTCAGGTTTTCCACGCGCACGACACTTTGCCGCCCCCATTCAAATTGCGCCGCCAAATCGCGAACCCATTGCAGTTCGACCACCCCCGGCACCAGCGGAAACCCGGCAAAATGTCCGCCGAAGTATGCCAAATCCAAAGGCACTTTACCGACAAACTCAAAACCGTTTTCCTGCGCCGCCGGATTTTCAGACGGCATCCATACAGGCGATGTCTGCGCTTCCGTAAAGGCCGTCTGAAAATCCGCCGCGGCGATTTTCGACTGCGTATTGCGCGGCAGCGCATCGGCAAAACGCCAGTAACGCGGCAGCACTACTTTGTCGAGCGAACCGGCCAGATGACGTTTTAAAACCGCCGCCACCGCCGCCCTGCCCTGTCCGCGCAAGGCTTCGATGCCCTCGGCATTCAGCGCCGCCCATACCGCAATACGGCCGTGCTGCGGATGAACGCCGCAATGCGCATCGGCAATCCAGTCGTGCGCCAGCAGTTTGTGTTCGATTTCGGTCAGCGACACCCGTTTGTCCTCAAATTTGATAATGCGGTCCTGCCGCCCCAAAAGCGTAAAGCCGCCGTTTTGCATTTCCACCAAATCGGCCGTCTGAAAACGCCCGCCGCTCCACGGCGACGCCACGCTCAATGCGCCCGCATCGTTCTGTGCCAAAACCACTTCAGGCAAGGGCTGCCACAACGCCGATCCCGACCGCCATGCCGCCACGCCCGTTTCGGTACTGCCGTAAATCTCAAACGGGCGCACCGCATATTGCGCCAGCAAATCTGCCGTATCGTCAGGCAGCGCGCCGCCCGCCGACACAATGCCCGCCACCCTGCCCTCAAGCGCATTCCAGTTGCGGTTTGCGCCCAAACGGTTGAGCAGCGCGGGGCTGGCAATCCACACGCTTTTTTCCTGCGCCGCCGCAGCCGCCAGCAAGGTTTCCGGATAAACGCATTGCGCCCGAACCATAGGCCACCCCATCGTCAGCACCAGCGCAAAACGGAAGGTAAATCCATACATATGCTGCGGCGACACGCTACCGGCAACCGTTGCAACATCTTCCTGAAACGGCAGCGTCTGCGCCAGCATCCACGCTTCCGCTTCCATTTGTGCCGCCGTTTTCACCACAATCTGCGACGCGCCGCTCGAACCCGACGTTTTCAACAACGCCCGCGCAGCCGCAGGAATCCGGAAATCCTCATGATTCAGGCTGTTTCCAATATTTTCAGACGGCATCCGCGCAACATCTGCCGCACTCCAAATATTCAGGCCGTCTGAAACATTTTTTGCAGCAATTTCAGACGGCACATCCGTCAGCCAAACATCCGCACCGCCGCCCCACTCCGTATTTTCCGCCGCGAGATTCGGCAGCAGCCAAACCTCTGCGCCCGCATGCCAAGCCGCCAAAACCGCACAGGCAAACAGCGCTGCATCTTCAAACCACAGCGCCGCCGAGCGCACGCCCGCCGCTTTCAGACGGCCTGACAGGGCAAACACCGTACGGTTGAAATCCGCACGCGTCCAGTCCGGCGAAACGGCGATAAGGTCGTCGGAATTGAGGGTTGGAGAAAAGATTTGGGTGAGTTTCTGCATAGTCATTTATTCAGGCGGACTGTCTTTCGGTTGAACGTTTATAGTGAATTAAAATACAACATCTACTTCGTTGGCTGCGGCTGAGCTAAAAGAGGACGATTCACTAAGGCGCTGAAGCCCCAAGTTCATCTGTCCCGTACTACCCGTACTGTCTGCGCCTTGCCGCCTTGTATCTTTATTATTTTATTTCACTATAAAACAGCAATCGGATGCTGTCCTGCAATTTCAGACGGCCTCAAAGTTTCAACACCGTTTTCCGATACAGCCACTCTCCGCCGCCCAGCAGCCCCATCAACACATATGACACTATGCCCGTGTAAACCGCCCACCAGTCGTAATGCGCCGTATGGGCCAAAAGCGCGGCGGTTGTGCCGTTGAAAATAAAAAAGGCGCACCAGATTTGCGTGACCTTTCGGGTATAGCGCACGCCCTCGGGCGGCAGGTCGGGGTGTTGCAGGCGGGCGAGGCGTTCGACGAGGGTTTGTTTGGCAAACAGGCTGCCGCCGAATGCGGCCAACATCAGGGCGCTGACGGCGACGGGATACCAATACATGCTGTCAGGCCGTCCGAAAAACAGAACGGCGGCGAAAAAGGCGGCAACGGCCCATGAAACCAGCCGTTGGGCGCTTGTTTGCTGCGTGACGGCGCGGGTAATCCAAAGGACACACATCAGGGTGGCAAGCCAGAAAAATGCGCCGTTTTCACGGCCGTAATACCAGAGAAACGGGTAGGCAAGGCTGAGAACGGTAAGAAAAATTTGTCCGACGGTTTTCATGGGTGGGAAATTTTGCAAAACGGCTGCCGGACGTCATTCGCCCGCACCGCTGTTTGCAGACGGCCTGACAGGCCGTCTGCAAAGTCTTACGCGTCGGCTTCTTTGCGGGCAACGGCTTGAACGATGTCTTCAACCGTGCGCACGCTGCGGAAATCTTCGGCCTGGAGTTTGCGGCCGGTTTCGCGTTTGATGTGGTCGATGAGGTCGATGGCGTCGATGCTGTCGATTTCGAGGTCTTCGTAGAGATTGGTTTCGGGTTTGATGCGCTCGGGTTCGATTTCAAAAAGGTTGACCAGCGCGTCGGTGAGGATTTGGCGGATTTCCTGTTCGGTCATGGCGGTTTCCTTATGCTTGGCGGCTTTTCACAAATTCGGCGAGGGTTTTGACGCTGGCGAAATGTTCGCGCAGGTTTTGGCTGCCGTCTTCCAGCTGGAAATCAAAGGCTTTCTGCACGGCCAAACCCAGCTCGAGGGCATCGACGGAATCCAATCCCAGCCCTTCGTCGCCGAAAAGCGGGGCATCAGTTTCGATGTCGTCAACGGTCATGTCTTCCAAGCCTAAGCTGTCGATAATCAGTTGTTTGATTCGGGTTTCCAGATTCATGTGGTTTTCCGTATAAAGTCGTTTTGAAGATGCTCGTTTAACCGCCTTGCGGCAATCGGCAGAGGTTTGTCGGCCAGCCAGTCCTGCGGAAGGATGTCGTCGCCGACGGTAATGCGGTAGTGTATCCGTTTGGGCGGAATTTGATACCAAGGTTGCCCTTTTTTAAAGTTGGGCGGATCCATTTTAATATAAACAGGCGTGATGACGGCGGCGCTTCTCAGCCCGATGGAAACGGCGCCGCGGTGGAGTTTGACCTGACCGTCCCAACCGGTGCGCGTGCCTTCGGGGAAAATCAGCAGGCTCTGTCCACTTTGAAACACTTCGCTGATTTCGTCAAGCATTTCCATTGATTCGTCGTTGGGAATGTAGCCTGTGGCAAGAATCTGGCTTTGCATAGCGGGGTTGTGAACCAAGTCTTTTTTGACGACGCAGTTCAAGTCGGGGCAATGGCTGATCAGCAGCACAACATCCAAAAGCGAGGGGTGGTTGGACAAAACCAACTGCGCCGGCCGGCCGAGTTTTTCCAATCCGTCAAACTCGACTTTCAAAACGTCCGACCATTCCAAATACCGCACAAACACTTTCCAAACCCGCCCGACCATACGCCGCGCCTTGAGCTGGCGCGGCAAATCTCCTTTGGTGGACTTGAACGTATAAGGCAGTAGCGCGAGTTTGAACAATACGCCCGCCACGCCGAACAAAACAAATCCTAAAAGTGTGGCAAGGAAACGGCGCAGATAATCGAGTTTCGCTTTCATGGTTTCCGCCATTGCCAATGCCGCCCTGCGCGCGTGTGCGAGGCCGTCTGAATCTTGTCGTCGAGCATAAACTTCAGCCAGTCGATCGCGCCCCAATAAGGTTCGCAGCGCAATCCTGAAAAACGTTTTTCAGACGGCCTCTCTGCCAGCGCCATGCTGTACCCGCTGCCTTTTTCCAATAAAAATGCCGCGGCATAAGGAAACGGCGCACGCCCAGCTTCGAGCGCATATTCGGATTTCAACGGGTCTTCCGCCGCCACCAGCAACACACGTTCCGCGCCTTCGCAAAGCATGGCGTAACACTCGGCCAGCGCGTTCTCAAAACCGTCCGCACCCACCGCCAGCGCCGTGTTTTCCGACATATCGCCGCGCTGGACAGACCATTGCCCCGCCAGCGCATTATGCACCGACAGACCGAACGAGGTCGGCGAAACGCCCTCTCCGCAAATCAACGCCGGCCAAAGCTCGAAACTGCGGTTGAGCTCGCCGTCGTGCGAAACAAACACCAACGGCGCACCGGAAAATTCCTCTGCCAACGGCCAAGCTGCCTCAAACATCAGCCGGGCGGCCAAACCCAGCCGCCGCCGCTGCATCGCGGGCAGAAAGGCGACGGCGGGTTTATGCTCGGGCTGCGCGTCGGCAGCCAAGCCGCCTTCCGCCCAAAGCCGCCATTGTTCCTTATCGGCAATCCGACTGCTTGCAGCGTTCCAAGCCTTGATATTAAACGAAAAACAGCAGGAGTCCATCCCATCCGCTTTCAAAAATTTACATTAGGCGTATTCTAACCGATAGATTTCTCGAAAACTACTAATCGCATATAATAGCCGCTTAATAAAAACCCGATTTTGATGCCGTCTGAAAACCCTTATGCCGAACACTCCCGCCCCGCTGACCTGTCCGATTACCGCCGTTGCCCCACTATTGCCCCATAGCGGGAAAATGGTTCTGCTTGACGCCGTGACCGAATACAGCAATACGCATCTGACCGCCACAGCCCATATCGGCGCAGACCATATCCTGCTGCGGGACGGTGCGGTTCCCTGCATGTCGGGCATGGAAATCATGGCGCAGGGCATAGGCGCTTTTGCAGGCTGCATGGCGCACAATGCAGGCAAACCTGTCAAACTCGGTTTTTTGCTCGGCACACGCAAACTCAACCTGTTTGCCGATACCATTCCGATTGGTACCCAGCTGGAAGTGAAAGCCGCCGTCTCCACCCAAGACGCATCAGGTTTCGGCATTTTCGACTGCGAACTTCGCTGGACGGACGCACCCGACAAAGCCCGCCCGCAACTCCCTTCAGACGGCCTGCTGATTCAAGCTGCACTGAACGTGTACAGCCCGAAAGAGCCGCCGTCTGCATCATCCGAATAATCCCTCAGGCCGTCTGAAAAGTTTCAGACGGCCTCGACATAAAGATAAGGAAACCCATGTCCCGACAAACCGTTTTAATTACCGGCTCCAACCGAGGCATCGGAAAAGCCGTTGCGCTTGCCCTGGCCGCAGACGGATTCGACATCGTCATCCATTGCCGCAGCCGCAGGGAGGAAGCGGAGGCTGTTGCCGCCGAAATCCGCCAAACAGGCGCCAACGCCCGCGTATTGCAGTTTGACGTTTCCGACCGGCCGGCTTGCCGGGAAATCCTGACCGCCGACATAGAGGAAAACGGCGCGTATTACGGCATCGTCTTAAACGCAGGGTTGACCCGCGATAATGCGTTTCCTGCGCTGGAAGACGACGATTGGGATAATGTGCTGCGTACTAACCTGGACGGTTTCTACAATATCCTCCACCCCGCCATCATGCCGATGATACGCCACCGCCGGGCAGGCAGAATCATCTGCATGACTTCGGTTTCGGGCATCACGGGCAATCGCGGACAAGTCAACTACAGTGCCTCAAAAGCAGGCATCATCGGCGCAGCAAAGGCGTTGGCGGTAGAATTGGCGAAGCGTAAAATTACGGTTAACTGCGTGGCTCCGGGCTTGATTGATACCGAAATCGTCGATGAAAATGTCCCCGTGGCAGAAATCCTGAAGGCAATACCGGCAAACCGCATGGGTACGCCTGAGGAAGTAGCGCACGCAGTATGTTTCTTAATGGACGAAAAAGCAGCGTACATCACGCGCCAAGTCATTTCGGTAAACGGTGGATTATGTTGAACAAAAGAAGAGTAGTGGTAACAGGAATCGGCGGCATCACCGCTTTAGGCCGCGACTGGGACAGCATTCAGACGGCCTTTAAGCAAGGGCGCAACGCCGTGAAAAAAATGGAAGGCTGGACAGAACGGTTTCCTGATTTGGAAGCGCAACTCGGCGCACCGATTGAAAATTATGCCCCTCCCGCCCATTGGACGCGCAAACAGTTACGCAGCATGGGGCGCGTTTCCCATTTGGCAGTCGATGCCGCCGAACAGGCGCTGACAGATTCAGGGCTGCTCGGCGATGAACGCATTAAAGACGGGAGCATGGGCGTCGCCTGCGGCTCTTCCTCCGGCAGCACTAAAGACATCCGCGATTTGGGCGAACTTCTGATGACAGGGGCTTCACGCAATTTCAGTGCCAACACCTATATCCGCATGATGCCGCACACCACCGCTGCCAACATCGGCATCTTTTTCGGCTTGACCGGTCGGATTATCCCCACATCCAGCGCATGCTCCTCAGGCAGCCAAGCCATCGGCTATGCCTACGAGTCTATAAAATACGGCATGATCGACATGATGTTGGCCGGCGGTGCAGAAGAATTCTGCCCGTCCGAAGTTTATGTATTCGACTCACTCTATGCCGCCAGCCGCCGTAACAATGAGCCCGAATTAACACCCCGCCCTTACGACAAAGGCCGGGACGGTTTGGTCATCGGCGAAGGCGCCGGAATATTCGTTATCGAAGAATTGCAACACGCGCTGGCACGGGGCGCAAAAATTTACGCCGAAATCATCGGCTACGGCGCAAACAGCGACGGCAGCCACGTTACCCAACCACAAAAAGCCACCATGCAGAAATGTATGGAGTTGGCCTTGAAAGATGCCGCATTGCCGTCTGAAAAAATCGGTTATGTCAGCGGACACGGCACGGCTACCGACAAAGGCGACATCGCTGAAACGCTGGCCACCGAAGCCGTATTCGGCTACGTCCCCATGAGTTCGCAAAAAAGCTACCTCGGCCACACCCTCGGTGCATGCGGCGCTCTGGAAGCATGGTTCTCCATTGAAATGATGAACAGCGGCTGGTTTGCCCCTACCATCAATTTGAATGATCCCGACCCACAATGCGGCAATGTGGACTATATCCGAGACTCGGGACGCGAAATCAAAACGGATTATGTGATGAGCAACAATTTTGCTTTTGGTGGGATCAATACTTCACTGATATTCAAACGTTGGGCGGGATAAAACAAAGGAAAAGATCCGAAAACCGTCTCCAACTCAGCATGTTCAACCGGCGCACTGAAGGCCGTCTGAAAAAATTCAGACGGCCTTCAGTATATCATCAAAACCCGTATTGACTTTGCCATGCGGATTTCAAGTTGGTTTTCTGTTTTCAAAAAACTTTTTACAAAATTTCGGCGATATGCTTGGCTGCGCGTTTAGCATCAAGCAAAATCAAGCCGAGTTTGCCGCTTTCTTTAGCAATCAAGGCCAATACGGCATTTTCGCCTGCCTGGCTCAGCAGAATATAGCCGTTTTTGCCTTTTACCATGACTTGGTCGAGTTCGCCGCAAGCCAGCTCGTGCACGGAGCGGTTGCCCAGTGCCAGCAACGTGGCCGACATCGCACCGACACGGTCGGCATTCAGATGGTTGGGCAAAAGGGTCGCAATCGGCAGACCGTCAGGGGAAATAACGGCTGATGCGGTAATATCGGCCGAGGTATTGTTCAAATCGCTCAATACGGAAATTAATAATTGTTGCATATCTGTTCTATTCCAAAATGGTTAATTTATCGGGTTACGTTTAGCGGCTGCCGTATCGGTGATATAGGGCTTTAACCAATGTTACAAAAGCCTCTTTGTTTAAATCAGGCATTCCGCCGATGACCAAAATCAATTTGGTTGTACCGATATAAAGCGGGAAAAAGGTCAGCTCGCTTTGTCCTGACGGGTCACAAATGCCCCATGCGCTGTTGTTGATATAGAGGTTGTTCTGTATCAGCAAACGGTGGTTGCTTTCCATGCGGGCAACTTCGCTGGCCAACAGACCCAATTCTTCAGCAGCCTCATGATGGAAACCGACGTTGGCAAAATACAGACCAGCCTCATCTGCCAGCAGCGCTTTGCCCGAACCTGATAATTGTGCCAACAGGCCGGAAAGCTGCTCGTCTGAAAGACGAACATCTTCTGTGCTGACGTTTTCATCACCGTATAAAAATTCCAAACGCTGCAATCTGTATAAAAGATTCAATGCGGTATTGATGTCGCTGGTATCCGCCCATGCCAGAATTTTTTCGCTACTGATGGCTTCGCTCGACTCGGCTCTCAGCAGGCCGTAAAGCAGCGTTCTGCTGGCACTGGGAGAATCGCTGGAAATGGCGTAATAAGCACCTGCCGGTGTAATCTTAGGATATAGATTCGACTGTAAAGATAATGTTGATTCCATTTTATACCTCTAGACCAGGATCAATTGAGAATAACATCGCGCTAACCAGTTGTTTCACATCATCTTCGCGACGAGCGTCAATCTCAAAAACCGGTACATTGAAATTATTCTGAGCCAAATATTTCTGATACACGTCAATTCCCGGCAACGAACGGATGTCCATCTTTGTAACGCCGACAACCAAAGGCGCTTTTTTCAGCAGCTCACGGAATGCCTCCAAGAAAAACTGGAGGTCTTTCAACGGATTAGTGCGCGTGTTATCCAACAGCAACACCAAGCCCATACTGCCTTGGCTTAAAATTTCCCACATAAAGTTAAAACGCTCCTGTCCGGGTGTCCCATACAGATGCACTTTGGTTTCTTCATCCAAATGAATGACACCGTAGTCCATGGCAACCGTTGTATAACCTTTGCGAACCAAAGTCATATCGGAGGCAGATGCATCTGTCTGAACCGGCGGTTCGTCTGATAAGGCGGAAATAGCTGTTGTTTTACCTACCCCGACCGGACCGGTAAAGATAATTTTATTTTCTTTCATTACTCGTCCTTTTTATTATTTTTTACCAATCAATTTACGCATCAGTCGTTGCAGCAGACCGCGCGGCTGTTCTGCTGACGGGCCGGCAATCTTCTCAGCCTCTTTGGCCATCGGCGTATCTACCGTACCGTCAACTTTTACTTTTTCACTTACGTCCGCTGCCTTTTGGTCAACTGCATACTCGGCATCTGTTGCCAAAAATCCCGTTACCGAAGTAGCAGCCAGGTAGTTCAAAATATCCGGCATTTCCAAAGGCATGACCTTATACAGGATGTTCAAATTAACCGATGTTTTAGTTAAGAATGCCGACAATCTCATAGATTCGGGCACATGAGCCAAGCGGGTCAGATTCGGCCAGCGTTTTAATGTAAATACTGTTTGCGGCGTCATCGGATAAATCAGACGGCCTTGGGCTGTCCAAATAGCCATTTGCCAAAGACACGACATAATGGTTACTTTAGCCTTTTCTTTCCACTGAGGATTATCCGGTACAACTTTGCAGACAACTGCAAGATTGTCGTCTTTGCACAGTTTTTCCAATTCCGTAGCGCTGACGGTTAAAAGAACCCGCTGGATATTCGGAAAAACAATCAGAACCGGTTTTCCCTCATGCAAAATAGCAATATCCTGATGTCCCTGGCTGGCAAATTTCAATGCACCCAACACACCTTTTTGGGGGTTAAAACGGTGAATGGTCGCTTTTCTGGCTCCGTCCAGATTTGAGGAAGCATCCACAACCGCACTTCTTTCCCTGGACGCAGATGCGTCAAAAACGTTACCGCCCTGACTTAAACTGCGCAAAACGGGAAATAAGGAATCAAATTTAATCGGCTTAGGCAGATACGGAGTAGTTACAGACGGCTCAGAAGAGGAAAACATGGCGACAGGAACATCAGGATAAGCGGCTTTTGAAGCCCCCCATGTTCTCATCCCCTGTTCGGTATCGGTATCGACCAAAACCAAGTCAGGCTTTACTGCTGAGTCAGGAGTAACAATTTCATAATTCGTCGTATTGTGCATTTTAAAAGCCATACGGAACACAGCTTCCTGCTGTTCGCCCATTTCCTGCAGCATGATGTGTATGGTTTTAATTTTAGGTAATAGATTGTCCATTCGCGGTACTCTCTTAGTTATTTTCTTAACTTATTTTTATTTATTTCTTCGAATTTTGATTCACACGTTGCAGTAAACGGCTCATTGCCAATACCACCTCTTCCGGCAGACTGACGACACGTTCACGCAACAGACGCAGGAATTGCTCCAAGCGCGTCCAATCTTCCGCACGTTCGTACAGATCGAACAGCATGATATAAAGCTGAGACTCATCCGGATATTGCAAAACTGCCTGCTCCAAAACGCCGATAGCCTGATCTAACTGGCCGTACATCAGCAAAGACTCAACCTCTTTAAGCGCATCCTCTGCAGGAGATGAATTGACACTAATGACCGAAGAATCCTTTTGTACCAAATCGCGGTATTTTGCCTTCATCTGCAACGATGTAGGCTGGATATAACCTCGTTCCAAACCAATTTCGCGAACTTTCTTCTCGGTCGGCCCCTTTTCCAAATCATCAAAAATTTCGTGATAGCCCAAGCTGTATCCCCAGCCCAGCATACGTTCTTTGACTTGGCGGCCATACTGACCCAGCGAATAGTACAGTTTCCATAAATGGCCTGCAAACTGACCGATCTCGTGGTTCTGATAATCTAATTTCAATGCATCGATGATCAGACTTGCAGGTTTGGGGGAATTTTGAATGGCGCGGTTATACTGCTGCAACACCGTTCCGTAATCAGCCTTATCCTTCAAGATTTTGGCGCTCTGCTCAGGTTTTACAAAACCAATAACCGCACCTATTTCCTCAGGACTGACATCTTCAAATTCTTTTTTACCCAATACGATCGGCATACGTTTTACCTCATTTGGCTCGGTGTGCTGCGGAGATTCGACAGTCATAACCGAACCCTGTCCGGCATTTTCCTCCAAACTTCCGCCTTCGCCTATCTGCCGGTCGACTTCCTGCATATTCCAGCCAAGCCGTTTTTCCGCCAAAACGCGCAACCCCAAATGGGTAGTCTCAGACATCAGGCCGACTTTGACGTATTCGGCAAAACTTTCGTCAGACAGAACCGAACCGTGTCGTCCCAACGTCTCAGCCAACATATCGATGTTGCCGACGCGCAGATTAAGACCGATTAATTCATGCACCAGTTTCTCAGGCGCACTATCATTCAGACGGTTCAAATACCCCGCCAACGACTCGGCAGCCTTACTTTCATAACCGAACTGTTTATAGACCTGATACTCTGTCAGAGGGTCAACCTCCTGCGCCGACACGGACGCGGTAGAATCCCCCACACCTCCGGTATCGCCACCCCATTCCCAGTCCTGACTTTCGGCGCTGGAAACAGACTGGCTGACTTTATCCATCCAGTCTGCACCCCCGGCCTGACCGTCCGTATGGTTTTGTTGATGATTCTGCACCGTTGCCTTTGCCGACTTGCCTGTTGCCGAACCGCCTTGCTTATAGCGGACGAACAACAAGACCAGCAGCAATAACGCCAGCAAGATGATTAAAAGCGTGTAGTCCAAGAATACCTCCCGAATGATGTGCCGGAGCAAACTTCCATCTTTATATAAATACTAAACATCCAACATTTCAGGCTGAAAAGCAGCGCCTGAATCCTGCCGAATCACGTTATTCCCAAATGATGAGATGATAATAACATGATTCCCCCGATAATTACATGAAAAACCATTTTACATAAAAACTGTTTTGCGGTTTTACAACTCAAACAGCGCAACAGCCTCCGCATGAGCCGTTTGCGAAAACATATTCATCACACCTACTTCTTTGAATATATAACCCTTTTCAACCAAAACCGCCGCATCCCTTGCTAGCGTTGCCGGATTGCAGGAAACATACACTATCTTTTTTGGCAGATACGGCGCGTGCAGAGACTTTACGACAGCATAAGCACCGCTTCTCGGCGGATCGAGCAGCATTTTGTCAAACTTCCCCCAAGCCGCAGCGTCGGTTTCCCCGATTTCAAACAAATCCGCAGCCAAAAAAGCCGCCGACTGCCTGCATTTGTTCACAACAGCATTCTGAGCCGCCTGGGCAACTAAAGTTTCCGAACCCTCAATCCCGAGTACTTCAGCCCCACATTTTGCCATAGGCAGGCTGAAATTCCCTAGCCCGCAAAACAAATCGGCCACCCGCTCCCCGGGCCTGATATCCAACATTCCCAAAGCGCGGCTGACCATTACCGCATTCATCTCAGCATTGACCTGCGTAAAATCACCAGGCCGGTAGGGCATTTCCACATCAAACTCAGGCAAAACATACTTCAAAACCATATTGCCGTCAGGATAAAAAACGCAGGATTTTTCCTTTCCGCATTGCAGCCAAATCTGCCACTTTTCCGCAACACCTGCCAGCGTACTGTCAAACCACTCTTTAATAATATTCCGAACAGTTTCAGACGGACTATTATTGAGTTTGATATTAAGTACAGTTAGTTCTTGCCCAAAATAAAACTCGACAAACCCTACTTGCTGCGCAGCGCCAACCAAACGCCGAAGCAGATCGCCCACCTGCGGCAGGCAGCCCGAAATATGAACAGGCAAAAGCTTACACGACCGGATATCGACTACATCATTCGTCTTCTTCTCATGAAATCCCATTTTCAGACGGCCTGCCTTATCCACCTCCACGCTCAATCTGGCACGACTACGGTAATGCCACGCCGCCCCGTAAATCGGCGGCAAAACCCTTTGCGGCACAACCTTACCGATGCGTGCCAACTGCTCTTCCACAATACGCTGTTTAAACGCAACCTGAGACTGCGGCGCAATATGCTGCAACGCACAGCCGCCACATGTATCAAAATAGCGACACTCAGGTTCCACCCGCTCGCCGGAAGCGCGTAAAACCTCTACCGTCTCCGCCTCATCAAACTGCTTCTTCGATTTCACAATCCGGCAAACCACTTTTTCAGACGGCATAGCGCCTTTAACAAAAACCGTTTTGCCGCCGATTTTCGCCACACCGCGCCCCTCGAAATCCAAAGAAGACACATCGGCCACAACACCTGAAACTTCCGTTTTACCCATCAGAATCACATCCGAATAACATTTCCACACAACTGCTTACCGAAATTTTTCTACTGCCTGATTTATTCTCTCACAAAACACCCGAGATTGAGGTATGATTGCGCCGAAATTCCCTTTTAACTCTTTGTTAATCCCGCAAATAACATGAAAAAACTCTACCTCGGTCTGACCGCGCTTTTACTCGCAAATACCGCCTTTTCCAACACACTGCTGCCGGATGTTTCCCCCGCATCATCCGGCCAGCATGTTTTCATCAATATCCCCCAGCTGCGCCTGTTTGTCTATACCGACGGCAAGCTGACCAAAGTTTACCCCGTTGCCGTAGGCAAAGCCCTGACGCAAACCAATTTGGGCGAACACCACATCGGCGTCAAAGCATTCAACCCGACTTGGCACATCCCGAAATCCATTCAAAAAGAACTCAAAGACGGCGTCAAAACCATTCCGCCCGGCCCGAAAAATCCACTCGGCCCCGTATTTGTACGACTTGGCGACCCCAAACTCGGCCTGGGCATCCACGGCACCAACGCCCCCTCCAGCGTTCCCGGCGTCCGCAGCCACGGCTGTGTGCGCATGAAATCGCCCGACGCGCTGGAATTTGCCAAATCCATTACCACAGGTTCGCCCGCTTACGTCATCTATCAGATGGCCTCGTTAAACGAAGATGCCAACAAAAACCTCTGGCTCGCCGCATTCCGCGACCCATACAGCAAAAAAAATCTCGATACCGCCGCATTGCGTAAAAGCATCGCCGCATGGGCAAAAGCAAACGGCAAAACCATCAGCAGCAAACGCGTCGATGCCATCCTGAAAGCACGCACAGGCGCCGCCAACTGCCTGACCTGCACCAAAGGCGTAAAGCTGAAAGCCCCCCTGAAATCATTGACATGGAACGACGGCACCGCCGCATACAGCAAACCCAAATACATCCCCAAACCGGCACCGGTTAAAAATCAGGTATTGCCGGCAGGTTCGGAAATCGAAGTTGACGCAGGGGACAGCACTCCGGCCTCTGCCGCAGCAATCCCCGCTGCCAAGCCCGCTTCGACACCCGCGGCAGCATCCGCGCCGAAAAGCCCGGCTGCAAATCCGAAGCCCAAAGCCACACCGGCCTACGACGAACCGACCGATTTGCTGTTCTAACCGTCTTTACCGTTCAAACCTAAAGGCCGTCTGAAAAAGCGCTAAAGGGAAACACCCCGACAGCCCGTTTCAGACGGCCTTTATCATATGACAACACGCCACCGTAAAAGTTCCAAACCAACCTTCTATCCGACAAAAGCGGCAGTCCATCCCAACCGGCCGCAACAGCCGGACGAAATCACAGCCCCTACTTTTCAGACGGCCTGCCAACACTTAAACTGTCAGCTTCCATCTTCATCGGAGACAATCATGAGCGAAAAAATCAAAGCAGGCATCGTCGGCGCCACGGGCTACACAGGCGTCGAACTGCTGCGCCTGCTAACCATCCACCCAAACGTCGAAGTCAGTGCCATCACCAGCCGCAGCGAAGCCGGCGTCGCCATTGCCGACTACTTCCCCAGCCTGCGCGGCATTTACGATCTGACGTTTCAAACGCCCGATGAAGCCGCATTAGATCAATGCGACGTCGTCTTTTTTGCCACGCCAAACGGCATCGCCATGAAAGAAGCGCCCGCGCTCTTGGCAAAAGGCGTGCGCATTGTCGATTTGTCTGCCGACTTCCGCATCCAAGACATTCCTACTTGGGAAAAATGGTACGGAATGACCCATGCCTGCCCCGAAACCGTTTCCCAAGCCGTTTACGGACTGTGCGAAATGAACCGCGACAGCATCAAAACCGCCCAAATCGTCGCCAATCCGGGCTGCTACCCGACCTGCGTTTCCCTGCCTTTGCTGCCGCTGCTGCAAACAGGCCGTCTGAAAAACGGCCTGCCGCTGATTGCCGACTGCAAATCAGGCGTTTCCGGCGCGGGACGGAAAGCGAACATCGGCTCGCTCCTCTGCGAAGCCGGCGACAACTTCAAAGCCTACGGCATCGGCGGGCACCGCCACCTGCCCGAAATCAAACAAACCATCAACGGCCTGCAAAGCAATATTGCCGAACAGTTTGTTTTCGTTCCCCACCTGACCCCCATGATCCGCGGTATGCACGCAACGCTGTATCTCCAACTGGAAGACGGCTGCAATCCGCATGAAATACTCCGTGATTTTTATGCCGGCAGCCCGTTTGTCGATATCATGCCCGCAGGTTCCACACCCGAAACCCGCAGCGTCCGCGGTGCAAACATCTGCCGCATCAGCATCCAGCGCGCACCGCAAAGTAATACATGGATTGCCCTGTCCGTTATCGACAACCTGGTCAAAGGCGCAGCCGGCCAAGCCGTTCAAAATATGAACATTATGTTTGGTTTTGAAGAAAGCGCCGGCCTGCAAGCCGCACCGCTGATGCCTTAAATCTCAGACAATCCGAACAAAGGCCGTCTGATACTTCAGTCTACGTTCAGTAACCGAAATTCGGACGGCCTTCTTCAAACCCATCAAAACGTCTTGCCAAACTCCACAAACGCCCTGTTTTTCCGGTATTCGTAATACGGATCGTTGCTGGTGCTCTGATTGTGCGCCAGTTTGAATGGGCGCTGACCAGCCGCGAAGTGTTTGCCCTTTGCAGTCCACACCGCCCGATGTGATGACCGACATCCAACGCGCCGCTCGTTTCTTCTACCTGCAACACACCGCCTTCGGCGGCAAGACAGCAGACCAACACTTCGGCACGGCCACCACCAGACGCGGCTTTACCGCCGCCGACATTGCAGGCCGTCTGAAAGCCGCGCAGCAACGGCTCAACGGCGTGTACATCGAAAACGAACCGTGGGAACGCTGCTTCAAACGTTACGACCACGAACACACCTTCTTCCACGCCGACCCTCCTTACTGGCAGACGGCAGGCTACGACAGAGCCTTCGATTGGGCGCAGTATGAGCTGCTGGCCAAGATGATGACCGAGAGCAAAGGCAAGGTTATGCTTTCCATCAACGACCACCCCGATATTCGGACGTTGTTCAAAGACTTCCGTATTCAGCGGCTGGAACTGGCTTACTCCGTCGGATGCGATAAAACGCAAAAGACCAGCGGCGAGCTGGTCATCTGCAACTGGTAAAACAAAAGAGACGGCAGCGTCGCTTTGTTTACTTAGACTTGTCTTTTTGCGCCTTTCTTTCTGCTTCCCGGGAGCCTGCATCATACGCAGCTTTCAAAGCGGCCTCGACACTCCAAACCGCCACTTCCTTAAAGTCGTAGTCATCCCATTTTCTGGTTTCGAGCGTACGCGATTTTTTTAAGCAGGGCAAATAAGGTTTTGGTCATTTTAATTTCGGTATGCATGGTGGTCTCCTGTTTAAGTGAGACACATGTTGCCGTACCTCCGGACACATAGCGAGCAATCCGAGTGCTGTGTTCGACAACCAATAAAAAATCCTGCCTTTGTTCGGCAGGATTTGAAACTTTATTGCACATGGTGCAATAGGATAAAAGTCAGTTTTTCTCAAAAAACCGCTTCAAATTTCGCGGGCGGCTTCATCTGCCTTTTCCTGATTAGTCTTGATTGTATTCTCAGCTCCCGTCAAGGCTTTTACAGATTCACTTTCCACCCAAGTTTCCTGCAAATCGGTCAGCGCATCAAAATTACTGTGAGCAGCTGTTACTTTTGCTGCATCGGTTTTAGAAATTTCAGACGACAAAGCGGCGACTTCCGCCTTAATGGCTTCTGCTTTTGCCATATTGGCTTCGATAGTGGATTCTGCTACGGCCAATGATTTGGCAGAATCAGCATCAACCTAGGTTTTCTGTGCGTCTGTCAAAACGGCGTAATTTGTGCGAGCAACAAAATACCGTTCGGCAGTGATTATCAACCGCCAAACAAGAATATTAGCATAATAAAAATACAAAACTTAAAATTTCAAAAAAATACACACATTTCTTTACATTAAAATGTACTTTTTTAAATCCTTTCCCCGTTTTTTGTTGCATTCTATGCAACAGGTCTTGACGGTTCATTTGCATTTAAGCGGGTGTCAAAGGGTATATAAGGCCGTCTGAAAAACCGCTTCAATCCAAACGGCACCGTCAGCCAGCCCGCTTTTCAGACGGCAAAGACGCAGCCTGTGCTTTGATGTAGAATACGTTTTTTTGTTTTGAGGCCGTCTGAAACGATGTCTGCACGTTCTAAAATTCCTTATCTGCTGCTGGCTGTAGCGGCAATTGCGTTTGACCAACTCACGAAGCTGGCGGCTTTGTCGGCGTTTTCTTACGCCGAACGGCTGAATGTGGTTCCCGGCTTTTTTGATTTGACGCTGGTTTACAATCCGGGCGCGGCATTCAGCTTTTTGGCGGATGCGGGCGGCTGGCAGAAGTATTTCTTTCTGGGATTGGCGGTTTTGATTTCGGGCTATCTGGCGCGCGGGATTTGGCGCGAGGAGTTCGGCCGCTGGGGCAGGCTCGGGGCGGCGATGATTATCGGCGGGGCCGTCGGGAATGTCATCGACCGTTTGGCTTACGGGCATGTCATTGATTTTCTGCTGTTTTATTGGAAAGATTGGTATTACCCTGCGTTTAATATTGCCGATAGCTTCATCTGCGTGGGCGCGGTGCTGCTGGTGATTGACGGCTTTGGGCAGAAGAAGAAAGCGGCCGTCTGAAGATACTATTGCTTGTTTTTCCGCCAAGGCTGTCTGATGTTTTGCGCACCACAGGAATAATCAGCAATGAATAATCTGTTAAGTTATAAAGGCTATCAGGGTACGATCGAATACAGTGAAGAAGATGACTGTCTGCACGGGCGCGTGCTGCATATCCGCAGCGTTTTGAGTTACGGCGGTGATACGGTGGCGGAAATCAAGACGATGTTCCGTGAGGCGGTGGACGGTTATCTGTCTCTGTGCGCAGAGCAAGGCATCGAACCCGAAAAACCTTACAAAGGCAGTCTGAACGTGCGCTTGGGCGCTGATTTGCACCGTGAAGCGGCGGTAATGGCGGCGAAACGGAATACGTCGCTCAATGAGCTGATCGTGCAGGCTGTCAAACATGAAGTCCGGCCTCAGGCTTAAAGGCCGTCTGAACATTTTCCCGAAAGACCACCGATTATGACCGAAAAAACCATTATGCTTGCCAATCCGCGCGGTTTCTGCGCGGGTGTGGACAGGGCCATCAGCATCGTCGAGCGCGCACTGGAGGAGTTTGGCGCGCCGGTTTATGTGCGTCACGAAGTGGTTCACAATAAATTTGTGGTCGATAATCTGCGCGATAAGGGCGCGGTTTTTATTGAGGATTTGGCTGATGTGCCGCCGGGCGCAACGCTGGTTTATTCGGCACACGGGGTGTCTAAGGCGGTTCAGGCAGAGGCGGCGGTGCGCGGGTTCCGCGTGTTTGACGCGACCTGTCCGCTGGTGACGAAAGTGCATAAGGAAGTGGCGCGGCTGGATGCGCAGGATTATCAGATTGTGATGATCGGCCACAAAGGCCATGTGGAAGTGGAAGGCACGATGGGACAGCTTGCGCCCGGGCGGATGCTGCTGGTGGAAACGCCGGAGGATGTGTCCAAGCTGGAAATCGCTAATCCCGACAAACTGGCCTATGTGAGCCAGACAACGCTTTCGGTCGATGAAACCAAAGACATCATCGAAGCGCTCAACGCGCGTTTCCCCAATATCCGCAATCCGCACAAGGAAGACATCTGCTACGCGACGACCAACCGCCAAAAAGCAGTCAAAGAGCTGGCGGAGGAATGCGACATCGTGATTGTGGTCGGCTCGCCCAATTCTTCCAACAGCAACCGCTTGCGCGAAGTGGCGGCGCAACGCGGTGTGGATGCGTATATGGTTGATAATGCGGGCTATTTGGAGCGCGCTTGGTTTGAAGGCAAAAACAAAGTCGGCGTAACCGCAGGCGCATCGGCGCCGGAAGTGTTGGTCAGAGAGGTTTTGGAAACCATTCAAAGCTGGGGACACGATACCGTCCGCGAGGGCGAAGGCGTGGAAGAAAGTATTGTGTTTGTTTTGCCTAAGGAACTGCGCCGCGAGGGCGAGGGGAAACAGGGTTTGAATAAGGGATAAAGTTTTTGAATAATGAGGCCGTCTGAAAAGTTTCAGACGGCCTTTGGTTTAATTACGGTAAGCGGGTAAGTCGGATTCTTGAATCTGACAGTCTGACCCGTTTTTCAGACGGCCTCGTTTTCCATCAAGACACTTCACTTCCGCCCACCGTCAACCCCGCATCAATCCGCAAGGTCGGCTGGCCGACGCCGACGGGAACGCTCTGCCCTTCTTTGCCGCACACGCCGACGCCGGTGTCGAGCGCGGTGTCGTTGCCGATCATAGAAACGTGTTTCAACACTTCGGGGCCGTTGCCGATGAGGGTCGCGCCTTTGACGGGATATTGAAGTTTGCCGCCTTCCACCCACCAGGCTTCGGAGGCGGAAAAGACGAATTTGCCGCTGGTAATGTCAACCTGCCCGCCACCGAAGTTGACAGCGTAAATGCCTTTATCAATGGAGGCGATGATTTCGTCCGGGTCGTAGGCGCCGTTTTCCATAAAGGTATTGGTCATGCGCGGCATGGGCGCGGCGGCGTAGTTTTCGCGGCGGCCGTTGCCGGTAACGGGGACGCCCATCAGGCGGGCGTTGGTTTCATCCTGCATATAACCGACAAGAATACCGTCTTCAATCAATACATTACGCCGGGTTTCGTTACCCTCGTCGTCGATATTGAGCGAGCCGCGGCGGTCGACAATATCACCCTGATCGACGACGGTCACGCCTTTTGCCGCCACGCGCTCGCCGATACGGCCGGTAAAGACGCTGGTTTCTTTGCGGTTGAAATCGCCTTCTAAACCGTGCCCCACCGCTTCATGCAGCAACACGCCCGGCCAGCCGTTGCCGAGTACGACGGTCATTTCGCCGGCGGGCGCGGGGAGGGATTCGAGATTGGTCAGCGCCTGATTAACCGCAGATTCGACAAACTGCCGCACCAGATGTTCGCTGAAATAAGCCAAATCGTAACGTCCGCCGCCGCCCGCACTGCCCTGCTCGCGGCATTCGCCCTGCTTGGCGATAACGGTTACAGTAAACCGCACCATCGGGCGGATGTCGGCAGCGTGTTTGCCGTCGAGGCGGGCGATGTAAATCAAGTCATACTCGCACGTCAGCCCCGCCATCACCTGCACAATGCGCGGATCGGCGGCTTTGGCCAGCGTTTCGACTTTGTTTAAAAGCGCCACTTTTGCCGCCGAATCCAAACTGTTGATCGGATTGAGCGTTGCGTGCACCGCCTTGCCGTGCGCCACCGAGGGCACTTGCGCCGTTTTCGACTGTCCCGCAGCGCTAATCACGCGTACGGCTTCGGCAGAACGGTTTATCGAATCGATACACAAACTATCGGCATAAGCAAACGCCGTTTTATCCCCCGAAACCGCGCGCACACCCACGCCCTGCTCAATCTGAAAGCTGCCCGATTTCACCATCCCCTCTTCCAAATGCCAGCTCTCATAAGCCGTATACTGGCAGTAAATATCGGCATAATCGACATCGCGGCTGCCGATGAGCGCGAGGCTTTTTACCAGCATTTCGGGAGAGAGGCGGTTGGCTTCAAGCAAATCGCGCTGCACGGTTTGGTAAACGGAAGACATACTTTCAGACGGCCTTGTTTCTAAGGGAAAAGAGGCAAGGATTATACGGGATTTGGCGGAAGTTTGGCACGGAAGCGGCAAGGTTTTTCATTACAAAATCATGATTACAAACTGAATTTTCCGTTTTTTCAAAAAGTTATCAAATCATCGGCTTATTTTTCTGTTTTACTATTGATAATAATTTCTATTAGCGTATAATGACTTTCACTCGGTCGCCTTCCTAAGCGCCGGGCCATTAAACGATTGATTATCCCCCTCTTTTTTTTCCCGACCTTTTTTAACGGAGCGCGCGTATACGAAACATTCTGTTCCCTTTATCAGATACTCAAAACCGAAACACAAAACCCGCTTGAATCGCCAAGCGGGTTTTGTGTTTGAGGCCGTCTGAAAACCGCCGCCGCACTCGGCAGAAGTTTTCAGACGGCCTCTGTTTTTCCATTCAAACAACAGTTTATTTGCAGCCTTTCACGCTCAGGTTGCCGTAGCGGCCGACCACATCTCGGATGTCCTGCAAGGTTTTTGCGTCCACCGCCATAAACGTCACGTTCATGCGCGAAACGCTTTGGCCGCTGTCTGACGCGCCTTTTTCTTCCTGCTCGACAATCCGCGCACCACCGAAACCTGCGCCGGACAAGCGGGAAATCAAAACCTGTGCAAACGAGCGGCTGCGCACGACGCCGACGCTGATTCCGCCCTCGTAAATCGAAGCGGAAAAGCCTTTGTCGTTGAGACTGGCCAGTTTGGCAATCGCATCGCCGTCAGACGGCAGCATAACGCGGAAGGTTTTCGCCGTTTTGGCGGCGGTTTGCGCACCGCGTTTTTCCACGCTGCGGCTGGCGGCATGCGGCCAGCGGGTCAGCAAGCCTTTGATGCGATGGTAATCGTCTTCGTCCATCGAAATATGCGCGGCGCTGGCGCAGTTGCCGGCCGGTGTTTTTTCAGACGGCATGTTGTTTTTTGCCAACGCTTTTTCACGCGCTTCTTTTTCGCGGCGGGCTTTTTCCTCGCGCTCGCGTTTTTCCTTTTCCTGTGCCAGCTTGGCTTCCTGCTCTTTTTGCAGTTGCGCTTTCTGCACCTGCTCGGTGTTTGCAGCAGAAGCCGCAGGCGCAGTCAAAACCGCTTCAGGCGCGGGTTCGGAAGCAGCAGCGGTTTCCGATGCGGCAATCCAGTCGGGCGTAGCGGGGGAATTGTTAGCGGACGAAGTGCCCAGCGATTGCGGGCGCGCTAATTCTTGTTTGCCGCCGTCTGAAGGCGAAACAGCGGCGGTTTGATGTTTGTCTGTCATACGGTGCGCCACCATGCCACCGAAAACAATGATGTTGAGCGCAACCAGCACGGCGAAGAGCCATTTCATTCTTGTTCTATCCAGTTGAGTAAGCCGTAAATAACGAGATTATCTACAATTTTAACTGTATTGTCCAAAACAAATGACTCCGGCAAGGCCTGCACAACCTTAGCCGCACCGCCTCCCGTAATGATGACGTCAACCGGTTTTCCGACGCCGACTTTGGCTTTCAGACGGCCGTGCATCAGCATCAGCGCGCCGCATACCGCGTCCATCATGCCGCTGGCGAGCGCGTTGGAAGTGGTGGTGGGAAAAGGATACACTTTGCCGATGACGCGGTTGAGGTTGGCGGTTTTCAAAGCCATCGCCTCTTTCATCAGGTGGAAACCGGGCATAATGGTGCCGCCGAGATAATGGTCGTCGTCGGTCAGCGCGTCGGTGGTCACGGCGGTGCCGCAGCTCACGACCACGCAGGCGTTTTTGCTGAAACGGCGGCTGCCCAGCGCGTTAAACCAGCGGTCGGCGCCGTGTTCTTCAGGATGGCGGTAATGGTTGCGCACGCCCAACGCTTCGGTCATCGACGGCAGCCATTCCACATCGCGCCCGATCTGCATTTCCACCATCGCTTTTTTTGCTTCGCCGCACACCGCGCAGCCGACGATGCGCACATCGCCGTTCCCGCGCGCCACCCAGTCGTCGCCCAAACTGCTCAAATCGCGGTAAGGCGCACGGCTGACTTCGGTAAAACTGCCGTTTTCCACCCACGCCCATTTGAGCTGGCTGTTACCGCCGTCGAGCAGCAGACAGCGCCCGCTGCGCACAATTTCCGCCGGCAGCGGATTGTCGTTGGGACGCAGACTGATTTCGCCGCACACCACGGTTTTCCTGCCCGCCGCCGTATCCAGCAGCAGCGCGCCCTGCGCGTCCACGCCCGCTGCGATGCCTTCGTAGATGACTTTGCCGTCCTGCAACAATAAAACGGGGCGGTTGTGATCACGGTTGGCGGCCTGATAATCAGCCAAAACAGGCGCGAAACCGTCGCGTTCAAATTGCGCAAACAAGCTGTTTAACTCGCCCAAAAGCGCATCCAAAAGCCGCGCCGCCGACGCGCCGCGTTGTGAGGCCGTCTGAAAAAGCGCCTGCACCGAAGCGGCGTTTTCCACTTCTTTGGGCAACACGAAATTCACGCCGATGCCGACCACGGCCACGGTTTTACCGCCGCTGCGCACGGTTTCAATCAAAATCCCGCCCAATTTGTCGCGGCCGACCACCAAATCGTTCGGCCACTTAATCTGCGTGTTCAAACCCAATTTGGCCAACGCGCGGTTGCAGGCCAGCGCCGCGGCCAGCGAAAGTGCGGACAATTCGTGTTGCGGTCGTTCAAACGCCCAGCCGAAGCTGAACATCAGACACTCGCCCAAACGGTGCTGCCAGCTCCGCCCCTGCCGCCCGCGCCCTTTGCTTTGGCAATGCGCCACGCGCAGGGCTTTGTGCGCGGCATCGGGCGATTGGCGCGCCAGTTCCAGTATTTCGTCGTTGCTGGAAACGCATTCGTCGAGCAAGGCCGTCTGAAAACCGTGTGCCTGCCCGATTTTTTCCACTTCATTACGGGCGAACACCGCCAGCGGGCGCACCAGCCGCCACTGCCCGTCGTGCTGGCGCAGCAGGCCGCGGATGTGCGGCGGCATCTGCTGCCAGAATCCGTTGAGCTGCTGCGGCTTCACGCCCGCCAAACGGGCAAGCTGGGAAACGTGTTGCGGCAGGCCGTCTGAAAGTTCGGCCAAAACCTGCCAATGCTGCGGCTTGAGCGTCATGGCGTCCCCGCTTCCGCCGCGCGGATTTTGGCCAGCGTTTTCGTGGTCGAAGTTTGGTGTAAAAACGGAATCGAATACACTTTTCCGCCGCGTGCCAGCGTTTCCGCCGCACCGATAATGTTTTCCACCGCCCAGTCGCCGCCTTTAATCAGAATGTCGGGCTTGACCAGCTCAATCAGCGCCGCGGGCGTATCGTCGTCAAACCACGTCACCAAATCCACACTCGCCAACGCCGCTGCCACCGCCGTGCGGTTTTCCAGCGGATTAATCGGACGGTCGCTGCCCTTGCCCTGGCGGCGCACCGAAGCATCGGTGTTCAAAGCCAACACCATCGCCGCCCCCGTCGCACGCGCTTGTGCCAGATAAGTGACATGGCCGCGGTGCAGAATATCGAAACAGCCGTTGGTAAACACCAGCGGGTGCGGCAGCGCGGCCAGCCGTTCGGTAAGCTGTTCGGGCGGGCAGATTTTGCGTTCGAAATCGGGCAGAGGCCATGAATCCATTTTGAACTTCCGTGTTTGGTTGGGAACAAGCGGTATGATACCCAAGCATCTTGAAAAGGCAAAGCCGAAGGCCGTCTGAAAAACGTTGCGGGATTTTTTCAGACGGCATGGGCGCGTTTTGGTGGTTTTTTGTCGATGCCGTCTGAAAACTGAAAATCAAAATGCCCAAGCATAAAAACATTAAAAGGGAAAAGCCCGCATATTGCTATGCGGGCTTTATCTGGGGTGGCTAATGGGGCTCGAACCCACGACAACCGGAATCACAATCCGGGGCTCTACCAACTGAGCTATAGCCACCGTAAACTTTTTGGCACGCCCGACAGGAATCGAACCTGTAACCCCCGACTTAGAAGGTCGGTGCTCTATCCGGTTGAGCTACGGGCGCTCTTGCCGTTTCGTACCAAAGGTAAACTGAACTTTTAAGTGGTCGGGGCGGTGGGATTCGAACTCACGACCCTCTGCTCCCAAAGCAGATGCGCTAACCGGGCTGCGCTACGCCCCGACTTGGAGTTGCGAAATATACAGAGATTTAAAAAAAGCGTCAACCGATTGCGCGCATTTTCTGCATAAAATTGAAATTAGCCGCTTATTTTTACTTGGAATTTATTTTTCCGAACCAGGCCGAGGCCTTTACAAAAATAAGTAACACCTGTTTGTAGGGGCGGTTTTACACCCGCCAAAACGTTAACCGTTTCAGAAACATTTATTTTTTTCAGCAAGTTGCAGATTTACAGGCAGGTGTAAAACCCGCCTCTACAAGCGTTTCCCAAGGACTCCAGCTTTTTTGCAAAGGCCTCAGGCCGTCTGAAAAATCGCGCTGCCAAAACGCGCCAAAAAATGCGATAATTGTCAACAATTTCATGATTTCCCTCTATATTTAAAGAAAGACCGCCATGACCGCCCAACTGATTAACGGTAAAGAAATTTCCCAGCAACGCCTCGCCAAAGTCGCCCAAGCCGTTGAAAAACGCGCTGCCGACGGGCTGCATACGCCGTGTTTGGCGGTTATTTTAGTCGGCAACGACCCCGCCAGCGCGGTTTATGTGCGCAACAAAAAACTGGCCTGCGAAAAATCGGGCATCAAATCATTATCTTACGAACTGCCCGCTTCAACTTCGCAGGAAGAGCTGCTCGGTTTGGTGGTAGAATTAAACGAAAACAGCAAGGTGGACGGCATTCTCGTCCAGCTTCCGCTGCCGCCGCACATCGACAGTCAGGCGATTTTGGAACACATCCTGCCGCACAAAGACGTGGACGGTTTTCATCCTTACAACGTCGGCCGCCTGGCGGTCAAAATGCCGCTGATGCGCCCCTGCACCCCCAAAGGCGTGATGACGCTTTTGGAAGCCTACGGCGTTGACCCGAAAGGCAAAAAAGCCGTCATTGTCGGCGCATCCAACATCGTCGGCCGCCCGCAGGCTTTGGAACTGCTGCTCGCCCGCGCAACCGTTACCGTCTGCCACAGCGCCACGCAGAATCTGTCCGAGGAAGTCGGTGCGGCAGATATTTTGGTGGTAGGCGTCGGTATTCCGAACTTCGTCAAAGGCGAATGGATCAAACCGGGTGCAGTCGTGATCGACGTAGGCATCAACCGCTTGGAAAACGGCAGCCTGTGCGGCGATGTGGAATTTGACGCCGCAAAAGAGCGCGCCGCCATGATTACCCCCGTGCCCGGCGGCGTCGGCCCGATGACGATTGCCACGCTGTTGGAAAACACGCTGCACGCAGCCGAACTGCACGACTAATCTTCCGACAGGCCGAGACTTTTGCAAAAAATGCTGTCTGAAACGGTTCAGTCTCTTCAACCGGCGTCATTCCCGCGCAGGCGGGAATCCACGTTTGATTTTCTGAAACTCATTTTAAAACAATACATTGTCTGTACTTAACCGTAGATTCCCGCCTGCGCGGGAATGACGTCTGTGAAGGACTCAGACGGCCATTCTGATTTTTGCAACGGTCTCAGGCCGTCTGAAACTTGGCTGCTGAACGTAGTGGTTCGACTACGCTCACCAACCATCGAAGCACCTGTGCTGAGCGTAGTCGAAGCATCAGACGGCCTGCCGTCTAAATGCCCCCTGCCCCCAATCATTTTTTATATTTATAAAGGAAGAAAACATGAAAAAACTGCTTACCGCCGCATTATTGTGCTGTGCCGCTGCGGCTCACGCCCAAAACGAGATTACCGTACCCGTTTCGCTGTTGAGTGTTGCCGACGGCAATCAGGTTGTCGGCGAAGTACGCATCAGCCAAAGCAAGTACGGCGCCGTATTTACCCCGAAAATCCGCGGACTGGCAGCCGGCATTTACGGTTTCCACGTTCATGAAAAACCGAGCTGCGAAGCGGCGGAAAAAGACGGCAAAAAAGTCGAAGGATTGGGCGCAGGCGGCCATTGAGATCCGAAGAAAACCAACGCCCACAAAGGCCCGTGGGACGACAGCGGCCATCTCGGCGACCTGCCCGCGCTGGCAGTTGACGCCAAAGGCAACGCCCAACCCGTTGTCGCGCCGCGCATCAAAAACATCAACACCCTGCGCAACCACTCGCTGATGATTCACGCCGGCGGCGACAATTACAGCGACCAACCCGCTGCGCTGGGCGGCGGCGCGCGCAAATACTGCGGCGTTATCCGCTGATTTTGGAAACGGCAAGGCCGTCTGAAATTCCGTTTTCAGACGGCCTCATGCCCTACTGCGGCGCGCAACATCTGCTTGACGCAACAGCAAAAAACAGCAATAATCCTCCGCTTGTCCTGAAGTACAGGCAAAACCCCTGTACCCGCTTAACTGAAAAGGAAATCAAATGAAACAAGGTATCCACCCGAACTACCACGAAGTCAATGTTACCTGCTCTTGCGGCAACAAATTCGTGACCAAATCCGCTATGGAAAAAGACAGCTTCAACATCGAGGTTTGCTCTTTGTGCCACCCGTTCTACACCGGCCAGCAAAAAATCGTCGACACCACCGGCCGTGTGGACAAATTCAACAACAAATTCGGCAACCTGTTCAAACGCGGTTAATCTGCAACAGGTTGGAAGGAAAAGACTGCTTCGGCAGTCTTTTTTTGTTTTTCAGACGGCCTCTTTTCCCCTCCCGCCCAAACGCCGCCCTACCCGCTCAATCCCTTCTCCGCCCGATACGCGCAGGAATTTGTTACACTACCCGTCTTGTTAACCGCACGATTCCGATTTTCCGCCGATGCTGACCTATACCCCCCCTGAATCCCGACAGACCGTCCAAACCCGCGAAAAACCTTGGCTGCTGCTGCTGATGGCGTTTGCCTGGCTGTGGCCGGGGGTGTTTTCGCACGATTTGTGGAACCCGTCCGAGCCGGTTTTGCTGACGGCGGCCGAATCGCTGAAAAACGGCGCGCAGCCTTTCGTGGCGGAAATTTTCGGCCAGCCCGAATTCCGCATTTCGCCCGTTTATCTTTGGGTGGCGGCGGCGTTTCAGAACCTGTTTGCGCCGTGGGCGGCCGATGCCTATGCCGCCGCGCGGTTTGCCAGCGTGATTTTTACCGTTATCGGTCTGACTTCCTGCGGCATGGCGGGGTTTAACTTTTTAGGCCGTCCGCACGGGCGCAGCGTGGTGCTGATTCTCATCGGCTGCGCGGGGCTGCTTCAGATGGCGCACTTGATGGGCGGCGTATCGCCCGTGTTCGCCGCGCTGGGCATGGTTTTGTACGGCTTTTCGCTGGCACACCGCCGCGTGATTGCCGCCGCGCTGCTGATGGGGGGCGGCTGGGCGCTGTTGTCGGTTTCCGCCGGTTTCCTGCTGCCGCTGGCGCTGATGCTGACCGCGGCCGCGCTGCCGATCAGCCGCCAATGGCGGTTCAAACGCTATTACGTTACCTTAATCGGTGCGCTGGCGGTGGCGCTGCCGCTGATGACGGTTTATCCGCTGGCCCTGCGCAGCGCCCGTCCCGATTTGTTTGCCGTTTGGCTGGACAGTCATTTTTGGGGACGTTACGGCGGCCTGACGGATTTTCAGACGGCCTTCAACCTGTTTTACTACCTGCGCAACCTACTCTGGTTTGCCTTCCCCGCCTGGCCGCTGGCGGTTTGGACGCTGACGCGCACCGGTTTCCGCAACAGCCGCTGGGGCGTATTGAGCACCGCATGGCTGGCGGTGGCGGGCATGTTGCTGGTTTTGAATCCGCACACCTACCAAGACAACCTTGTCTGGCTGCTGCCGCCGCTGGCGCTGCTCGGCGCGGCGCAACTCGACGGCCTGCGGCGCGGCGCGGCGGCGTTCCTCAACTGGTTCGGCATCATGGCCTTCGGCCTGTTTGCCGCGTTTTTGTGGATCGGCTTTTTTGCGATGAACTTCGGTTTCCCCGCCAAACTCGCCGAACGCGCCGCCTACTTCAGTCCGTTTTACACGCCCGACATCGCCCCGATGCCGATGGTGGTCGCCATCCTGTTCACCCCGCTGTGGCTGCTGGCGATTACCCGTAAAAACATCCGTGGCCGCCAAGCCGTGACCAACTGGGCGGCGGGCGTAACCCTCGCTTGGGCGCTTTTGATGACCCTGTTCCTGCCCTGGCTCGACGCTGCCAAAAGCTACCGCACCGTGGTTCAGCAAATGGAAGCCGCGCTGACGCCGCAACAACGTGCGCAATTTTCAGACGGCCAAGAATGCATCGGCACAGACGCAAACGACCAGCGCACCCGCATCGCATGGACGCAATACAGCAAACTGCCCTTGAGCGCAGGCAACGACGGCTGCCGCTACCGCTTGGTGCGGCAACCCAAAGACACCGCCGCGCCCGCAGGCTGGACAAAACTCTGGCAGGGCGCACGCCCGCGCAACAAGGTTGAGGGATTCGCGCTGTTGGAAAGGGGGCGGTAAGCATCGCGCAAATAGACAGGCCGTCTGAAATTCGGTTACTGAGCGTAATCGAAGTATTCAGACGGCCTGCTTTATTTTCATTAAATTACAGCCAAACACCTAAATTCCCGCATTTGCTTCCCATTTTTTTGATTCTACACGAAACAAAATTTCACATTTCCTTTGACTTGCCGCAAGCGCCTCCGACAAATTTCTTGGCGTCCGTTTTGCCGCATTTTAGAATCACGGCAACTTTTCAAAACCGCAGGAGAACATCATGTCCGATTTCAAACAGACGCCCGTGAAACACGGCCTGCCCGATTTGTCCAAGAGCATGATTTGGATGCTCAGTTTCGGCTTTTTGGGCGTTCAGACGGCCTTTGCGCTGCAAAGCTCGCAGATGAGCCGTATTTTCCAAACGCTGGGTGCCGACCCGCATTCGCTGGGCTGGTTTTTCATTCTGCCGCCCTTGTTCGGCATGATTGTGCAGCCGATTGTCGGCCATTTCTCCGACCGCACTTGGATGCCGAAGCTGGGCGGCCGACGTCTGCCCTATCTGATTTACGGCACAGTTATCGCGGTTTTGGTGATGATTTTCCTGCCCAATTCGGGCAGCTTGGGCTTGAGCGTAACTTCCGCGCTGCTGTTCGGCGCGCTGATGATTGCGCTCTTGGACGTTTCGTCGAATATGGCGATGCAGCCGTTTAAAATGATGGTCGGCGACATGGTCAACGACAAGCAGAAAAGCTACGCCTACGGCATCCAGAGTTTTCTGTCGAACACGGGCGCGGTGATTGCCACCATTCTGCCGTTTGTGTTTGCCGCCGTCGGTTTGAGCAACGTGGCGGCCAAAGGCGAAGTGCCGCAAACCGTGGTCGTCGCTTTCTATCTGGGCGCGGCGCTGTTGGTGTTTACCAGCACGCTGACCATCATGAAAGTGAAGGAATACGACCCCGAAACCTACGCGCGCTACCACGGTATTTCAACTGACGCCAATAAAGAGAAAGCCAACTGGTTCACCCTCCTGAAAGAAGCGCCGAAGGCCTTCTGGACGGTTTCGCTGGTGCAGTTTTTCTGCTGGTTTGCGTTCCAATATTTGTGGACTTACTCCGCCGGCGCGATTGCGGAAAACGTGTGGGGCACAACCGATGCGGCTTCCGCCGGCTATCAGGCCGCGGGCAACTGGTTCGGCGTATTGTCGGCCGTACAGTCCGTTGCTGCCGTCGCCTGCTCGTATGTGCTGGCGAAAATCCCTGCCGAACGCAACAAACAAGGCTATTTCGCCACGCTGCTGCTGGGCGCAATCGGCTTCGCTTCGGTATTTTTCGTGACCAACCAATACGCGCTGGTGGTTTCCTATATCTTGGTCGGCATCGCATGGGCGGGCATTCTGACCTATCCGCTGACCATCGTGACCAACGCACTCTCAGGCAAACACATGGGTACCTACTTGGGCTTGTTCAACGGCTCCATCTGTATGCCGCAGATTGTCGCGTCATTGGTGAGCTTCGCGCTGTTCCCGCTGTTGGGCAGCCATCAGGGCAGTATGTTCCTCGTTGCTGCCGTGGCCCTGCTGCTGGGCGCGTTCTCGGTGTTTGTGATTAAAGAAACGCATCAGTAAACCGACAGGCCGTCTGAAAATCCGATCGCGGTAAACGGGTTTTCGGACGGCTTTATTTTCAGTAGGTACGGTTAGCCGCACCAAGCGGCGTAACCGTACGGAAGCCTGTTTCACATCGGTATCAAACTTTGCGTACGGTTACGCGCAAAAAGCCGCGCTAACCGTACATTTTCAGACGGCATCCAAAACCTGTTTCCTAATGAAAGTTCCTCATGCAAACCCAACCTTTCGGCACCGTCGGCGGGCAAACCGTCGAAAAATACACTTTAACCAACAAACACGGTACGCGCGCCGGCATTCTGACGCTCGGCGGCATCGTGCAGGAGTTTTCCGTTTCAGACGGCCATACCCGCAAAAATCTGGTGGTCGCGTTTGGCCGCGCCGAAGACTACGCGGAAAACCCGTTTCAAATTAACAAACAAATCGGCCGTGTCGCGGGGCGCATCGGCGGCGCGGCGTTTGAATTGAACGGCAGAACCTGCCGCGTTGAAGCCAACGAGCGCGGCAATACTTTGCACGGCGGCAGCAAAGGCTTGGGAACGCGCCTGTTTGCGGTCGAGTCCGCCGATGATACGGAATTGGTGCTGCGCAGCGTCGTGCGCGAAGTCGAAGACGGTTTCCCCAACGATTTGGATTTGCGCATCTTCTACCGTCTTGACGACGAAAACCGCCTGAGCATCCGCTATCACGCCGAAGCCTTGGGCGATACGGTGTTCGACCCGACCATGCATATTTACTGGCAACTTGCGCCGAACTTGGCGGGCGCATCGTTCAGAATTCCGCACGGCGAACGTGCGGTTTTAAAAGACGATAATGTGCCGACGGGCGAATTTGATGCCAATCCGCTGTTTGATTTTTCAGACGGCATCAATCTTGCCGAAGCGGTGGAAAACCTGCGTAAAAACAACGTGAAACAAGGCTTCGACGAAGCCTACCGCGTGCGCCCCGATCTGGCCGCGCCCGTTGCCGTATTGGAACATTCGGACTGCCGCATCAATATTTTCAGCAGCCGCAACGGCTTGGTCGTGTTCACCGCTTCGCCCGCCGACATTCCGCAACACGACGCGGGCGTGTATAACGCGCTGGCGACCGAGCCGCAAACCCTGCCCAACAGCCTCAACATCCCCGAATTCGGCAACATCCGCCTGAATGCGGGCGAAACCCATCAATCCGAAATGATTTTTCAAGTTGAAACCCTTTGATTGGAGCGAAAAATGTACACACGAATTATGGAAACCGATCCTTGGATTATCCGTTCGCAAAAGCTGGAAACCGAACACAAACGCTTACAGGAAAGCCTGACCAGCATCGGCAACGGCTACATGGGCGCACGCGGCAGCTTTGAGGAAAGCTATTCCGCCGACAGCCATTTGGGCACCTACATCGCCGGCGTGTGGTTCCCCGACAAAACCCGCGTGGGCTGGTGGAAAAACGGTTATCCGAAATACTTCGGCAAAGCCATCAACGCCGTCAATTTCGCAAAAGTGAAAATTTTTGTGGACGGCAGCGAAGTGGATTTGGCGAAAAACCAAGTGTCCGACTTTTCCGTCGCCCTGAATATGCAGACAGGCGTATTGCGCCGCAGCTTTACCGTATCCGGCGTGAAATTTGATCTGACCAAATTCTTCTCCGTCGCCCGAAAAGAGCTGGCCGTACTGCGTTGGGACGTAGTTTCCGCCGACGGCAAAACCCACAAAGTGCGCATCGAATCGCTGATTGACGCCGACGTAAAAAACGAAGATTCCAACTACGAGGGCAAATTCTGGCAAGTGTTGGACAAAGCCGCCCAAACGGGCGAATCGCACATCGCCAGCCAAACCGTGGAAAACCCTTTCGGCGTAGAACAATTCATCGTCAACGCGCATCAGGTGTTTGCCGGAGACTTTGCCGAAACCGCGCAAACCGCTGCCGACTGGCAGGTCGGCAACGTATTCGAAGCCGAAGCCGGCAGCGAAGCCAAAGCATTTGAAAAACGCGTTATCGTCACCACCAGCCGCGACTATCAAGGCTTGGCCGCCGTCGAAGCCGCAGGCCGCGACCTGGTTGCGAAAATCAAAAACGAAACATTCGAAGACCTGCTCGCCGCGCATGAAAACAGCTGGAAACGCCGTTGGGAAATCGCCGACGTCGTCATCGAAGGCAGCGACGAAGCGCAGCAGGGCATCCGCTTCAACCTGTTCCAACTCTTCTCCACCTATTACGGCGAAGACGCCCGTCTCAATATCGGCCCGAAAGGCTTCACCGGCGAAAAATACGGCGGCGCCACCTATTGGGACACCGAAGCCTACGCGGTTCCGCTCTACCTCTCATTGGCCGAGCCGCAAGTAACCCGCAACCTGCTGCAATACCGCCGCAACCAGCTCCCCCAAGCGCAGCACAACGCGCGCGAACAAGGCTTGGCGGGCGCGTTATACCCGATGGTGACGTTTACCGGCATCGAGTGCCACAACGAATGGGAAATCACCTTTGAAGAAATCCACCGCAACGGCGCCATTGCCTACGCGATTTACAACTACACCAACTACACCGGCGACGAAACCTATCTGGCCAAAGAAGGCTTGGAAGTGCTGGTCGAAATCGCCCGCTTCTGGGCCGACCGCGTCCACTTCTCCAAACGCAACGGCCAATACATGATCCACGGCGTAACCGGCCCCAACGAATACGAAAACAACATCAACAACAACTGGTACACCAACACGCTGGCCGTGTGGGTCTTAACCTACACCCGCGACGCGCTGGCCAAATACCCGCGTCCCGATTTGTGCGTCTCCGCCGACGAACTGGCCAAATGGAACGACATCATCGAAAAAATGTACCTGCCGTTTGACCAAGAGCTCAACGTATTCGTCCAACACGACGGCTTCCTCGACAAAGACCTGCGCCCAGTTTCCGCGCTCTCAAAAGACGACCTGCCGCTCAACCAAAAATGGTCGTGGGACAAAATCCTGCGTTCTCCGTTTATCAAACAGGCCGACGTTTTGCAGGGCATCTATTTCTTCGGCGACAAATTCAGCCTCGACGAAAAACGCCGCAACTACGACTTCTACGAGCCGATGACCGTACACGAAAGCTCGCTCTCGCCCTCCATCCACGCCATTTTGGCCGCCGAATTGGGCAAAGGCGAAAAAGCCGTCGAAATGTACGAACGCACCGCCCGCCTCGATTTGGACAACTACAACAACGACACCGACGACGGCCTGCACATCACCTCGATGACCGGCTCGTGGCTCGCCATCGTACAAGGCTTCGCCCAAATGAAAACCTGGGGCGGCCGCCTCAGTTTCGCCCCCTTTCTGCCCACCGCATGGAAAGGCTACGCCTTCCACATCAACTACCGCGGCCGGCTGCTGAAAGTCGAAGTCGGCACCGAAGTCAAACTCACCCTGCTCAAAGGCGAAGCGCTCGAACTGTCCGTTTACGGCGAACCCGTCAAACTGGAAAACAGCTTTGCCACCGCGCTGAAGAAATAAGGCCGGCAGTTTTCAGACGGCCCGAACGCTCAAACAAGGCCGTCTGAAAACCAAACAGGCGCCCGAACAACCGCAACCCGCTCCCTCCCCCGCAGGGGAGGGCCGGGAAGAGGGCAAAACGCCCGGGCCGTCTGAAACGCCGGCAGAACAAAACACAAGGAGCTCCCCATGACCTTCCAAGCCGTATTATTCGACCTCGACGGCGTCATCACCGATACCGCCGAATACCACTACCGCGCATGGAAAAAGCTGGCCGAAGAAATCGGCATCAGCATCGACCGCAAATTCAACGAAACCCTCAAAGGCGTTTCCCGCGAAGACTCGCTCAAACGCATCCTCGCCCACGGCGGCAAAACCGTCGGCGACGAAGAATTCGCCGCACTCGCCAAACGCAAAAACGACAACTACGTCGAAATGATCGCCGCCATCACCCCCGCCGACGTCTATCCCGGCATCCTGCCGCTGCTCGACGAACTCAAAGCCGCCGGCAAAAAAATCGCCCTGGCCTCCGCCAGCAAAAACGGCCCCTTCCTGCTCGAATGCATGGGTCTGACCGCCTACTTCGGCGCCATCGCCGACCCCGCCGCCGTCGCCCAATCCAAACCAGCACCCGACATCTTCCTCGCCGCCGCCGAAGGCGTGCACACCCCGATCGGGCAATGTCTCGGCATCGAAGACGCCTCCGCCGGCATCCAAGCCATCAAATCCGCCGGCGCCCTGCCCGTCGGCGTCGGCAAAGCCGAAGACCTGGGCAGCGACATCGCCCTCGTTCCCGATACCGCCAAACTCACTTTGGCCTATCTGGAAAAAGTTTGGGCAAACGCCCGCGGTTGAAGCGTCTGCATATAAAAGGCCGTCTGAAAGTTTTTTCAGACGGCCTGTTTTCTTCAACCGTTTTACCCGCGCTCCGCCGCATCTTTCAGCAGCACATCCGCCGCGAGAATGCCCAGATTGTTCGCAGCCAGCAGGCTGTATCCGGTAAGCAGCAGGCGGTCTTGGCGGACTTGGCCGGTGATACCATCGTTCAACACGGTCATGCCGAGCGACTGCAAGCGTTCGGCAACCAGCTAGGGCAGACGGCCGGGCATGTAGCCGATGTCGATATTGGCGCCCTCGTCAAGCGCGTCGGGGAACACGCAGAGTCGGTAACCGGCAAACGGGAAACTTCCCTCTTGCGCGGCGTGACCGTGGCAGAGGGTGATGATGCAGCGTCGGTTCGCCACCGCCCACTCCAACACCTGCGCGACTTCACGGCTTTCGGGAATGGCGTTCAGCGCACCGTGGCCGCCGGGAATCAATACGGCGGTGCAGGGCGAATCTTCGGCCAAAACCTGCGGCAGGATGTCGGCCAGTTTGTGCGGTTTTTGCAGCTTGGGCAGGTAGGTTTGGAAAATGTTCAAAACGGCTTCGTCTTCCTGCGGCATCGCCACATTCGAATTTGGCGGCGTTGCCCGACAGGGTGGCGACTTCGATTTCGAAGCCGGCTTCGTGGATGTGCAGCATGGGTAGCAGGGTCTCGACGGAGTGGTTGCCGGTGGAGAAAAGTTTGCCGTTCTGCATTTGCAGATAGCGCTCGTCGGCGGCAATCATCAGCACTGTACTTGCCGCCGCGGCAGGGTTCGGCAAACTGCACGCCTTTGAAATCGGTTTTCGGCGCGGTATATTGGCTCAGGAAATATTCGGAGGGGAAATAGGCGTTGTATTCCGCGCGGTCGGGTACGGGGGGTTTGCTCGGTTCGGTCATGTCGTTTGATTACTTAAAACAGATGGAGCGCGGATTACACCCACGATGCCTGTCTGAAAACGGCAAACCGCCCAAGTCTGCGTAAAACCTGCGCCGCTGCTTCCCGTAAAAATATCAGCCTGTTCTTCTTGAATCCTCACTATTTTCAGACAGGCATTTCAGGTCGTCAGAACACCCTATTTCCTACCCAAAACCTCCCCCAAAAAATCCGCCACCGCCCGAACTTTTTGGCTGTGGCGCACGTCTTCGTGCATCACCAAATGCAGGCTGCCTGAAAATATTTCATCGGTGTGAACGCGCACAAAATCAGCCGTTTCGCCGTATTCAAAGGGCAGCCAGCCTACGCCTAATTGTTGCCGTACGGCGGATTTCATCACGGCGAAATCGTTGCAGGCGAAGCGGATGTTTTTGTCGGCAAGCTGTTTTTTCAGCCATTCGCTGCGCAAGCCGTCCACGGCGAAGCGGATGTATTGCCAATCGGTTTCGGGGGTGTTTCGGGCGTAATCGCGGTGGGCGAACCAGCCGTAATGCACGTCGCGCAGGCGTCGGACGACCAAATCGTTTTGTTCGGGCAGGGCGAAGCGCAGGGTGATGTCGGCTTGGCGTTGGTGCAGGCTGCTGATGGCTGTGTTGCTGCTTAACACCAGCCGAATCGTGTCGGTGCGCCGATAAAATTCCGCCAAACGGGAGGCAATCAGGGCATATGCGACAAAGGGCGGCACGGAAACGGATACTTCCGTAACGGCTTGGCGGCTGTCCTGCGCAGCTTGGGCGAATTGGCACACGTTGAACTGCAATTTTCTGGCTTCGGCATACAAGCGCTCGCCGTCCGCCGTGAGCAGGTAGCGTTTGTTGATGCGGTCAAACAGGTGCAAATCCAGCTGCTTTTCCAGCCGTTCAATGCGGTGCGATACGGTGCTGTGTTCTACTTGCAAAGCAGCGGCGGTGGCGGTAAGGGTTTGCTTTTCCACTAATAACAGGAAATAGTGGATGTCGTTCCAGTCTAAATTCATGGTTTATGTTGTGTATAAATAATCACTGTTTTGCATTTTATTGCTGTTTTTATGCAAAAAATATAGACACAACTCGCTTCGTCAGTTCGGCAGTCAGTTCAAAACAGATTGCCATTTCAACAACCCATTTATTTTTGGAGACGAAAATGCCTGTATTTAACGCCCATGTTCCTGCCGGAAAATTCACCAAAGAACAAAAAGCCGCTCTTGCCGATGCCTTTGTTTTAGCGCTGCACGATGCGCTGAATGCGCCGGAAGACGACCAATTTGTCGTGATTAACGAGCATTCGGAAGACAACCTGTTTATCCATCCGACCTTTCCCAATATGAACCGCACGGATAAACGCATGATTGTTACCGTGGATGTCAGCACCACGCGCACGCTGGAAGAAAAACGCAAATTAACCGAATTGGTTACCAAGTATGCGGTGGAAAAAGTCGGTATCGGACAAGATGATATTGCGTTGCTGATTTACGCTCTGCCAATGGAAAACATGAGCTTCGGCGGCGGTAAAATCATGACCGACGATGCCGAAGCGATGGCAAAAAGAATGCGTTAAGCCACGATAAAGAACAGCGGCGCAAACGGTCGGCAAGCTGTTCATGCTGCCTGAAAACCGATTGGCACCGCTGTTTACATCACACACATTATTCACTGCTACACAGGGAGACCACAAATGAATCCAAAATTCAACAAATTATTTGAACCCGTAACTTTCCCCAACGGCACAACCATTGCCAGCCGTTTTACCCAAGGGCCGATGGTCGTGTCGGCTCTGAATTCAACGGCGAAATCGGCGCAGACGATTTGGCGTATTGGGAACGCCGCAACGATTCAGGCAACCTGCTTATCACAGGGGCGACCGCTGTTTCCGAATACAGCGATGCTTACGGCAACGGCTTGAAACTGCATAAAGACGAATTGCTTGATGGCTGGAAAAAATTGGCCATCGTGATGAAAGCCAAAGGCAACCGCGCCGTGGTGCAACTGTTTCATGCAGGCTACCGCGCGTCGGTTACCTACAAAGAAAAAGGCGTGGCATACAGCGCCAGCACCAAAGAATACAAATTTCTGGATTATCCCGTAACGGGTTTGACCGAAGCGCAAATCGAAGAAACGCTGAACGATTTCGCTGCCGCCGCCAAACGGGCGATTGACGCGGGTTTTGACGGCATTGAGATTCACGGTGCCAACCGCTATCTGATTCATCAATTCTTTTCCGCCGTTTCCAATGTGCGCAACGGCCAATGGGGCGGCAGCCTTGAAAACCGCGCACGCTTCGGCTTGGAAGTGGTAAAACGCATTAAAGCTGTGATTCGGCAATACGCCAAACCCGATTTCATTTTGGGCTACCGCATTTCGCCCGAAGAAATCCACCGCGAAGGCAACGGCTTTACCTTTGACGAAGCCTTGTATCTGATTGACGAAGTGGCGAAATTGGGCGTGGACTATTTCAACGTTTCGCAATCGGGCATCCGCAGCTTCGCCGCCGCGCCCAAAGCAGGCGCATATATGGGGCAGGCGATTAACAAAGTAATTAAAGAAAAATTGGCAGGACGTGCGCTGGTGTTGGCATCGGGCGATTTGACCAGCCCCGATAAAATCTTGGAAGCCGTTACCGAATACGCCGACATCGCGTCCGCCGCCACTATGGTGCTGATTGACCCCGACCTCCAAAAACGCAGTCAAAATGCAGAAAACCCAAGTTCCCGGCTATTTCCGCCAAATGGTGGGCGATTTTGAAGTAACCGCTTTGTATGACGGCGTGGGCAATTTAGATTCATCGCTGATGACCCAATACACCACGTTCAGCAAAGCCGAATTAGACGCGACGCTTGACCATGAATTTACCCCACGCAGCGAATTGGGCGGCTTGGAAGGCACCATCATCGCCTTTTTGGTCAATACAGGCGATTATTTGATTTTGATTGACGCAGGCAAAGGCGAAACCGAAGCCCCGATTTTCTTGGACAAACAAGGGCGTTTATTAGCAGCCTGAAAGCGGCTGGCTACAAACCGAGCCAAATTGACATTATTTTGCCGACCCATATGCACGCCGACCACATCAACGGCATCGTGCACAAAGGCAAACGCGTCTTCAAAAACGCCACCGTGTACCTGCCCAATCAGGAAAAAGCATTCTGGATTGACACGCCGATTGCCAAACTGCCTGCCGAAATTCAGCCCTATGTGAAATTGGCGCATTATGCGGTTGAGCCGTATATCAAAGCAGGCAAAGTGAAATACTACAATTCGGGCGGCGAAGTGCTTGCAGGCGTGAAATCCATTCCCCTATTCGGCCACACTCCAGGACACAGCGGTTTTGAATTTACGTCGAAAGGCGAAAAAATACTGGTGTGGGGCGACATCATGCACAACCACGCCGTACAGATGGCACACCCCGAGGTGGCGATTGAGTTTGATGCCAACGCCGATGCCGCCCGCAAAACCCGTCAGGAATTTTTGCCGAAAGTCGCCGCCAGCAAAATTTTAGTGGCAGGCGCGCATTTGCCGTTCCCGGGATTGGGGCATATTCAAATGGAAAAAGACGGCAAGGGTTATCGCTGGATTCCTGTGCAATATCGTCCGTTTGATAAGCATTAAAAAGGAGCTTCCGGCAGGCTGAAAGCCCCCCTGAACCCGATGCCGTCTGAAAAAATGATTTTTTCAGACGGCATTCCAATATTGCCTTTGGTGGAACGTTGCCATTTTCAGGAAAATGTCGGGGTGTTTGGCTTTTCCAAACGGCCGCACCGCCCGCAGCGGGCGGAACCTGTGCCCGCCCCACCGTTTTACCGCCCTCTTAAAAAAGCGTACAATTCGGCCTATTTTTCTGATTACTCAATATTTTTCAGACAGGCATTGCTATTTTCAGACGGCACAATGCCTGTCTGAAATCCACCCGTAAAGTTGAAACGCATGATTTACCCCAAAACCTACGACGTCATCGTCGTCGGCGGCGGCCACGCCGGTACCGAAGCCGCGCTGGCCGCCGCGCGCATGGGCGCGCAGACGCTGCTGCTCACGCACAACATCGAAACCCTCGGCCAAATGTCGTGCAACCCGTCCATCGGCGGCATCGGCAAAGGCCACCTTGTGCGCGAAGTCGATGCGCTAGGCGGCGCGATGGCCTTGGCGACCGACAAATCGGGCATCCAGTTCCGCCGCCTGAACGCCAGCAAAGGTGCGGCGGTTCGCGCCACGCGCGCGCAGGCCGACCGCATTTTGTACAAAGCCGCTATCCGCGAGATGCTGGAAAACCAAGAAAATCTCGAACTCTTTCAACAGGCTGTGGAAGACATCACGCTGGACGGCGAACGCGTGTCGGGCGTGAAAACCGCGATGGGTGTGGAGTTCAAAGCCCGCGCCGTAGTGCTGACCGCGGGTACGTTTCTGGCGGGCAAAATCCATATCGGTTTGGAAAACTACGCGGGCGGACGCGCGGGCGACCCTGCCGCGCAGGGCTTGTCAGGCCGTCTGAAAGAATTAAAGCTGCCACAAAGCCGTCTGAAAACGGGCACGCCGCCGCGCATCGACGGCCGTACCATCGATTTTTCGCAGCTTACCGAACAGCCCGGCGATACGCCCGTTCCCGTATTTTCCGTGCGCGGCAACGCGGAGATGCACCCACGCCAGGTGTCGTGCTGGATTACGCATACCAACTTGAAAACACACGAGATTATCCGCAGCGGCTTTGACCGCAGCCCCATGTTTACCGGCAAAATAGAAGGCGTGGGGCCGCGCTATTGCCCGTCGATCGAAGACAAAATCAACCGTTTCGCCGACAAGGAAAGTCACCAGATTTTTCTCGAACCCGAAGGCCTGACGACGCACGAATACTACCCCAACGGCATCTCCACCAGCCTGCCGTTCGACATCCAGCTTGCGCTCGTGCGCAGCATGAAAGGCCTTGAAAACGCACATATTCTGCGCCCGGGCTACGCCATCGAATACGACTATTTCGACCCGCGCAACCTCAAAGCCAGCCTGGAAACCAAAACCGTCGCCGGCCTGTTTTTCGCCGGCCAAATCAACGGCACCACCGGCTACGAAGAAGCCGCCGCGCAAGGCCTGCTGGCCGGTGCAAACGCTGTGCAGTTCGTGCGCGGACAAGACCCGCTGCTGCTGCGCCGCGAACAGGCTTACTTGGGCGTGTTGGTGGACGATTTGATTACCAAAGGCGTGAACGAACCCTACCGCATGTTCACCAGCCGCGCCGAATACCGCCTGCAACTGCGCGAAGACAACGCCGACATGCGTCTGACCGAAGACGGCCACAAAATCGGCCTGGTCGGCGAAGCCCAATGGCGCGCGTTCAACGAAAAACGCGAAGCCGTCGAGCGCGAAATCCAACGCCTGAAAACCACTTGGTACACGCCGCAAAAGCTGCCCGAAAGCGAGCAAATCCGCGTATTCGGCCAAAAACTCGCCCGCGAAGCCAACCTGCACGACCTGCTGCGCCGCCCCAACCTCGACTACGCCGCGCTGATGACGCTGGAAGGCGCCATGCCGTCTGAAAGCCTGTCTGAAAACGTGGTCGAACAGGTGGAAATCCAAGTGAAATACCAAGGCTACATCGACCGCCAAAACGAAGAAATCTCCGAACGCCGCGACATCGAAACCCTGAAACTGCCGTCCGAAATCGACTACGCCAAAGTGAAGGGCTTGTCCGCCGAAGTGCAGCAGAAACTCAACCAGCACCGCCCCGAAACCGTCGGCCAAGCCAGCCGTATTTCGGGTGTTACGCCTGCGGCGGTGGCTCTGTTGATGGTGCATTTGAAGCGCGGGTTTAAAGACGCAAAATAGTTTTGCCGTTTAAGTTTGCCGTTGCAAAATGCGTAAGGCCGTCTGAAAATTTCAGACGGCCTTATTATTAGCGTTATTCAACGATAACCTGTCATCTCCGTATAGCCTTTGGCACGCATACAGTATGCAACCAATTTATTTGCCTGCGTTTTTTCCAAATGGCTGGCACCGACATCATGGCGGCAATATCCCAATTGATCTTTCGCAGCCTGAGCAGATACCCCTTCTTTACCCCAATATTTGTAAGGTTGCGGTGTGGCACAACCGGAAAAGAGCAATGCGGCCGCTGCCAAATATACGAACCGAATCATTATTTTTTTCTCCTGACCCGACGGCGGATTGTTACCGCGTCCGCCGCCTGACGGATTCCCTGTTTTGCTCGGCCAATTCGGATTGCCGCCATTTTGGTTTGCATAAGTCATTTTCGTTTCCTTTAAAATAATGTGATGAATTAACTATCTCATGATAGTTGGTTAAGTATAAACTTTCAACATTATAAATTCAACTATAATTTAATTTATATTGATTTTAGTTTATTGTTGATGCATCGGTTATTTTCCATACTCAGCCATATGGAAAAAACACACGCACCGCATCGTTACCGTCTGATTTTTGCGCAAAATATGCGGCAGATACGCCGTCTGAAAGAGTTGTCGCAAGAAGAACTGGCCTTTTCTGCCAACATCAGCAAAACCTATGTCTGCGAAATCGAGCGTGGCAGCAGGGCTATTTCGATTGATGTCATGGGGCAAATCGCCGATGCGCTGGAAATGCCTTTGGAGGAAATGCTGAAACAGGATTTGTTGCCGATTAAATAGAAAAAGCAGGCGGAGGCTGGCGGCAGTTGCGGCGGTTGAAAACTTGATAACGCCGCAACCGAACCCATATTACGAAAACCGTATTTTTATCTGGCAGGAACCAACCATGAGCGAACAAGACTTTGATTTGGACAATTTGGACGACTTGCTCGGCGACTTTGAAGGCGTAGCCGTCGAGGGAGGAGTGGACGCGGAAAGCGAAGACGACAACTGCGCCGGAGGCGCATGTAAGATTTAAGCCGCTGCCGACAGAAAAAGGCCGTCTGAAAACCTGTTACCATGTTTTCAGACGGCCTTTTCCATCAGTCAAATCAATAACGGGCACGGCGCGGTTCGCAGTCTTTAAAGACGATGCGGTCGCGGTTGTCGGTAATCATGACGGGCAGGGTTCGGAAGTTTTTGCGGTCCATGTAGGACGTGACCAGGCGGTAACCGCCGTCTTTGCCGAAAAAGGTATCGATGTTGTCGCTGCGGCCAAGGTTGATCGGCATGATGCGGCGTTTGCCGTTAACGACAGCGACGGCTTTGGTCGGCAGTTCCTGCCGGTTGAAGCTGTAACTTACGGTTACACGTTTACCGTTCTGGCAGGCATATTGCACAGACGTGCTTGGCGCCGCTTGTGCGGCGGCACCCGCCATAACCGCAAGAGCGGCGAACAGAATCACGGATACTTTTTTCATTTTGTTTTCCTTTGAGGAAAGGGTTGCAGGAAATGTCAATATAGCATGTCCGAAACGGCGCACCGGCGGGCTCAAGGTAAACTTTCGGTAAGTTTCGCAATCCGCCTCACGGCACAAAATCAGTATGTCTTGGCAGAACAATCCGTTATACCGTTAAAACTGAAACGGTTTATCTGCCCGGACAGGGAAAAACGCCATCATCCCGTGTTGCGGTTTTACACACCGCCCTGCAGACCTCCTAAAAGCGTTTCCTGCTAAAATCCCCCTGTTTCCGATGTTGAAAAAGATTATGGACAAACCGCTTACCATCGCCGTCTGTGTCGGCGAAGCCTCGGGCGACCTGCTCGGTGCGCATCTGATTAAAGCCCTCAAACAACGCTGCCCGAACGCCCGCTTCGTCGGCATCGGCGGTGCACGCATGATTGCGGAAGGGTTTGAGAGCCTGTATGACCAGGAAAAACTCGCCGTGCGCGGGATTGTGGAGGTGCTGCGCCATCTGCCCGAAATTCTGAAAATCCGCAAAGGGCTGGTGCGGCAGCTTACCGACATCCGCCCCGACGTGTTCGTCGGCATCGACGCGCCCGATTTCAACCTCGGCGTAGCGGAAAAGCTCAAAGCGGCGGGCATTCCGACGGTGCATTACGTCAGCCCGTCTGTGTGGGCGTGGCGGCGCGAGCGGGTGAACACGATTATCCGGCAGGTCAACCGCGTGCTGTGCCTTTTCCCGATGGAACCGCAGCTCTACCTCGATGCGGGCGGCAAGGCCGAATTTGTCGGACACCCGATGGCCGAAACCATGCCGCTCAAAGCCGACCGCACCGCCGCGCGCGAAATACTCGGACTGCCGTCTGAAAAAACCGTGTTCGCCGTATTGCCCGGCAGCAGCATGGGCGAAATCAACCGCATGGCACCGCTGTTTTTTCAAACGGCCTCGCTGCTTCTGCAACGCTATCCCGACGCGCAGTTCCTGCTTCCCGCCGCCACCGCCGCCGCCACCGCGCGCCTGACGGAAATCCTTGCAGAGCCCGAGTTCGCCAAACTGCCGATCAAAATGCTGGAAAAACAGGCCGCCACCGCCTGTACCGCCGCCGACGCGGTATTGGTCACAAGCGGCACGGCAACGCTGGAGGTCGCGCTGTGCAAGCGGCCGATGGTCATCAGCTACAAACTCGCCGCGCTGACTTACGCGTATGTGAAACGCAAAGTGCAGGTGCAGCACGTCGGTCTGCCCAACATCCTGCTCGGCAAAGAAGCCGTGCCCGAACTGCTGCAACACGACGCCACCCCCGACAAACTCGCCGCCGCCGTAACCCAATGGTACGACCACCCCGAAGCCGTCGCCGCGCTGGAAGCAGATTTCGAACAGCTGCATCTGATGTTGAAAAAAAATACCGCCGAACTGGCGGCAGCGGCGGTATTGGAAGAGGCGAAATCTGCGCATTAAAAAGCAAAAAGCCCTGTTGATTTCTCAACAGGGCAGTAAGCGCGCGTTCGTGAGGGTATAACACTGTTTCCAGCCCATCGATCCTCTCGAACTAACATTTGAATTTTATTAGCTTGCCCCTTTCGGGTCAAGTCGTGACTTACAAAGGGGAAAATGTTGCACACCGAAATTCAAACCGCATTATCTGAGTGAGAGGTTTGGCACATATTTATCTTTTTGCAATCATGATGTAGAAAAAGCATGCCGGCTTTATATTTGGAATATGGCAGTATCCAGCGCATTTTTCCCGTGGCTGAGCATGGTTGAAGTCGTTTTAAGGAACAGAATTCATTCGACGCTGATTCAGATTCACAGCCCGCAATGGCCGTGGGCAGACGGTTTTGGACGGATGCTGCCTTCTTCGGGATTTAACCCGAAAAACACCTTGCAAAACAGCCGGTTGAAACATACAAAATCTAAGCAGACGGGAAAAGTAGTGGCAGATTTGAGTTTTGCCTTTTGGCAGCATCTGCTGACAAAAAGATATGCCAATTCCTTGTGGAACAAGCATTTAATGACCGCATTTCCAAACTTGGATTCAAGTAAAACGGTTGTTGAAAATTTAAAGTTTCTACATACCCAAATCGAAGCAATCCGAATGTTGAGAAACCGCATCGCGCATCACGAACCTATTTATCGTCGAGATTTGAACAAAGATTATGAAAATATCCAGCTATTTATCAAAATCTGCCAAAGTGAGGATTTTATAAAATGGATGGAACGGGACGATGGTTTTTCATTGTTGGGAAGCGGATATTTAGCATTTTTGCTCAACCAAAAACCGCAAAACACTTTGGTTTAAAATGCCGCTCTTTTTTCAGACGACCCCCCAAGCGAATCCCGCAAGATGAAGACACACAATATTTTATCCGCCGGCGTTGACGAAGCCGGACGCGGCCCGCTGGTCGGCAGCGTGTTTGCCGCCGCCGTGATTCTGCCGCCCGATTACGACCTGCCCGGCCTGACCGATTCCAAAAAACTCAGCGAAAAAAAGCGCGACCTTCTGGCTGCGATGATCAAAGAGCAGGCGCAGGCGTGGTGCGTTGCGAGTGCAAACCCGCAGGAAATCGAAACACTGAACATCCTCCACGCCACCATGCTGGCGATGACCCGCGCCGTGCGGGACTTGGCGGTTGCGCCGGATAAGGTTTGGATAGACGGCAACCGCGTGCCGAAAGATTTGGGCGTGCCCGCCGAAGCGGTGGTCAAAGGCGACAGCAAGATCATCGAAATCTCCGCCGCCTCCGTACTCGCCAAAACCGCGCGCGACGCGGAAATGTATGCGCTGGCCGAACGCTACCCGCAATACGGGTTCGACAAACACAAAGGCTACGGCACCGCGCAACACCTCGCCGCTTTGCAGCAATACGGCGTCCTGCCCGAACACCGCCGCAACTTCGCGCCCGTCAAAGCGCTGCTCGCGCAGGGGCGGCTGTTTGGTTAGGCAGATTTTACGGAAATGAGAAACGGCAAAAGGCCGTCTGAAACGGTTAACTTCCCCGCCAACATCCTTCCCGCGCAGGCGGGAATGACGTCTGTGAAAGTTCTGGTGCTGAGAGCGTAGCCGAAGTGTCAGCCGGCCTGAATCAAAAAAACGCAACCATGTTTTACCTCCTCAACACCAACAAAACCAACTGCCAAGCCGATCATGACTGGATGCTGGCGAACCGCTGCGCCGCGACTTTCGGCAAAGTGGCGCACAAAATCGACGGCGTTGCCGCCGGTTCGACGGTTTTCCTCTACGAATCGGGACGCGGCATCATCGCCTGCGGACGCGCGGGCGCGGTAGTGGCGGAAACGGCGTGCGGCTACCGCGAAGGACGCGTACGCCATCGGGCGCTGGAGGATTTCGCGCCGCTCGCGCAACCTTTGAATGCCGCGCAGATTAAGACCGCTTTGGGGCGGAACGTGTCGTTTCTCGCCACCTTAATCCGCCTGCCGGACGGGGAAAAATTATTAGCGGCACAGAAAATACAGAAATGAGGAAAAGCCGTCTGAACATTCAGACGGCCCGAAGTTTTCGCCATGGGTAGGTACGGTTAGCCGCCCAAAGCGATGTAACCGTACGCCACACCATTTTGGAAACATCTGCCGCTGATGCCGCCTGAAAAAATGGAATATGGGTTTATGATTCGCCCGATGCAGCTTGCGTGGGTTTGTACGGTTACGCCGCTTTAGGCGGCTAACCGTACCTACGGGCTACTTAAAAACAACATACAGGCCGTCTGAAATTTTTTCAGACAGCCTATGAACGTTTTCAAACGGCCTACCGCCACGCGGCGATAAATTCCTGCCAATGCAGTTTATCGGCGGCCTGCTCTTTCAAATAGTTTTTCAAACGTTTCACTTCCACTTCGTATTCGTCGCCATCCAGCGCGCCGCTCATCAGGCGGAAGCGCAGGTACATGAGGTAGGTGTTGGCGGCATCGGTTTCGCAGTAGTCGCGGATGTCTTTCAGACGGCCTGCGTGGTAGGTGTCCCAGACTTTGCTGCCGTCCATGCCGAGTTTGCCGGGGAAACCGCAGAGTTTGGCCATGTCGTCGAGCGGAACGCTGGCGCGGGGCTGGTAGAGGGCGAGCAGGTCCATTAGGTCGCAATGGCGGCTGTGGTAACGGCTGATGTAGTTGTTCCATTTGAAGTCGCGGCTGTCGCCGAAATCGCCTTCGCCCGTGTCCCAGTAGCGGGCGGCTGAAATGCCGTGGATTAGGGCGCGGTAATGCAAGACGGGCAGGTCGAAGCCGCCGCCGTTCCAGCTGACGAGCTGCGGGGTGTGGTTTTCGACCAGTTCGAAGAATTTGGCAATCATGACTTCTTCGCTGTCGTCGGTTTCGCCGATGGTGCCGACGTGGATTTTTTCGCTGCCCCAGCGCATGCAGCAGGAAATGGCGACGACTTGGTGCAGGTGGTGCTGCATGAAATCGCCTCCGGTTTGGGCGCGGCGTTTTTGTTGGGCAAACAGAACGATTTCGTCGTCGGGCAGATGGGCGGGCAGGTCGTAAAGCAGGCGGATGCCGTTTACATCAGGAACGGTTTCGATGTCGAAGGCCAGAATTGGGGTCATTTTGCGGCTTCCGCTGTTGTGAATACAGGCATTTTGGCATGAAGCGGGGAAGAAAAAAAGGGGCTGCCCAAAGGGATTAATCCGAAGTTCTGTCCAACATATACCGCTTGAGCATTTTACAGAAATCAAAACAACATCCGAGATATTCGCCCCACAAACCCATACCCGCCCTTACGCCATCATTGAAACGCGAACAACAAAAAAAGGGCAACCCGAAGGGGTTGCCCGAATACCTCAAATCAGAGATTTACGCTTCACAAACAATGCAGGCGTTGCCTGCGGCTTTGACTGCGGTTTGAAACACGCGGTCAAACTGCCGTTTTGCGCGCTTCTACGCAAAACGCCCTTGCGGGATGGAGTTGGTTTTCAGACGGCATGAGGTTAGAAGGGAAAGGCCGTCTGAAAACGGAAAAAGTATATGTAATTTAATGTAGTGAAATTTACGCGATTCTGCTGCTGTTGCCAAGCGGTTTTTCAGAGTGATTACTCGGATGGAAAACGAAGGCCGTCCGAATTTTGGTTTTCAGGCGGCCTTTTGGTTTATATCACTATGAATTTTACGGGAATTTTTATTTTGGAATTTTTTAGCCGCGTTTTTTGTATCATGAAAAAAGACCTGAAATTTTTCAGGTCTTTTTGGGCGAGTAATAAAATGTAGTTTTACGCGCTTAAAAATCGGAAATGCCGTCCGAACGGTTCAGACGGCCTGTTCAATAAAATCCCGCCTCGCCTTCGGGGCGGGTTTTGAAGCGTTTGTGCAGCCAGTAATACTGCTCGGGAATCTCGCGCGCCCGCGCTTCGATGAAATCGTTCATGCGCTGGGTGTCGGCTAAAACGTCGTCGCTCGGGAAGTTTTCCCATGCGGGATAAAAGCGCAGGGTCACGGTATTGTCAGCCTCGCGGGTCGGAATGGCGGGAACGACTTTCGCGCCCGTCATCGCGGCGATACGGCCCAAACCCGCGATGGTGGCGGTGGGGATGCCGAAAAAGTTTACAAATACGGAATCGTTTCTCCCGAAATCCTGATCGGGCAGATAAAGAAACGGCGCGTCGCTCTTGCGCAGCTGCTTGATAATCGCGCGCAAGCCTTCGGTGCGGCCGATAAGGAAGACGTTGTTGTAGCGGTGGCGGCCTTTGAGAATCTGCTCGTCCATCGCTTTGTTTTTCTGGTGCGAATACATGCTCACCAGCGGAACATCTTGATTTAATGTGTAAACCGCCATTTCAAACGCGGTGAAATGCGGATAAAGCAGAATGACTTTTTCGCCCGCCGCCAGCGCGTTGTCGAGGTGGTGTTTGTCTTGATAGCGCACCAGTTTGCGCAGGCGTTGTGCCGGTGCATACCAATAAAGCCCGTATTCAAACAGCAGCTTGCCCATGTGCCGGAAATGGCGTTTCAACACGGCTTTGCGCTTTTCGTTGCTCCATTCGGGAAAGCATTTTTTCAGGTTTACCTCTCCCACCCTGCGGCGCGAACCGGCCAGATAATAAGCCAACGCGCCCGCGCCGTCGGCCAGCAGATGAATCAGGCGGAACGGCAGAAGTTGGATAAGATAGAGAAGAAAAAAGGCAAATTTCATTTCAGACGGCATCGGGAAAAAACCGGCAGCCATTATAGCAGGCGGCAGGAGTTGCCCAAAACAGTCGGGTCGTCTGAAAAAGTAAAACGGCGGAGGAATGCGTTTCCGATGGGCGAAAAAAATCCGCCTTTCGGCGGTTTTTGTGGTGGCCAGAGGCGGGATCGAACCGCCGACACACGGATTTTCAATCCGTTGCTCTACCAACTGAGCTATCTGGCCTTTGCACGTTGCGTTGCAAGACACGCATTAAACCAAAATCCGCCCGCGTTCGCAAGCCTTAATTGCGGAAAAATCTTTTTTCCGCAATTAACCGACTGTTTTCATTAAATTTAAAACAGACTTTTCAGACGGCATCGGCAGAGAGGCCGTCTGAAAGCGTATGCTGCCTGCGGCGGGGTTTTCGGCTACAATGCGACATCTTTTTTCAAAGCCCGATGCCATGCTTTCTCAATTTCTGCAAGATATTTGGAACATCCTGCGCCTGCGTTACCGCGCGCCTGAGGAATATTTTTATTCGCTGCCGGTGATGGCGGCGGTGCTGCTGATGCTCGGTTTGATCAACGCTGCCGCGATGGAACCGCTTTTCGGCGGCGGCACGGCGGCAGTGGTGTTTTCAGTATTGCTGGTCACGCTCAAATGGCTGCTGCTGGCGCGCGCAATGCGTGCGGTGTTGCGATATTACGGTGCGCCGCCGCTGCCGCTTTGGGGGTTTACGCTGGCTTCGGAAGCGGCCAATATTCCGATACTGGCAGTGCTGTACATTCCGCAGTTGGCGCCAGTCGGGCTGTTTTGGCAGGTTTGGGCGTTTTGGGTGCAGGCGCTCGGGTTTATGAAGATGGGTAACGCGGCGGGCTGGAAAGTGATGCTCGGTTATGTGGTTTATTTTCTGGCGACGCTTTTCCTCGGCACGGTTCTGCTGACGCTGTTTATGCAAGCCGGCTGGATGGATGCGGAAACGCTTCGGTTCCGTTTGGAAAGTTTGATGAAAGCCGCCAACGGCTGATGTTTTCAGACGGCCTTTCGGGCCTTACCAAACCGCCGTCCGTTAACAGCCGCAACAAACCGCGCGTTTTCGCCTAGTTTATGATTTTGTTGAGCATTGGAATGAAATAGACTAAGATGCAGACATAAGGTAATGGTTAAACATTATCATCACAATAAAAGTGCGTACAAACTTTTTTCAAGCCGCGCCGTCTGCAAGATTCAACCTTACGCTTCGTCTGTTTGATTTTCGGAAGTCATGGAGAACCGCAATGCCCAACCAATCCAAACACGCCTCTCTCAATATCGGTCTGATTCAAGCGCGCGAGGCGCTGATGACGCAGTTCCGCCCTATTCTCAACCAAGCCAATATTACCGACCAGCAATGGCGGATTATCCGCCTTTTGGCCGAAAACGGCACTTTGGATTTCCAAGATTTGGCCAACCAAGCCTGCATCCTGCGCCCCAGCCTGACCGGCATTCTGACCCGTTTGGAAAAAGCCGGGCTGGTGGTGCGCCTCAAACCTTCCAACGACCAACGCCGCGTTTACCTCAAGCTCACGCCCGAGGGCGAAAAGCTCTTCCAAAGTATCGGCGCGCAGGTTGACGAGCGTTACGACGCCATCGAAACCGTGTTGTCCAAAGAAAAAATGGACGACCTGAAAAACCTGCTCAAGCAGTTGGCGCAAATCGAACAGTTCCTGAAATAACAAGCGCATGACCGACCAAACACACCCGCTCAAGCAGGCATTCCGCGATGCCATGGCTTCCAACGCCGCCGGCGTGCACGTCATCACCACCGACGGTGCCGCCGGCCGTTACGGCATCACCATGACCGCCGTTACGCCCGTGACCGACGAGCCGCCGACCGTCATGCTCTGCATCAACCGCGAATCCGCCATCATTCCGATTCTGCTGGCCAACCGCAGCCTCTGCATCAATACACTTTCAGACGGCCAACAGGACATCGCCGAACACTTCGCCGGCCTGACCGACCTCTCGCCCGAAGAGCGTTTCGAATACCACATCTGGCTGCGCGGCCAAAACGGCCAGCTCGAAGTGGAAGGTGCGTTGGCACACTTACACGGCAGCATCACCGCGCAACAGGAAATCGGCACGCATTATGTTTTTTTCGTCGCCCTCGACGAAATCAAAAACCACAGCCAAACCGACCCTGCCCTGCTCTATTTCCGCAGGTCATTCAAATCGCTGGCGTAGCGCGGTTTGCGTTCAATCAAACATTAAGGCCGTCTGAAAACCCGATCATTGCCAAGCAACATCGAAGTTTTCAGACGGCCTTTTATGTGCCTGAGTTTTACCGGATTACGCGCTTAATTGCGGCGCGCGTCGGCCAGATAAAACGGCTCGCCCGCCGCCGAACGGCTCATCGGGCGCTCGTTTGACAAACGCTTGCCCTGAATCACCACACTACCCTGATCGTCGAGCAGATCCAGACGGCCGTCTCTCAAACGGTAGCTGCGCACGCTTTGGAACAGGCCGGCAAAATTTTTCTCCAACATTTTGTCCTTACACACACCCTGCGTTGTCAGCACGCCAAACGTCAGGTTTTTACCCTCCGCCGCATACTCGCCGAAAACCTTGTTGCACTCGCTCACCGCCTTAAAACCCTTGTCGGTCGTATTGATGGTAAACACCGCATTCGGGTCGGTCGGCAACGAACCGCCGATGGCGTTCACACGCCAGGCGCCCTGAAACTCAGGCGCATGGTTGCCCTGCACTTTCGACGGATAAACAATCGGAAAACAGGCCGATAAAATCAAAGGAAACAGAATTGCGATTTTTTTCATTTTTGTACTTTCTTCAAAAAAAGACAGTTAAAAATGACGCATCCCAGCAATGCAAAATCGTTATAAATATTACATCGAACTATACCAAAGCCATTAAATGCCGTTTGGTTTTTATAACAATAGGATAAAAATCGCGATAAGCTGTTCCTTTTCCCCGAAAAAACCGCCAAAATCCTGCAAAAAGCAACAATTTCCCCACAAACAATAGCCCAAACAACAACCACCCCGTTCACCACCGCTGCTTGCCCGCACCCCGCAACGACTATACAATCCCCAGCGTTTAACAGTTTGGAAAACGTATGAAAGCAATGATACTCGCCGCCGGCCGCGGCGAACGGATGCGCCCCCTCACCGACGAATGCCCCAAACCCCTGCTCAAAGTCGGCAGCGAACCCCTCATCGGCTGGCACTTACGCCGTCTGAAACAAGCCGGCATCACCGAAATCGTCATCAACCACGCCTGGCTCGGCAGCCAAATCGAAGCTGCGCTCGTCGACGGCAGCCGTTACGGCGTCAGCATCACCTATTCCCCCGAGCTGCAAGGCGGGCTGGAAACCGCCGGCGGCATCGCCACCGCACTGCCCCTGCTCGGCAGCGAACCCTTTCTCGTCGTCAACGGCGACATCCTCACCGACATCGACTTTCAGACGGCCTTCGAACGCGCCGAGCAACTCACCGCCGACAAGCAAACCGCCCACCTCTGGCTGGTCGAAAATCCCCCGCACAACCCCCGCGGCGACTTCGCCCTGCTTTCAGACGGCCTCACCTCCGCCGATCCCGCCGCCGGCGAAGCCCTGACCTTCAGCGGCATGGGCATCTACCATCCCCGCCTGTTTGCCGACACCCCGCCGCACCAAGCCGCCAAACTCGCCCCGCTCCTGCGCCAAGCCATGTCGCAAAACCAAGTCAGCGGCGAAAAACACACCGGCCTATGGCTGGACGTCGGCACGGTCGAGCGGCTGGAAGAGGCCAACCGGCTGGCGGCCGGCTGGTAAAGTGCCGCATTCCCGAATAAAACAAATGCCGTCTGAAAAAAGTTCAGACGGCATTTTTATGTTTTAAAGGAACTATAAACGCTTGCACAACTTGGAACAGCCGGCCGCAGCCATAGACCGAGACCGTTGAAAAATAAGAATGGCTGTCTGATACTTCGCGACTACGCTCAGCACCAAAACTTCACGGACATCATTCCCGCCTGCGGGAATGACGTCGGTTGAAAGATTAACCGTTTCAAACGGCATCCGAGCGGACATTCTTTATTTTTGCAAAGGCCCCAGGCCGTCTGAAAAAACCCAAAAAGCCCGACGTTTCCATCAGGCTTTTTTTCCAATCAACCAAACAGCGTTTATTCCAACACCACTTCCACGCGGCGGGCCGCGGCGTCGGCACCCGATCCTTCGCTGTCGGTCGGTTTGCGCAACTCGATTTGCGCTTCTTCCACGCCGAATCCCATCAGCGCGTTTTTCACGGCCATCGCGCGTTTTTTCGACAGTTCTTTGTTTACCGCCTGATTGCCGGTTTTATCGTGGAAACCGGATACCACGGCTTTCTTGCCCGCTTTCACGCCGGCCAAAACGTCTTTCAGCGCTTCTTGTGCGCCCTCGGCCAGTTCGGCTTTACCGCTGGCGAAATAGAATTTCACCACGCCGTTTTCCACCACCACGGCCGCATTGTCGCCGACCGCCGCAGACGCGCCGGCAGCGGATGCTTCAACGGGGCTGACATCGGCAGGCGCAACCGTTTCCAATGCGCCGGCGGAAGCCGCAGAGGCCGCAGCCGCTTCGGCCGACATGGCTTCGACAACCGCTGCTTCGGAAGCAGCCGCCGACGCCTCCGCCGCTACTGCGGTCTCGGCTCCGCCGTTGTTTGACAAACCTTCGATTTTGCCGGTTTCCCAGCCCCAAACCGAAAAAAACAGCGTTGCCGCAGCCGCCAAACCAACCGCCGCGCCCACCAGCCACAAACCGATGCGTTGTTCTTTGTTATCGTCTTGATCCGACATTTCGCGTCTCCTCAAAAAATGGAACGAATTTAAAAATCTGTCTTTATTATACATAAAAACGGCCTGCTGCTGTCATGCGGCAACATCAGGCAGGAAACTGTTCAAAGCCTCATCAAAACAGTAAAATACGCTTTTTTACCTATTCAAGCGGATCCCGCCATGCTGACCTTCCAACAAATCATCTTCAAACTGCAAACCTTCTGGGCCGAACGCGGCTGCACCCTCATCCAACCCTTCGACATGGAAGTCGGCGCCGGCACCTCCCACCCCGCCACCTGCCTGCGCGCGCTCGGCCCCGAGCCGTGGTATGCCGCCTATGTGCAGCCCAGCCGCCGCCCCAAAGACGGCCGCTACGGCGACAACCCCAACCGCCTGCAACATTATTACCAGTTCCAAGTCGCCCTCAAACCCGCGCCTGCCGACATTCAGGATTTATACCTTGATTCCCTGCGCGAGTTGGGCATCGATCCGAAAGTGCACGACATCCGTTTCGTCGAAGACGACTGGGAAAACCCCACCCTCGGCGCCTGGGGCTTGGGCTGGGAAGTATGGCTCAACGGCATGGAAGTGACCCAGTTTACCTATTTCCAGCAGGTCGGCGGCATCGACTGCTCGCCCGTACTCGGTGAAATTACCTACGGCATCGAACGCCTCGCCATGTATCTGCAAGGCGTTGAAAATGTTTACGATTTGGTATGGTCTTACACGCCAGACGGCCAAGCCGTCAGCTACGGTGACGTGTATCATCAAAACGAAGTTGAACAGTCCACCTACAACTTCGAATACAGCGACGCCGAATGGCTGCTGCGCCAGTTCGACGACTACGAAGCCCAAGCCAAGCGCCTGCTGGAAGTCGAAGACACAAGCCTTGCCCTGCCCGCCTACGAACTCGTGCTCAAAGCCGGCCACACCTTCAACCTGCTCGACGCCCGCGGCGCGATTTCCGTTACCGAACGCGCCACCTACATCGGCCGCATCCGCGCGCTCAGCCGCATCGTCGCGCAGAAATTCGTCGAAAGCCGCGAGCAACTCGGGTTCCCGCTGATTAAAAACAAAGCAAAAGCAGCCTGACGGTTTTTCAGACGGCCTGAAAAACCATACAGGCCGTCTGAAAGAAAATGATATGAACAACAATCCGATTGAAACCTACCAAACCGCCGACGGACAAACGCAGGTCGGTGTGCGCTTCGAACAGGAAACCGTGTGGCTGTCGCAGGCGCAGATGGCGCAGTTGTTTGACACTAGCTCAGACAACGTCAGTCTGCATTTGAAAAATATTTTTGCCGAAGCCGAATTAGATGAACAGGCAACTACCGAGGGTTTCTCGGCAGTTCGTTTGGAAGGCACACGCAAAGTCACGCGCCGGCTGAAACACTACAATCTAGATTCAGTGATTTCAGTGGGTTATCGTGTCAAATCCAAATATGCGACCCAGTTTCGCATTTGGGCAACCGGCCGTCTGAAAAACTACCTGCTCAAAGGCTACGCCCTCAACCAAAAACGCCTGCGGCAAAACGCCGCCGAGTTGGAACAGGCGCTTGCCCTGATTCAGAAAACCGCCGCCTCGCCCGAGCCGACCGTTGAAAGCGGGCGCGGGTTGGTGGACATCGTCAGCCGCTATGCACAAACCTTTTTGTGGCTGCAACAATACGACGAAGGCTTGTTGAGCGAACCCAAAGCCCAAACCGGCGGCGTATTGCCGAGTGTTGAAGAAGCCCGCGCCGCGCTGGCCGATTTCAAACAGCAGCTTACCGCCCACGGCGAAGCCACCGATTTGTTCGTCCTCGAACGCGACAACGGCCTCGCCGCCCTACTCGGCAATCTGGAACAAACCGTTTTCGGCAAACCGGCATACCCGAGCATCGAGAGCAAAGCTGCGCATTTACTTACTGTATTTCGTCGTCAAAAACCATCCGTTTTCAGACGGCAACAAGCGCAGCGGCGCGTTTTTATTCGTTGATTCTCTGTACCGAAACCGGCGCCTGTTCAACCCGCACGGCCAAGCCGTCATCAACGACACCGGCTTGGCCGCCCTGACCCCGTTGGTCGCCGAATCCGACCCGAAATAAAAAGAAACGCTCATCCGCCTGATGATGCACATGCTGCAACAGGCCGTCTGAAAACCCAAAACACCCACCGCAGAATTTTTTCAGACGGCCTACCCAAAGCCTGTCCGAACCCGCCACGGAACTACCAATGATAGAAAAACTCACCTTCGGCCTCTTCAGCAAAGAAGACACCAAAAGTTTTATGCGGCTGATGGCCTACGTCAAGCCGTACAAAGCCCGCATCATCTGGGCGTTGCTGGCGATTGTCGGCGTAGCCGCCACCGAAAGCTATCTTGCCGCCTTTATCGCGCCGCTGGTGAATCAGGGTTTCGCGCTGCCGCAAGCCGCACCGCAGGCGGGAGACATGACGACGATTGCCGGAAAAATCGGCTACATCAAAGATTCCATGAACCACATGATTTGGGGCACGGAAAACAAAGTTTGGGTGGTTCCGCTGTTTTTTATCACGCTGATTGTCATCCGCGGCATCTGCCGTTTTGCCAGCACTTATCTGATGACTTGGGTCAGCGTCGTCGCCACCGCCAACCTGCGCCGCGATTTGTTTACCAAAATGCTCGGGCTGTCTTCGCAAACCATGCAGAGCGAAACCGCCGGTGCGATTGCCAACCGTTTCGTGATGCAGGCCAACGCCTCCATCAGCAACGCCTCCAACGTCTTCATTACCCTTACCCGCGATACGCTGACCGTTATCGGCTTGGTTTGCGTTTTACTTTACCTCAACTGGCAGCTCTGTCTGGTTGTTCTGCTGATGTTTCCTGCGCTTTCATGGCTGTCGCGCTACTATAAAGGGCGCATGAAAGACATTCTGTTCCAATCCCAAGCCGGGATTGCCGAAATCAACAACATGGTCAACGAAACCCATGCCGGCCAGCGCGTCATCAAAATGTTCAACGGCTATGCGACCGCCGAGAAAAAATACGGCTTTATCGACGACCAACTCGTGCGCGTCAGCAAAAAAATCACCCAAGCCAGCGCCATGCGCTCGCCGTTCAGCGAACTGATTGCCTCCATCGCACTGGCCGTCGTGATTTTCGTCGCCCTGTGGCAAAGCCAGAAAGGCGTGACCACCATCGGCGAATTTATGGCCTTTATCGTCGCCATGCTGCAAATCGTCAGCCCGATTAAAAACCTTTCCAACATCAGTATCCCCATGCAGGGCATGTTTCTCGCCTCCGACGACATCTGCGGCTTCCTCGACATCCCCAACGAAACCGACAACGGCACCCAAACCATTGAGCGCGCGCAAGGCCGTCTTAAATTCGACCACATCGATGTGCAATACAACGCCGAAAGCCGCAAAGCCCTCGACAACTTCAACCTCACCATCAACCCCGGTGAAAAAGTCGCCTTCGTCGGCCGTTCCGGCAGCGGCAAAACCACCGCCGTCAATCTGTTACCCCGCTTCATCAACCCCAGCGCAGGCCATATCTATCTCGACAACATCGAAATCCGCGACCTTACGCTGAAAAGCCTGCGCAGCCAGTTTGCGCTCGTTTCCCAAGACGTATTTTTGTTTGACGACACCCTGTATAATAACGTCCATTACAGTCGCCCCGACGCCACGCCCGCAGAAGTCGAAACCGCCCTCAAAGCCGCCAACCTGTGGGATTTTGTCCAAAGCAATCCGCAGGGTTGGGACATGCCCATCGGCGCCAACGGCAGCCAGCTTTCAGGCGGCCAGCGCCAGCGCGTATCCATCGCCCGCGCCATCCTGAAAGACGCGCCGATACTGCTTCTCGACGAAGCCACCAGCGCGCTCGACAACGAGTCCGAACGCCTCGTCCAACAAGCCCTCGAGCGCCTGATGCAAAACCGCACCAGCATCATCGTCGCCCACCGCCTGACCACCATCGAAGAAGCCGACCGCATCATCGTTATGGACGAAGGCAAAATCATCGAGCAAGGCACACACACCGAGCTGCTCGCCAAAGGCGGATACTATGCCGCGTTGCAGAACATGCCCAAGATTGGGCAGTAGTTTTCAGACGGCCTAAACCAACAGGCCGTCTGAAAAACAAAAACACAAGACCACCATCAGGAAAGGCTGCACATGACAACGACCCACCCCCTCGTTTCCGTGATGATTCCCTACTACAACTGCAAAGACTACATCGTCGAAACCATCGAATCCGTCAGACAGCAGGCCTATCCCGACATTGAAACCATCATCATTGACGACGGCTCCGATGCTGAAAATGCCGCCTTTTTAAAACAACTGCTGCAAAACCATCCCGACATCAAATATGCCGCGCAGCCCAACCAAGGTGTCTCCGCCGCACGCAACCATGCCGCGCGGCTGGCAAACGGCAAATATTTCCTTTTTCTCGATGCCGACGACGTCATCCTGCCCGAATATATTGCAAAAGCCGTTGAAATCTTAGAAACGCAACCGGACTGCAAACTGGTTTATCCGAAAGCCGAATACTTCGACGCACAAAGCGGAGCATGGGAGATCCCCCCTTACGAAGGCTTCAAAAGCCTGCTTATGGGGAATAAATTTCCCTCCTCAATCTCATTCCACCGTGCAGCCGACTATGCCGCGTTAAACGGCTTTGACGAATTCCTCAACACCCACGAAGACTGGGATTACTGGATCCGTATGCTGGCAGACGGCGGCGAAGTGCAACAGATTCCCGAAATATTGTTCCGCTATCGGAAACGCAACGACGGCTCCTCCCTTATCGACCAACTGATCCAAGACCAAGACTTAAACCGACGCGACTGGCAGCGCGTGTACGAAAAAAACCAAACAATCTTTATGCAGCACCAATTAGGCTATTGGGACTGCATCCAAACCATCAATCAAAAAATACAAGAGTTAGAAACAACCAAACAGCTATTACAGGAAAATATCATGTCTTTCGAGCAGCAAACCCAAGAATTGCAAGCCCTGCTGGGTAAGATTCTCCAACAATCCGAACAGTCTGCCAAACAGACCGAATCCTTACAACGGCAAATCGAAACCTTGAGCAGTCATATCGAACAAAACGGAAAACTCCAAGAAAAACTGGCCTCATACGAGCAAAAGATCAAAACGTTGCAAGAACAGATTGACACCCTCACGGGCGAAAAAAACACCCTTGCGCAAACCGCACAGAATCTGAATGCCACCCATGCCGACTTAGAGCGCCATATCGCTCAAGAAAACCAACGCCTGACCAAATACAAAAGCCTGTGGACAGTCAAAGCATTCAAGCCGCTCGTCAAAACCGAACAGGCCATCAGCTCAGCCAACCGCTACCGCAAAAGCTTCCGTCTGCTGGTTAAAGAAAAAGGCAGCATCGGCAAGGCTTACCAGTATCTGCGTAAAACCTACAAACACACGCACTCTTTCAAAACGGTCAAACAGATTCTGAAATCCATCGATAAAAACGAAGTGATTGCAGAAACCGCTCCCCAGCCTTTGCCTGAAATCTTCACGCAGGCGGTATCGCAAGCCGCAAATGAAACGCTTGCGCTCAAAGTCGCCATCATTGCCGAAATGAGTATTCCGCAATGCAAAAAATACCGCGTGACCCAAAAACAAGAAATGCTGCAAGAATTGGGTATTCCCTGCTCGGTAACATCATGGACGGACTACGAAGAAGCCAAAAAACAGATTTCTTTGGCAAGCGTGGTGATTTTTTACCGTGTACCGGATTTCGACAGTGTGATGTCATTGATTGACGAATGCCGCCGTCTGAAAATCAAAACCTTTTGGGACGTTGACGACTTGATTTTTGACGAAGCCATTCTGCAAACCAGCAGCACAATCAATTCGTTAGACAAGCAAGAACGAGACGGTGTGATTAACGGTGCCAAACTTTACCGCAAAGCCATGCTTGCCTGCGACGAAGGCATCGCCTCGACATCAGGGCTGGCTCAATCTATGCGTGATGCAGGTTTGAAAACCGTCCATATCATTGAAAATGCGCTGGATACCGAGACCTTGAAAACCGCTCAGGAAATCAACAGCAAAACCCGTCATTCAGACGGCCTCATCCGTATTATCTACGGCTCGGGAACCAAAACCCATAATGTCGATTTTATGGAAGCGGCACCTGCTTTAGCTGAAACCCTGAAAAAATACCCGAATGTACGGTTCCGCTATATCGGTTTTTTGGAACTGCCCGATTATTTCAACAACGTAAAAGGACAAATCGAGCATATCCCGTTTTGCAGTTACACCGAATACCTGTCGCATTTGGCGGAATGCGACATCAGTATCGCACCTTTGGAAAACTTTATTTTCAATGATGCCAAAAGCAATATTAAATATATTGAAGCCTCCATTACCAAACTGGCCTCCGTATGCTCGCCGCGCGCCGCATTTGCCGACGTAATCGAAAACGGAAAAACCGCATTTTTGGCCGACAGCAAACAAGAATGGGCGAATGCCTTTGCTGCCTTAATCGAAGATGCGCAGCTGCGCCAAAACATGGCAGATGCTGCTTATGAAAACGTTACCCGCCGTTATGCACCTGCCGAAATCGGCAGACATTTGGCTGAAGTCGTCCATGATTCTGCTTTCGATAACCAGCAAAGCAAAGTCTTAACTTTTAACGTTTACTATTATCCTCAATCATTCGGTGGCGCAACCATTGTTGCCGAGCAGTTAAACAAACTGTTGGCAGAAGACGGCAAACGCAAGGTTTATGCCGTAACTACTTTACCGGTAACGCATCATCTGAAACCATACAGCACCATCCGTTACGAATACAATCAGGTAACCGTATTCGGCGTAGCCGTACCGCCTGCCGATTCCGCAAGTTACGACAATCCCGATTTCAGCAAAGCCGTGGCCGAAATCATCGAACTGGTTCAGCCCGATATTGCCCATATCCATTGCATTCAAGGTATTGGTGCAGGAATTGTCGATTTGTGCCGCAGCAAAAACATCAAAACAGCAGTTACCTTCCACGACGCATGGTGGATTTGTCCAAATCAGTTTATGCTTGACCACGGTCACTTCCGTGAAAATTGGGAAGGCGCCCCCTTCCCTAATGGAAAAATGCTGGAAAACGCACTATCCAAAATTGATTTATTGCTTGCACCAAGCCAATATTTTGCCGACGTACATGAACAAAAAATCCACCGTTCCGTAAGAGTCAACAAAAACGGGGTAACACCGCCCGCACACAAATTAGAAAAACGGAAATCACAAACCATCCGTTTCGGTTACGTCGGCGGAGCCACCCCGATTAAAGGAGTGCATCTGATTTTGGAAGCATTCAAAAAATACAATTTTGAATCAACCCAGTTACGCGTTGTTGACAATATGTTGAATGTCGGTTCGCAGTCTTTCTTCGATAAAGATTTTGAAGGCATCCGAAATTACCAAATCGTTCCGGCCTACAACCAAAACAATATCGACCGTTTTTTCTCAGAAATCGACGTATTGCTGTTCCCGACGCAATGGAAAGAAAGTTTCGGCCTGACTGTCAGAGAAGCCATTTTGCGGAATGTATGGGTAATTGCTACAGATGCAGGGGGTGTTGTAGAAGATATTATTGAAGGGGAGAACGGCACGGTTATCCCGTTCGACAGCGACAGCGAAGAGCTGAGCCGCGCAATTGAAGCCGTATGCAAACGCTATCGCGATCTGCCGGAAAACAGCATCATCGACTTACCAAAATCCCACATCCGTACATTTGAAGAACAACGGGACGAATTGTCAGATATGTATCAAAAATTATTATCCGAGTGATTTTTCAAATGGCCCGATTCAAATGCCGTCTGAAAAATTGATGATTCAACAGACATCATCCACTTCTACTTCGCCATGACTAAAAAATTTGGGGCTGACGTAGATTAGCAAGCGAATCAGAATCAAAAAAAAAAAAAAAAAAAAAAAACGAAGATAAATTATTGAAAATTAAATAAATATACGCACAAAAATTGCTGCAATTTTTACTCCGGAAGTAACCGCTTAACTTTGGTACGCTAAAAGAGCGGCTTAAAATACTGCGAAAATGGTGTGCTGTTTAGGGCTAAGTCTATACGTCAGCTCCAAATATATTTTAGACATCAAGCCGTATCAAAAAATCAACTTGTTATCATCATTGGCAAATTATGAATAACTCAATCGTTGCAACCTGTTCTATTTAAAACTAAACTAACAAAACTTAGTTTATTTAATTAACGAGGTTAATGATGCAAACCGTTAATATCCACGAAGCAAAAACCAACCTCTCCCGCTTGCTAGATGGTGTTGTACATGGAGAACCGTTTATCATTGCAAAAGCAGGCAAGCCGATAGTACATGTCATCCCCTACCAAAAGAAAGAAGCTTCCGCCAAACGCATCGGTTTTATGCCGTCTGCACATATTCCTGATGACTTTGATACATTGGGTGCAGAAGAAATTGCAACCATGTTTGCTGGGAAAGAGGAATGAAATACCTACTAGATACCCATATTCTCTTGTGGGCAGCCTACAACCATCCACGCTTAAGTAAAGTCGCCCGCAACATCATTGAAAATCAGGATGACGATTTGCTGTTCAGCGCAGCCAGCATTTGGGAGATCGCAATCAAATCAGAGCTTGGGCGACAGGATTTTTCCGTTAATCCCAATCTGTTCCGCCGCGCTCTTCTGGATAACGACTATACGGAACTGCCAGTCAGCAGTCTGCACGCAGCTGCCACAGCCAATCTTCCCGATATTCACAAAGATCCGTTCGTCCGTATATTGATTGCCCAATCGCAGACAGAGGGCATCGTACTGCTCAGTGCAGATGAAAAAGTCATCGCCTACGGCAATACTGTTCAGACTGTATGATAATACTTTGATTCTTAATCCAATATAAAAATTTAAACTCCAATAAGGAAACAACTGATGACTAGTGAAGAAATTAAGCAACAACTGAATGAACAAGGTTTTTACGAAGCTATTGAGTTAATCGAATACCTTGAAGGGGAAAATTTAAAAGGCGCAAAATATTCAGCACAATATTAACTGGCCTCCCAAATGATTCCGCTATTTGCAGCTTTAATTAGTGCCTACAAAAAGGAAAATCCACTAATATTCTGAGCTACAGTAGAAAATGCTAAAACTGTACTCCGCCAATATATCAACTTTGACAATGAAGACTAGGAAATTTTCCGTTCTAAATAATCCAGAAAGCACCTCATGACTACCCTCCTCATCGAACTTCTCACCGAAGAACTCCCGCCCAAAGCCCTCAATACTTTGGGCAATGCCTTTGCCGCTGCGATTGCCGAAGGCTTGGAAAAAGAACAGCTTACCGACGGCGCGGCAGACTATACCGCTTATGCTTCGCCGCGCCGTTTGGCCGTGCAGGTGCGCAATGTCAAAGCCGTACAGGCCGACCGGCATGTGGTAAAGAAGGGGCCGGCGGTGGCCAATGCGGTGAAAGACGGCGTGCCGACCAAGGCGCTGGAAGGGTTTGCCCGTTCGTGCGGCGCGGAAATTGCCGGTCTGAAAATCGTGAACGACGGCAAGCAGGATGTTTATGCGCACGAGTTCACCCAACAGGGCAAAGGCCTGTCTGAATTATTGGAAGATATCATTAATCAGGCAGTTAAAAAACTGCCGATTCCGAAAGTGATGCGCTGGGGCAGCAGCACGCATACGTTCGTCCGCCCCGTGCACGGCCTGATTGCGCTGCACGGCAGCGAAGTTGTGCCGATCAATGTGCTCGGCCTGCAAAGCCGTAATCAAACCTTAGGCCACCGCTTTCTTTCAGACGGCCTGATTACCATTCAAAATGCCGACAGCTACGCCGAACAGTTAAAAACCGAAGGCAAAGTCATCGCCTCGTTTGACGAACGCAAAGCCGTGATTCAGGCAGCTTTGAACCAAGCCGCAGGCCGTCTGAACGCCACCGCCGCCGCCGACGAAGCCCTGCTCGACGAAGTGGCCGCGCTGGTGGAATGGCCGGTGGTATTGGAAGCCGGTTTTGAAGAACACTTCCTCGCCGTGCCGCAGGAATGCCTGATTCTGACCATGCAGCAAAACCAGAAATACTTCCCGCTGCTAGGCCAAAACGGCAAGCTGATGAACCGCTTCCTGCTGGTTTCCAACCTCGAAACCGCCGACCCGTCGCACATCATTTCCGGCAACGAACGCGTCTTGCGCGCGCGCCTTTCCGACGCGGAATTTTTCTACAAACAAGACCAGAAAACCACGCTCGAAAGCCGTCTGCCCAAGCTCGCCCAAGTCGTGTACCACAACAAACTCGGCAGCCAGGCCGAGCGCATCGACCGCCTGATGAGCATCAGCGGCTACATCGCCAAAGCGCTGGGCGCCGACGCCGCCACCGCCGAACGCGTCACCCGCCTATCCAAAGCCGACCTCGTTACCGAAATGGTCGGCGAATTCCCCGAACTGCAAGGCACCATGGGCAAATACTACGCCCGCCTCGACGGCGAAAGCGAAGAAATCGCCAACGCCATCGAGCAGCACTACCGCCCCCGTTTCGCCGGCGACGCGCTGCCCGAAGGCCAAACCGCCACCGCCGCCGCGCTGGCCGACAAGCTCGAAACCCTCGTCGGCATCTGGGGCATCGGCCTGATTCCCACCGGCGACAAAGACCCCTACGCCCTGCGCCGCTCCGCGCTCGGCATCCTGCGCATGCTGATGAACAGCGGCCTCGGCATTTCCGACGTCTTGCAAACCGCGTTCCAAACCTTCCCCGCCGGCAAACTTTCCGAAAACACCGTCGCCGAAGTTGCCGACTTCATGCAGGCGCGTTTGGCGGTACTGCTGCAAAACGACTACGCCCAGGACACCGTCGCCGCCGTACTCGCCCAACGCCCCGACCGTTTGGACGACCTGACCGCCAAGCTGCAAGCCGTCGAAACCTTCAAACAACTGCCCGAAGCCGCCGCGCTCGCTGCCGCCAACAAACGCGTGCAGAACCTGCTGAAAAAAGCAGACGCCGAACTTGGCGCCGTCAACGAAACCCTGCTCGTACAAGACGAAGAAAAAGCCCTCTACGCCGCCGCTCTTGCCTTGCAGCCGAAAATCCAAGCTGCCGTTGCCAACCGCGATTTTCAGACGGCCCTCACCGAACTGGCCGCCATCAAACCGCAAGTCGATGCCTTCTTCGATAGCGTCATGGTCATGGCTGACGATCCTGCCGTGAAACAAAACCGCTTGAATCTGCTCAACCAACTGGCGCAGCAGATGAATGCGGTGGCGGATATTTCGCTGTTGGGGGAGTAAACCGGTCACATAAAGATGCCGTCTGAAAATTTTCAGACGGCATCTTTATTTTGTCCACGCAAGGTTTCGTTCGGTTTCTTATAAAACCAGGCTTCAATCTGCACAGAAACGGCGGGGTGGTATGCATTTCCAAGTACTAGCTGTAGTGAAATTGCCCAATAAGTATAGTTATAAATTCCTAAAAAACGAAACCGTAGGCTGTAAGCCGCTTTCAGTACAAACAATATGGAACCGATTCCGTACTCGCTTCGTATCTTTTCTCATTTTATTTCACTATTAGGATAATAGAATACCAGGTTCAAAAATCCGACCGCTGCCATGCAGCTAATTCGCCGTCGTTCCGACCGAAATCCCACTCCGTTAATCGGCTGTTAAAACCGTTCATTTTTGCAAGATTTTTTTTATCGTTTTTCTCAAACCGATATTATTCCTTTTAAGACGATGGTTTAGACACAAAAAGCCCTTCTGCACCCAATATTTCTCCCGAACCATTTCCAGCTTCTTTATTCTAAACCATTCATGACAGAATAAACTTATTTAATAGTCATGAAATTAAATTTCAACAATAAATCTGGGAGTGAATCTATGTCAACCGAAACAACTGCAACAACTCTTGCTGCGTTATCCGCCAATGAAGCAGTGGCCGCAACACCGGCTGCATCTGAAACTGCTTCCGCTCATCTGAGTGCCAACACGATTGCCGCTTTCGATAAAGCAACCTATACCAGTGGCGAAAAGGTTACGTTAACCGCATCTTCTCCTGCCGAGACCATTACCAATGGTAACGGTTTCCCATCTCGGTAAGGAAATTTATTCCGCCGACCCTGCAAACGCAAAAGCCGAACTGCCGTCCGATATTTTTTCTCCGAATTCCGGATATACCGTTACCGTATCAACCGCAGACAGTGCGGGCGCAACGAAAACCCAAACACTCGGCCTGTCCGTAGAAGACGACTGGACGCTATATCCCCGCTACGGCGTGGTCGGCGGCTCTTCCGACCATAATGCTTCCATGACTAACGACCAACTGGAAGGTTATCAAGACGGTCTCGAGCAACTGACACAAATGCACATCAACAATTATTTCTTTTACGATGTGTACGACACAACCGGCAATCCTTTCCCTGCCAACACGGAAAGCTACAATCAGGAATGGGTGTCATGGTCTGAAAACAAGCCGAAAATCGACACAGGTTTAGTCAAATCGCTTGTCAACTACATCCATGAAAACGGCGGCAAGGCCATGCTCTACAACATGATAAACGCAGTCTCTGTAGAAAACGGCCAAACAGAAACATCCGTGCCTGAATCCGTCGTCAACGGCGCGGCTATCTACAATGCCAAAGACCACTCGGATTTCGGTAAAACCGGCAACTTGGCTCAAACATCCGTCCAACGGTTTGTCGATCCCGCCAATCCCGAATGGCAGAAATACATCATCGATACAATGATCAAAGCCATTAAGGAAGGAAATTTCGATGGCTGGCAGGCCGATACGATGGGCAACAATGTTGTCTACAAAATCAACGAAGACAGTACCAAAACAGAATTCAATATGTCCGACGGATACGACGATCTGTCCAAGGCTGCCGCAGAAGCCCTGAAAGAGCTCGGATATTCCTACATGATTAACGACATCAACACAGGAAATGCCGAGGCACTTTCCCAAACGGGCATAAGCGTTCCTTATTCGGAAATCTGGCCTATCGCAGGCGACGACCAATATTCCGATTTGAAAGAACTGGTTGACCGTTTGTACAGTCTGAACAATGTCTCCCCGATTCTTTCCGTTTACACTGAAAAAGGCATGGATGCGACCGGTGCGGAAAGTCTGAATCCCGACAGCGAACTTTTGGTCGATGCCATTGTAGCCGCCAGCGGCGGTTACCACATGACGACCGCAGCTTTGAACTCCAGCCAGAATGCCAATAGATTCGGAATTATCCAATCGGAATATTATCCGAACCAAAATATGAAAACCACACCGGCATTGGCAAAATCCGAGTTCAACTATCAGCAGTTCATTACTGCCTATGAAGAGCTGCTGCGTGGCAAAGGCCTGACCCAGTTGGATAACCATGCCACCATCCAAGCCTCAGATGGAGTTGACCTGACTTCCACCGGCGGCGAAGCCGGAAAAGTTTACACTTGGACCAAAGCAACCGCCGAAAGACGGAGACAACAATACGCTCCAACTGGACAACCTGAACGTGTCCATCCCGCTTGACGGTCAGATTACCAAAGAACAGGCTGAAAAAGCCGTTGTCTACGTCGCATCACCGGACAAAGGCGATATTTCCATGACTGCCCTCCAAACCACGTTTGTTGAGGAAAACGGTGTCAAAATGCTGAAAGTTACCGTTCCGCATATCGATATTTGGGACATGCTCTATGTAACAAATCTGAACGATACCATGAACGGCACGGGCAACGATGCTGATAATATCATTACCGGCAACGACGGCAACAACCGCTTAGACGGCGGCAACGGAAACGATACCATGAACGGCGGCAACGGAAACGACACCGTAAACGGCGATGCCGGCGACGACACCCTGTTCGGCGAATCCGGCAACGATCATCTGAACGGCGGCGCGGGCAACGACTCTCTGACGGGCGGCGACGGCGGCGACACCCTGCTCGGCGAATCCGGCACGGATACTTTGACCGGCGGTGCGGGAGACGACGTTCTGTTCGGCGGATTGAGCAATGATTTACTGCATGGCGAAGCCGGCAACGATACTTATGTATTCAGTATCGGCGAAGGCCAAGACACCGTTTCGGATAACGACGGCAACAATGCCATCCAATTCGGACAAGGCATCAAAATCGAAGATTTACATCTCGAAGCCAGCACCGACGGCCAAGGCGCGACTGACTGGACAATTACTATCGGCAATACCGGCGACGCGATTACCATCGACAACCAATATGCCGGTAGCAACAGCGCCAACATATCCATCAGCGAATTCCGTCTGGACGAAGGCACGTTCACCGTCGACGCACTACTGGAGAAAATGGCCGCCAACAACAGCTTCAGCGGTTTGGCAAACACCAACCCTGCGGTTGACAGCTTCAGCTACGCGGTCGACAACGCAACTGCCGTACAACCCGACAACAACTCTGCCATTGCTGTTTTATAAGCAATAAGGTTTGGTACGAAAAAATGCCGTCTGAAAATTTTTCAGACGGCCTCTTCATTTCCCACCCGTTCACCGCTTCAACGCCACATACCGCCCTTCAAACGCCGTTGCCAATTCCCCGCCGCTGCGGATTTCTACGGCAATATCAATCTTCGCCTTACCCTTCGTCACAAAATCTTCGTGAAACTGAGCAACCGCGGCTTCGTCTGTAATACGCGCGCTGACGGTGCCGTCTGAAAAGGCGGGGCGCAGGTAGCGGATTTTGCTGTTTTGAATCACGATATTGCCGTCTGCATCGGGGCAGAGCAGGTGCGTCATTGCCCAGCCGCAGAGGGTGGCGGCCAGCGCTGAGCTGCCGCCGAACAGGGTGTGGTGGTTGGCATTTTCCGCCAGCGGCAGCAGCAGGCTGACGCTGCGGGGGTCGGCGGTCAAAACCCGTATCCCCAGCGTGCGCACGGCGGGGATGTAGCGCAGCAGCGCGTCTTGCAGGATTTGGGCGCAAACGGTATCGGCGTTCATACGAAATCTCCCCATAAGGTCTGCATCGCAACAATTGCAGCCAATGATGCAGTTTCAGTTCGCAGCACTCGTTTGCCCAGCGTTACGGCCTGAAAGCCCGCGTCAAACGCCTGCTGCTCTTCCGCCGCCGTCCAGCCGCCCTCGGGGCCGACCATGAAAATCAGGCCGTCTGAAGACGGGGTGATTCGGTTGAGTTTCTGCGCGCGGTTGAGGCTCATCAAGAGCTTGGTTTTTTCAGACGGCATCTGTGTTAAGGCCGTCTGAAAAGAAACCAGCGGCAAAACTTTAGGCACGACGTTGCGCCCGCTCTGCCCGCAGGCGGCGATGACGATTTCCTGCCAGCGTTCGACCCGTTTGTCGGCGCGTTCGCCCGAAAGCCGCACCACGCAACGCTCGCTGATGACGGGCCGGATTTCGTTCACGCCCAATTCGACGCTTTTCTGCAAGGTAAAATCCATGCGCTCGCCGCTGGAAACGGCCTGTATCAGCGTGATGTTTAACGGCGATTCGCTGTCTGCCGCCTCTTCGCGCAGAATTTCCGCCTCGGCGCGGCGTTTTTCCAATATCTGCAAACGGGCGGGATAAGCCTTGCCGTTGCCGTTGAACAAAACGATTTCTTCGCCCGCGCGCAGGCGCAAGACGTTCAGATGGCGGACAACATTTTCGGGCAGCGCAATCAGGCCGCCCGCATTCAGGGGTTGGGAGAGGTAAAAACGGGGCATCGCAAAAGGCTTCGGGTATAATAAACGGCCTCCATATTGGCGTTTCCACACCGAAATAGCAAGGATAAAAAGTGCTGCACCAACTCCAAAACGTCGTCCGCCACATCGCGCAAACCGAAATCATGCCGCGTTTTCTCAACACGCCTTCCTACCGAAAAGAAGACGGCAGCATGCTCAGCGAAGCCGATTTGGCCGCACAGACCGCCTTTGCCGCCGCCCTGCCGCTGATCGCCGGGCGCCCCGTACTCGGCGAAGAAATGAGCCCTCAGGCGCAGGCCGGGCTGTGGCAGCAGCACCATTCAGACGGCCTCTGGATTGTCGACCCCATCGACGGCACCAACAATTTCGTCAACGGCCTGCCGCATTTCGCCGTCTCCGTTGCCTACATCCAAAACGGCCGCGCCCAAGCCGGCGTCATCTATAATCCCGTCAGCGGCGAATGTTTTACCGCACAGCGCGGACAAGGCGCCCACCTCAACGGCACGCGCCTGCCGCTGCGGCTGGTGTCGAAAAAACTCAGCGAAGCCATCGCCGGCGTCGAAATCAAATACCTGCGTTCGGGCAAACTCTCCAGCCGCATGAACACCCTCGCCCCCTTCGGCTCCATCCGCAGCATGGGTTGCAGCACGCTCGACTGGTGCTACCTTGCCTGCGGGCGTTACGACGTATATGTCCACGGCGGACAAAAACTCTGGGACTACGCCGCCGGCGCCCTGATTTTCGAAGAAGCCGGCGGCTGCCTGTCCACGCTCGAAGGCGATGAATTTTGGAGCGGCGAACACGTTTTCAAACGCTCCGTCGTTGCCGCGCTCGAACCCGAATTATTCCGCCGTTGGGAAAAATGGATACGCGAAAACCAATGACGTGCAGCTTATCCGATTAAAAAACCGCCTATCCGCGCAATTTACTTAAATCGTCTCACTTCTTAACAGCATTTAATACTGATACAGGTAGAATAAAAACCGCTGAGACACACCGCTCTTTTATCCCTTTTGGGCGGTGCAGCAAGTAAGACGTTTTCCCGCAATGTATTGGCCATTCATACTTCTCCCTTGGTATGAATGGTTTTTTTTGTTTGGAATTTATTGTTAAATATCGTGCAAAACTGAGCCAGGGAAATGGGGAGTTGTGCTCCAAAAGTGAGCCACTCTCCGTTTGTTATAAACTGCTCCGCTTTATCACACAGCGGAGCCCAACCTGGATGTTATGTATGGAAACCATCGCAAAAGTGCACCGGCTTTTTCACCGGCAGAAACTCTCACAACGTGAAATCGCCAAACAACTCAAACTCTCCCGCAATACAGTCGCTAAATATCTGCAGCACGCCACCGTAGAACCCCCCGTCTACCGCAGAGAACAAACCCATTACCCCAAGCTCGGTCCTTTTCTTGACGCATTAGCCCAACAATTGCTCCAAGAAGCCAAACTGCCCAAACAGCAACACCTTTCCGCACGCCGGCATTTCGAACGCATCAAAGATGCCGGTTATACCGGACAGTACAGCGCCGTTGCCGCATTTATCCGCAAATTCCGTCAACAGCACCAACCCAAACCAGTTCCGGTCTTTATGGCTCAGGCTTTTGCTCCGGGTGATGCTTATCAGTTTGACTGGAGTATCGAAACCGTTTGTTTGGCCGGACAGACCGTCAAGGTGAATATCGCCCATTTCCGCTTATGCCACAGCAGGGCTTTTTTCATTTGTGCTTATCCCAATCAGAAAGCCGATATGTTGATGGATGCGCACAACCGCGCATTCGCTTTCTTCGGCGGCGTACCTACCCGCGGTATCTACGACAATATGAAGACCGCCGTTACCCGCATCGGCAAAGGTAAGGAGAGGGAATTTAACGCGCAGTTTTTACAGATGATGACCCATTTTCTCATTGAACCGGTTGCCTGTACCCCGGCTTCCGGCTGGGAGAAAGGGCAGGTCGAAAGGCAGATACGCTACCTACGTGAAAGATTGTTCAAACCGACTTTGGCTTTTGATTCCTTCACCTCTCTCAACGACTACCTGCAGCAGCAATGCCTACGGCTGATGCAGCAGCACAAACATCCCGAATACAGGCAGCCGGTTACCGACATATGGGAAAGGGAGAAGCATTCGTTGGCCGCTTTCCGTCCCTATCCGGCAGAACGTTTGGAGATACTCAAAGTCAGCAACCAGTCTTTGGTTACCGTCGAACGTCACCGTTACAGCGTACCGGTCGAATGGGCGGGCAATACGGTTAGGGCTTATATCGGCGCACAGACCGTCCGCTTTTGTAGCGATACCGACTGCATTGCCGAACATCCGCGCAGCTTTGTGAAGGACGGCATCAGCTATAACCCTTGGCATTTTTTGCCCTATCTGCAAAAGAAACCCGGCGCGTTAAGAGACGGCAGGGCTTTTATCGGCTGGGTGCTGCCGCCCGTCATAGAGCGACTGAAAGCCTGTTTGCTTAAACAGCCCAAAGGAGACAGGGTGATGGTCAAACTGCTGAACCTGATGGCCGAATACGATGCTGACTTGGCATTGACGGCGGCGGAATTGGCATTGGACGAAGGTATGCCGACACCGGAGGCGGTATTGAACATCATCAACCGTCTGAAAGAACCGCCTTCACCCCGTTTCCATATCAGGGACATCCCACTTACCGTCCCGCCGTCAGTTGATTGCAGCCGTTATGACCGCTTACTGAGTTTGTCGGGCAAACAAACGGATACGGTGAAGGAGAAACATCATGCAGCATGAACGTTTGGTTGGATTGCTGAAAGAATTGAAACTCGGTGCGATGGCGGAGCAATGGGATGAAATCGTAGTGGACGGCATCCGTCGCAAACGGGGTACGCTGGATATTCTGGAGCGGTTGTTGACTGCCGAACATATAGCCAAAACAGCAAGAAGCACCCAAAACCGGATTAGCCAGGCAAGGTTTCCGCAACACCGCAGTTTGGCCGACTTTGATTTTGAGCAGAGTTTGATACACCGTCCGGCCTTGGAACTGCTGTTGGGCGGGGGCTATATCAGACAAAAGCGTAATGTGGTGTTGGTAGGCGGACCGGGTACGGGTAAAACACACATTGCCACAGCACTGGGTATCGAAGCTGCGACACAAGGATTTAGGGTACGTTTTTGGAATGTACTGGACTTGGTCAACAAATTGGAAGCAGACAAAGACGAAGGCCGTCTGAAACTGACCGAACAGCAATGTCGGTACGATTTGTTGATTCTTGATGAGTTGGGGTATCTGCCGTTTAGTCAGAAAGGCGGTGCGCTGCTGTTTCATCTGATGAGTCAACTGCATGAAAGGACGAGTATTGTCATGACGACCAATTTGGCTTTTAGCGAATGGGTGAAGCTGTTTATGGATGAAAAGATGACGGGTGCTTTACTGGACCGCCTGACTTATTGCTGCGATATTTTTGAGACGGGCAATGATTCTTACCGGATGAAACACCGCTCATAGGGTGGCTCAATTTTAGACCACAACTGTGGCTCAGTTTTGGAATGGAATTGACAGAATTTATAGTGAATTAAAATAAAAAATCTACTTCGTTGACTGCGGCCGGGCTCAAAGAGGACGATTCACTAAGGCGCTGAAGCGCCAAGTTCATCTGTCCCGTACTGTCCGCGCCTTACCGCCTTGTGTCTTTCTTATTTTATTTCACTATAGCAAAGGCCGTCTGAAAAGTGTGCGAACATTTTTCAGACGGCCTTGATGCAGAAACGGCAGCCGTAGGGCGGATTGGCCGGCCCATCATTGACCATAGGTCAAAATCTAAACGCCGGGAATTCCCGTAAACAGTTTTTTGCCTTTCAGGCATACGGTGGGTAGGGATACCCCTACGGTTATTGTTTGCCGAGCAATGAATCCGAACTTCCCCCCACCCCAACCCTCCCCCGCCCCGCAGGAGAGGATTAGGGTGGGGTGGGAGGCAGGGCGCAACGACATAGGCCGGGCTTCAGCCCGGCTTAAAGTGTGAGAACTGCGCAAACCAGACTAAAAAACATTCTATATATTTGAATTATTTAATTTATTTCACTAAAAAAGTTTCAGACGGCCTAAAGAAACCGCCCGCAGCAGGCTTTGAATTTTTTGCCCGAACCGCACACGCAGGGCTGTTTCATGGTCGGCAGTTCAACGGTCGGGTCGAGGAAATACCAGCGCCCGTCGATATTGACGAAAACCGAGATTTCAAAGTGTTCCAAAGTTTCGCCTTTTTCGCGGAAATGCGCGGTAAACTCCACCAACGCGTGCTGTTTGCCGAGGTTTGGGTTGAAATCCGACACCTCCAGCCCCAGCCATTCCGTTTCCTTGCTCCACGCGGCGATGGCGGCTTTGTCCAGCAGCGGCTGCTGCGCGGGAACGGTGGTTTCGACAATATAATCAACCTGTTGCAAGACAAACGCGCTGTAACGCGAGCGCATCAGCGCTTCGGCGGTCGAGGCGGCGGTTTCGCCCGAATGCAGCGGACGGCAGCATTCGGCATAGGTTTTGCCCGAACCGCAGGGGCAGGTTTTTTCAGACGGCATAACGGGGTTCCGAACAGGTTTGGAAAGGGGGATTATAACGGCGGCAGGGTAAAAAAGCGGGTCGGGGATTGTTGCACAAATCGACAAGGCCGTCTGAAAAGAAACAAAATGTAATGCAGTCAATCTGTTAAAATACCCGCTTTCGATTTTGAGCCGCTGTTTTGCCATGAACATCCACACCATCAACCGTCTGCTGCCGCAAACCCAATGCCGCGAATGCGGCTTTTCCGGCTGCCTGCCCTACGCCGAAGCGCTTGCCAAAGGCGAAGCGGCGGTGAATTTGTGCGCGCCCGGCGGCGGGGCGGTGATGGCGGATATTGCGGAACTGCTCGGCAAAAGCCCTGTTGCGCCCGCGAAAATTCAAACCAAAGCGTTGGCGTGGATAGACGAGGCCGTCTGCATCGGCTGCACCGCCTGCATCCGCGCCTGCCCCGTTGACGCGATTATGGGCGCGCGCAAGCTGATGCACACGGTCATCGCCGAAGAATGTACTGGCTGCGGCCTCTGCGTCGCGCCCTGTCCGGTGGACTGCATCCATATGCAGCCGGTCGAAGCCGATTTTCTGCCGCAGGCGCGCAGTTTGGGCGAAAGCGCGGAACCGCGTTTTGCCGCCGCCGAACACGCGCGGGCGCGGTTTGAACGCCGCGAAACGCGCAAACGGCGCGAAGCCGACGAACGCCGCGCACTTTTGGCCGAACGCGAAGCGGCGGTCAAAGCCAAAATACAGCGCGCGCCCGAAACTGCGGCGAAACCCGCGTTCAACCCAGCCGATTTAATCGCCAAAGCGATGGCCAAAGCGCAGTCGCAACAGGCCGCGCTGGCCGACGTTGCCAACCGCGAGGATTTCAAAACCAGGCAGATTGCGGAAGCCAAACAGCGCGCCGAGCTGCGCCGCGCCCAGCGCGACATGAAATACGGCAGCGATGAGGAAAAAGCCGCCGCGCTGGTTTACCTGCGCCGTTACAAGGCCGAACAGGAAGCGAAGGCGGAGCGGACGAAAGCGGAGAAAAGGTAAGATTTGGAACATTCGGATTAGAGCGGCATGAGGCCGTCTGAAAAACTGCATGGGCAGGATTTTCAGACGGCCTTTGGTTTTTAGGCAGGCGGTCGGTTAACACCCACTGTTTGACCGTAGGTCAAAATCCGCATGTTTGAAATTTTTCAGACGGCTTTCCTGCCTTTCGGGCAGGTGGTGGACTGACACCCATCCTACGGCAGATTTTTCAAACTTTTCAGACGGCCTGTCCGTTTTGCCCTCTCCCCAACCCTCTCCCACGGGAGAGGGAGCGCGTTTGCGAAGATTCGGGCTTTTCAGACGGCCTAACCGGTTTTTGCATCCGCCGTAGGGTGGGTGTAAACCCACCGTTTGACCGCAGGTCAAAATCCAAACGACTGAAATTGCATCAACGGCTTTCCTGCCTTTCAGGCAGGCGGTGTGGGTTGACACCCACCCTACGGTTGGTTTTCACAAACTTTCAGGCGGCCTGTCCGTTTTGCCCTCCCCGACCCTCCCGCGGGAGAAGGAGTGCGTTTGCGAAGATTCGGGCTTTTCAGACGGCCTTCACACCCGCTCGTTCCGGCTGAGAATCCGATACAGAATTCCGGCGGTTATCATGCTGATAAACAGGGAAAACTGCGCAATCGGGGCCAGCGGCGGGTAGAAATCGGCGGTCAGAACAATGCCGACGGCGAGCAGCGAGGCGGGGACGAGCGATTTGACGGCGGCGTGGTTGTAGCCGTTTTGGTAGAAATAGGTGCTGCCGGGCGAGTTGTCGAAGAGGTCGTCCACATGGATGATGCGTTTGCGCAGGATGTAGTAGTCCACCAGAATGATGCCGTACATCGGGCCGAGGGTGCCGGCGAGCAGATCGACGGTGTGGTGGATGACTTCGGGCGAGTTGTAGAGCCGCCAAGGCATGATGACGACGGAGAGAAAGGCGGCAATCAGGCCTCCTGTGCGCCAGCTGATGCTGCCGGGGTGGAGGTTGGAAATGTCGTTGGCGGCGGAGACGAAGTTGGCGACGATGTTGGTGCCGACGGTTGCAATCACGAGCGTGAACGACAGCAGAATGACAATGCCGACGTTGTCGATTTTGGCGACGATGCCCAAGGGGTCGATAATCATTTGGTTGAACACGGCGGGCGTACCGGTGATGGTGATGATGGCGGTCAGGGCGAAAAAAGTGAAGTTGACGGGCAGCCCCCAGAAATTGCCGCGGCGGGCGTCTTTCATGCTGCGGCAGTAGCGCGAGAAGTCGCCGAAATTAAGCGTCGGACCGGCGAAGTAGTTCACAATCAACGACATACCGACGAGCATGGCGACGACGGTTTCGCCGAAACCAAGCTGTTTGGAAGAGAGGCTGAAGCTGATGTTTTCCCAGCCGGCGTGGTAAACGACCCAGGCCATCAGTAAAAACATGACGATGCAGACGGCAGGGCCCGAGTAGTCGAGGAAAATCCGTATCGCCTCCATGCGCATAAGGAACAGGATGGTCTGCATCGTCCACATCATCATGAAGCAGAACCAGCCCAGATGGGAAAGACCGAGAAACTCGGGCGCAACCCAGTCTTGCAGCGTGGGAAAAAATCTCAGTAAAACAATGGACAAGGTTATCGACGCCAGATAGGTTTGGATGCCGTACCAGACAATCGCGATGATGCCGCGGAACAGTGCGGGAATATTGGCGCCGTGCACGCCGAACGACATCCGCGCAATCACGGGATAGGGCACACCAGCGGCCTGCGAGGGTTTGGCCAAGAGATTGGCCATGACCATCACGATGGAAATGCCGCCGATGAGGACAATCAGAATCTGCCACGGGGTCAGCCCCAGCGCAAACAGCGTGCCGGCGAAGATGTAGCCGCCGATGCTGTAAACGTCCGACATCCAAAACGCGAAGATGTTGTACCAGTTCCAAGTCTGCTGCGCAGGCAGCAAATCGTCGTTGCTCAGACGCGGATTATCGGGTTTTTCGGTCTTCAGTTTGTCGATATAGACAGGCATGGCGGGACTCCTTTGCGGAACACGGGTCAGGTCTGTAAGAGCGGTTCCCCCGGGTCTGTTGACAATTCATCTGCGAAGCAGGGTTTGGAGCGGAAAAATGCGGATGCAAAGCGGAAAGCGCAGCAAGGTTGGACACCTCGCGAGCATTTCCAACGCGGCAGACGCGTTTTCCGCCCAAAAACTGCCGCGTGATGAAATGTCGGCAGACCCATCATTACTATATGGACGGTAGCGGATTTCGAAGCTATCGCTTGGCGACAAGAACCTGTTTTGAGACGACCGGGTTTCAGACGGCATCAAACCGCTTGAGGCCGTCTGAAAATTTCTTGGGAACGGCGCCGCGGGGTGGGTTTGCCAAACTTTTCAGACGGCCTGTCCGTTGTGCCCTCTCCCTCGGGAGAAGGAGCGCGCTTGCGAAGATTCGGGCTTTTCAGACGGCCTTAAACGGGATCGGAGGCCGTCTGAAACATTTGAAGCACCCAACCTGTTCCCTCTCCCGCGGGAGGGTTAGGGAGAGGGCTGTTTGAGGTTCACAAACTTTTCAGACGGCCTCACCAGTTTTCACACCCACCGTTTGACCGCAGGTCAAAATCCAAACATCTGAAATTTTTCAAACAGTTTTCTTGCCTTGCAGGCAAGCGGTGGGTTGACACCCACCCTACGCGTGATTGCGGTTCAGGCGTTTCAGACGGCATCAACCGTTTCAATGCCGTCTGAAAACCTCACACCCGTATCATCAGGCTGTTTTCCCGATGCTGCTGCGGCGTGCAGCCGAACCAGCGGTGGCAGGCGCGGATGAAGTTGCTCAAATCGGAAAAACCCAGCCTGAAGCCGATTTCGGTAATGCTGAGGTTGCTGTGCATCAGCAAATCGTGCGCCATGTCGTAGCGCAGGTTGTCCAAGAGGCTGTTGAACGAGCTGCCTTCGCTGCTGAGACGGCGTTGCAGGGTGCGCGGGGTGAGGTGGAGTTTGGCGGCGATGTCGGGCAGGCGCGGTTCGCCGTCTTCCAGCGTTTCGCGGATTAAGGTGCCGACGCGGGCGGTGATGTCCATTTGGCGGAGGCGGTTGAGATAATCGCCGACGAGGGTGGCGTTGATGTCGGTGAGTTTGGGATTGGCGCCGGCGTAGGGTTCGATGGTGTCTTCGTAGGCAAACGAGATGGAATCGCGCTCGCAGCCGAGGTTGACGGGCACGCCGAAGTAGTCGTCGAGCCGCGCGGTATCGCCGCTATCGGGGAGGGAAAGGGTAACGGAAACGGGGACGACTTTGTGCTGGGCAAGGCTGCACGCCTGCCGGTGGATAAAGGCCAGAACGGCCAAAAGCGCGGAATTCATCGGCTCGTGGCCGCTGTCGGTGCGCAACACCAGCTTGGTGCCTTTAAAATCGGGCGGATGGTCGAAGCTGATGCGCATGGTAGTGGAAATGATTTTGCAGTAGCGCACCATCAGCATCATCAAATCGGCCAGCGAGGCGCAGGTAATCATCGCCAGCCCCAAGCCCTGCAAGGCGGAGGCTTGGATTTCGCGCCCGACTTGGAGGCCGAAAAACGGGTCGCCGGTTTGATCGATCAGCAAATCCCAAAAACGGCGCATGTTGTCAACGGGATAACGCGCGTCGGGAATGTGCAGCAATTTGGCGTCCAAACCTGCGGCGTCTAAGAGCGGCAGCGGGTCAACCCCGTAACCGCGCGCGGTTTGGCAGATGGATGAAACCCAGCTCACTAAGACGCTGTGGGCGGACGTATCGGAAGAGATGCTGTGGCGGTTCATAAAGCGCTCCTTGTTCTGCGGAATCACTGCATAAACGTTTTCGCCGACAGCTCGGGCGCGCACTGCTGCGTTTTTTCCTCTACACGCCCTTATAGTATTTGCTCTAATCATAGCCGAAACGGCAACGCCTTTTTGTAAACAAGGCTAAAGATATGTTGGGTTTATGTTTTAAAACATAAAGATAAATTTCTTTTGTAATTGTTTGGTATGTGGTGGTTTTAAAGGTAGCAGTTTGGGTATTGATAAAAAGGCCGTCTGAACAAACGGGGCTTCCGAACGGCTGTTTGCGGTATTCAGACGGCCTCAAACGATTTGATGCCGTCTGAAACCTGCACATCCGTATCAAACTGTTTTCGCAAAGCGGCGGCGGCGTGCAATGCCATAGGGGGTGTCAACCCACCGTTTGACCACGGGTCAAAAAAAACCAATGTCTGAAATTTTTCAAACGGTTTTCTTGCCTTTCGGGCAAGCGGTGGGTTGACACCCTCCCTACGCGGCCGTCTGAAAAAGACAGATGGGCGTAATCCGCACGGTACGGTTTGCGCGGGTTTGTACGGTTATGCCGCTTTTGGGCGGCTAACCGTACCTACGGTCTGCCGGTTCAAATATTTCAGACGGCCTATTCCGTCACCACGCCTGCCGCATCATTGCTGACGCGCGTGCCTGCTTCGCCTTTGACGATTTTCTCGATGTCGCCCAAGGCGCCGATGACGGCGGTTTTGCCGGTGGCGCGGGCGAAATTGACGGCGGCCTGCACTTTCGGCCCCATCGAGCCGCCGGCGAACGGCAGTTTTTCGATGGCGTCGGGGTGGGCGGCGCGGACGGCGCGCTGTTCGGGTTTGCCCCAATCGAGGTAGACGGCATCGACGTCGGTGGCGATGACGAGCAGGTCGGCTTCGACCGACGAGGCCAAAAGCGCGGTGGCGAGGTCTTTGTCGATGACGGCTTCGGCGCCGCAGAGGCGGCCGTCTTCGTCGTAATAGGTCGGAATGCCGCCGCCGCCCGCGCAGATTAAGACGTAGTTGTGTTCGATCAGGGTTTTGAGCGGTTTGAGGCCGAAGATGCGTGTGGGCAGCGGGCTGGGCACGACGCGGCGGAATTTGTCGCCGTCGGGCGCCATCGTCCAGCCTTTTTCGGCGGCCACGGCCTCGGCTTCGGCTTTGCTGTACACGGGGCCGACGGGTTTGCTCGGTTTTTGGAACGCGGGGTCTTTGGGATCGACTTCGGTTTGGGTAAGCACGGTGGTCAGGGAATAGTCTTTGGGGATGCAGTTGGCCATTTCCTGCTGGATCATGTAGCCGATCATGCCGACGGATTCGGCGCCGAGTACGTCGAGCGGATACATGGGAACGTCTTTGTAGGCGTTGCTCTGCAAGGCCATCAGGCCGACTTGGGGGCCGTTGCCGTGGGTGATGACAAGCTGGTTGCCGCTGTGGATTTTGGCGATTTGTTCGCAGGCGGCGCGCACGTTGCTGCGCTGGTTGGCGGAGGTGAGCGGCTCGCCGCGTTTGAGAAGGGCGTTGCCGCCCAGTGCGATGACGATTCTCATGGCAGGTCTCCTTTCGGGTGGTGTTTTGTTCAGACGGCCTTTGGTTTTTTTCAGCTGTAGGGTGGGTGTCAACCCACCGTTCAATTTCAAGGTCAAAATCCAAACGCCTGAGTTTTCAAACGGTTTTTTCTTGCCTTTCGGGCAAGCGGTGGGTTGACGCCCACCCTACGGCAGGTTTTCAAATTTTCAGACGGCCTCAAACGGCCTAATGCCGTCTGAAACTTCAACTGCTTACGGATTTTTCAGCCATCTTGCCGGACAGCCTTTCGCTTCGCCGATGATGCCGTCTGAAAGGCTGTACACTTCCTGTCCGCGCAGGAAGGTATGGGTGATGCGGCAGCCGATTTCCATGCCTTCGTAGGCACTGAATTTGTTTTTGTAAAACAGTTTGTCGGCGGTCAGCGTGTAGTTTTGGTTGGGGTCGAGGATGACGATGTCGCCGTCTTTGCCGACGGCCAAGGCGCCTTTGTCGATCAGACCGAAGCGGCTTGCAGGGCCGGTGGCGAGCGCGTTCATCAGGGTAACAGGACTGATGTTGCGCTGTTTGACGGCGGCATCAAACATGGCGTCGACGCTGTTTTGGCAGCCGCTGATGCCGCCCCATGCGTTGAAGGCATTCGGGTCGGATTTCAAATCGGGCGTGCAGGGCGAATGGTCGGAAGCGAGGACGGTGATGACGCCTTCTTCCAGCAGCCGCCACATTTCGCGCTGGTGGGCGCGGTCGCGGATGGGCGGCGAACATTTGGCTTTATTGCCGATGGTGTCGAGGTCTTCGGTGGCCAAAAGGAAGTAGTGCGGGCAACTCTCGAAGCTGGCGTCCACGCCACGCGCCTGCGCCTCCAAAACTGCTTCAATAGCTTCGGGGCAGCTGCAATGGGCGATGTGGACGCGGCAGCCGGTTTGTTCGGCGATATAGAGGACGCGGCGCACGGCTTCGACTTCAGTAAAAATCGGGCGGCTGGCAACATAATCCGATACGCGGTTTTTGCCCTCGGCTTTGGCTTTGCGGCCGAGCTCGTCGGTAATCGTGGCGTTTTCGCAATGGATAACAAGCAGATCACCGGTTTTCGCCAATGTCTGCATACCGACGTAGAGTTCGTAGTCGGTGACGTTTTTGAAGTCGCCGGGTTTGCCCGAGCCGCAGGTGGCGACGAAACATTTGAACGCGCCGCAGCCGGCGGCGGACAATTCTTCGAGTTTGTCGAGATTATGCGGAACGAGGCCGCCGAAAAAGGCGTAATCGACGTGGTTTTGGCCGGCGGCGGCTTGGCGTTTGATTTCCAGCGTTTCGACGTCGATGGTGGCGGGTATGGTGTTCAGCGGCATTTCGACGTAGGAAGTCGTGCCGCCCGCCGCCATCGCTTGTGTGCCGGTGAAGTAGCCTTCCCATTCGGTGCGTCCGGGTTCGGAAATGTGCATATGGACATCGACCATGCCGGGCAGAACGTAACTGCCGCCTGCGTCAACGGTTTTCGCGGCCCGGGCTTCGATCTGCGGGGCGATGGCGGCGATTTTTCCGTCTTTGACGGCGATGTCGCCGTGGAGCATTTGATCGGGTAAGACCAAAAGGCCGTTTTGAATCAGTAAATCGTACATTTTGTCCTCCTTTTTCAGATGGCCTGTTCTGCCGGCCTGCTGTTCGGTTTGATTGGGTTTGATGTGTTTGGGTTTGGATTGCGAAGTGGGTTTGAAGGCTGTCGGGCGTTTGAAAGGCCGTCTGAACACTGCGTTTCAGCCGCAGCCGCTCCGACTTGGGTTCAGACGGCCTTTTGCCCGTTTTTGTTCCTACAAACCAATCCCCATAGACTGCATCAGATACAGCGCCACACTTGAGAGAATGCCCAAAATCAGCATCAGCGGAGTGTAGAAGCGCAGCCATTTGCCGAATTCCACTTTCGCAATCACGAGCGTGGCGACGAAGAAGCCGGAAGTCGGGAAGAAAATATCGGTCAGCTGTCCGCCCCAGGCGTTGGCCGAAACCACGGCTTGTTGGGAAATGTCCAGCAGGCTGGCGAGCGGGGAAATAATCGGCATGGTCAATACCGTCAGTGCGGTCGCGCCCGGAATCAGGAAGTTAAACACCGATTGTTCCCAGAAAATCGCAATCGCAGTCAGCTCGGGCGGCACGGTGCGCATCATGCTTTCCAGCCAATACACCAGCGTATCGGTAATCACGCCCTTATCCATCACCACCGCAATCGCGGAAGCCACACCGCAGAGCAGCGCCGCCACCATCATGTCGCGCATACCCGCGTTCACGTCGTCGCAAATTTGCTGCGCCGATTTGCCCGCCACCGCCGCTGCGGTAATGCCGATGAAGAGGAACAGGCCGCCGATGGCTTCAAAACCGAGGTTTTTCATCAAAATCAGCGCAATGGCAATCGGAAACAGCACCATGCAGGTAATACCCGCCATTTTCTGGCGCGATGTGAACACCATTTCGCCTTTTTCCGCCTCTTCCTGCGCCAGCGCCGCGCGCACCTCTTTATCGGTATCCAGCGTCAGGCTGGTTTCGGGGTGGTGTTTCACACGGATGGCGTAGCGCATCACATAAGCGATGGTAATCAACACAACCGCCGCCAAAATCACCGCGCGGAACGCCGAACCGGAAAATATCGGCAGCTGCGCAATCTGCTGACCCATACCGACCGAACCCGGAATCGTCAGGCCGAAGGTAAAGCCCATACACGGCCCCAAGAGCGACACCGCCGTCGCCGTCATGCCGTCGTAACCCAAGCGGTAAAACAGCGGCAGCAACACGGGCAGATAAGCCAGCGACAGCTCGGGCACGCCGATAAACGCCGCCAGACCGGAGAAGATGGCAATCAGAATCGGGATGATCATGATGTCTTTACCGCCGACCGCCGAGCTCAATTTCTGCACGCCCATATCAATCAGACCCGCGCGTTTGATCAGGCCCATACAGCCGCCGACCATAAAGGTCAGAAACACGATGCCCGCCGCCCGTTTCAAGCCGTCGGGAATCGCCGTGACCAAATCCATAAAGCCCACGGGCGTCTGCTCGATTTGATGGTAAGTACCCGCCACCACCAGCGTCTGCGTACCGTGCACGGTTTCCACCGTCTGCCGCTCGTATTCGCCCGCCGGCACGATATACGTCAGCGCCGCGACGACCAGGATAAACACCGCCAAAACGATATAAATATCGGGCATCTTGAACGATTTCTTCGGATTTTGCGTACTCATGACAAAACTCCTGAAATTTTTATTGATAGGGAAAATGGGGGAAGCCGTGGGGTTGGGTCAGATTTTTCAGACGGCCAAACCTTCCACCCCCACCCTAACCCTCCCCCGTGAGAGGGAGAAGACGCGTTGCAGAGGATTTAAGCGTTTCAGACGGCCTCAAACGGGGTTTGGATGCCGTCTGAAAAATCAGTCGCAAAGTGGGTGTAAACCCACCGTTTGACCGCAGGTCAAAATCCAAACGCCTGAAATTGCATCAACGGTTTTCCTGCCTTTCAGGCAGGCGGTGGGTTCACACCCACCCTACGGCAGGTTTTTACAAACTTTCAGACGGCCAAACCTTCCACCCCCACCCTAGCCTTCCCCCGCGAGCGGGAGAGGGGGCGCGTTTGCGAAGATTCAAACTTTTCAGATGGCCTCAAACGCCCCAATGCCGTCTGAAAACCTCAGTTCACCCCCACAATCGCGCTTAACAGCGCCATGCGCACGGCAACCGAGAAACCGATGGCTCGGAAGTAGAGCTGGTGTTCGGTATTGTCGATACCGTAGTCGAACTCGCCTTCGTTGCGCGGCAGAGAGTGGTGGACGCCCACCGTTTTGCCGTTTTTCTCTTTAATGCGTTTGAGCATGTCGAGCGAAATGTAGTAGTTGGCCATTTTTTTCATGAAGTCTTCGCGCGCGGGGTCGTCTTTTTTTACCGAGCTGCCCGGCAGGTAGATCAGATCGACGTTGTTTTCGGCGTAGAGCTCTTCGTTCTGTTTTTCGGTCAGGTCGAAGTGTTCCTCGAAATGCGCGCCCATCGCTTTGAGTTTTTCGCGCACCACTTCGGGCGTACGCAGTTCGCTGGTGCCGGTGTAGATGATTTTCGCGCCCATCGAGGCGAGTGCCAGCGCAAACGACTGGCCGGAACGCGCGCGGGAAAGGTCGGGGGTGGCGATGGCGACGGTGGCGTTTTGCAGATCGCCGAACGCGCGCCAGCAGGTGTAGCAGTCGAGCAGACCCTGGGTCGGGTGGGTAACGTGGCCGTAACCGCCTGAAATCACGGGCGATGCGTAGCCTTTGAGTTCGTCAATCGCGCCTAACGCTTCTTTGTCGTCGGGGTGGCGCATGACGATAACGTCGGCGTATTCCGAAGTCACGCGCAAGGTGTCATAGAGGCTTTCGTTTTTCGCCACGGCGGCGTTGTGCTGCGGGTCGGATTCGGTAATCACTTGGCCGCCCAAGCGCAGCATGGCGTTTTCGTGGCTGCAACGGGTGCGGGTGGAAGGTTGGAAAAACAGAGTGTATAAAACTTTGCCCTGCAACAGGTTCAGCCCCGTGCGCAAAAACGGTTCCATCATTTTGGCGGCCTCAAACAGCGCCAACAGCTCCTCGCGCTTGTGGTCGTCCAAAAAAGTCAGGTTGCGCCCGCGCAGATTGGTTGCGGCCAATGCTTCGCGGATGTCGAGGGTTTTGAAATTTTTGTCCAAAGCCATGATGGTTCTCCTTTCGGGTTTGCTGGTGCGGCGGTCTGAAAGGGTTTCAGACGGCCTTTTGAAACTTTTTCGGGTGGGCGTGCGGCGGATTTTCAGACGGCCTTTCTGCCTTTCGGGCGGGTGGCGGGTTTACACCCACCCTACGGCAGGCCGAAATTCCGCTCATGCGCCCCCTCGCGGGAGAGGGTTGGGAGAGGGCCGGTCGGACTTCGGAAACGCCGCGAGCGGCCTTACCCCTCAAACCTCCACATCCCTGTGGCAGTCTTTCGAATAAATATAGGTAAACTGTTCGCGCCCCACGCCGTAGGCGGTTTGCTTGCAATACGGGCCGAACCAGATAAAGTCTTCTTTTTTAATCAGATACCAATCCTCATCCAAGAGGTAGCAGCCCTGACCCTCATATACATATGCACCGTGTTCCTGAACGTGCGTTTCCACGATGTTGTGGCTGGCGCCCGGGTCGAAGCTCAAAATGTGCATATTCATGTCGAAATTCTGCTCGACGGGCAGCAGGTCTTTGATGTGCACATTCGCCATACCGTCGTAGTCCGTCCATTCCATATCGTTGGCATTACCGAATACGGCATACGGCATCAGGCCGCTCGGATGTTCGATATAGCGTTGTTTGTAAAGCAGAATCCGTCCTTCTTTTCCGTTGGCGGTTTCAAACGAAATCCCCACGCCCGGCGGCGCATAGGCATAACCGCCCTGTTTGATGACACGGCTCTCGCCGCCGACGCTGACTTTCAGTTCCGCCTCGCCGTCGAGCAGGTAGATAAACGACTCTTCGTGCGGCTTCGCGCCGTAAGGCATCGTCGTTTTCGCCTTTTCGCCCAGCGTGCCGATGAGCTGAACGAAGCTCGCGCCCATTTTCGGCGTGGCCAAAATCGTCATCAGGCAGTCTTCGATGCCCGGAATCACGTTGATCACGCGGCCTTCGGGGGTAATAAACGCATAATTTCCGTGTTTGACGACGGAACGGTTTCTCAAAATATCCTGTGGATAACCCGGCATTTTCGTTCTCCTTTTCTGAACACGACCGTAAAATTCTGTCGCAGCCAATATAGCCCCAACCGCCCCCGCCGCCTTTCGCCCGCCGTGCCACTCGGTTGTCTTTGTGCGACAAAGCGTCAAAATGCAGAAAGGCCGTCTGAAAATTTCAGACGGCCTTTGGTTAAAATTTAAACCGAGCGCTTAAAACATACCGCGCCCGCTCGCGCTCTTGGCGGGTACGGGCTGGATCACATCCCAATGCTCGACGATTTTGCCCTCTTTATCCAAGCGGAAAATATCGACCACGGCCTCGCCTTTGTCTTTTCCGTTCAGACGGCTGTGGACGTGTAAAAACACCAAATCGCCCTCCGCCGCCACGCGCTTGATTTCGGCGCGGGTGGTGGGATTGGCTTTGACAAACGGCTCAAATGCCTTCACAAACGCTTCGCCGCCGTCGGCCACGTCGGGATTGTGTTGCAGATATTCTTTGCCGACGTATTTTTCCGTCGCCTCGCGCACTTTGTGTTGGTTGAACGCCATGTCGTAAAACGCCAAAACATTGGCTTTGTTGCGCTCGGCGGTATTCTGCGCGGGTTTACCCGACACGGCGGAACAGGCGGCGAGGCCGAAAGAGGCGGCCAATACGGCGGCAGTGAAGACTTTTTTCATGTTTCTGTTTTCCTTGATATTCAAAAGATTATGCAAACAACGCTTGGCGGTCGGCAAGATGCCGTTCGGTTTCGCCCGATACGGCGTAACACCAGCCGAATAAGTAAGTGATTTCCTGCATGATGTGTTTCCTATTGATGGATGCTGAAGGCCGTCTGAAACGGTTAATCTTTCAACCGACGTGATTCCCGCGCAGGCGGGAATCCACGGTTAAAAACAGACAATATTTTGTTTAACACAGTTTCAGAAAGCCAAACGTGGATTCCCGCCTGCGCGGGAATCACGTCCGTGAAAATTCCGGTGCTGAGCGTAGTGGTTCGACTACGCTCAGCAACCACCGAAGTGCTTGTGCTGAGCGCCGAAGCATTCAGACGGCCTTTTTGATTTTTGCAACGGTCTCAACCTTACACTTCCGCAACGGTAAAACGTTCAAACAAATGCGCTTTTTGTTCTACGTCATCGGCAATCGCGCAGGCCAGGTCGGCGGCGGAAATGTCTGCGGGCGCGCCCCCGACATTCAGCAAAACATCGTCTTTGCCCAAGCGGTATTTTCCGCTGCGCTCGAAGCGCACGGGATTTACGGCGAACATCGCGGCGGGCGAAACAAACGCCCAGTTTACATCGCGGCGCGCGCGCAGGTCGTTCAATAGATTGCGGGCGGCGTTGGCGGCGGGATAAACCTCGGCGGGGAAATCGGGGGTATCGACCAGTTGCAGGCCGGGCGCGACGTTCAGGCTGCCCGCGCCGCCGACGACCAGCAGATAAGGCACTTCGGCCGCTTTCGCCGCTTCGTTGATTGCCGCCGCGCCTTTGGCGAAATCCGCCGCCAGATTCGGGTTTTCCCAACCCGCGTTAAACGCGCTGACCACGGCGTCGAAACCTTTCAACGCCTCGGCAAAATCCGCCGCATTCACATCCGCTTTCACGGCTTTGACGTTGCCGGCTTGGAACACTTTATCGACATTGCGGGCAAACGCGGTCACTTCATGCCCGCGCGAAGCCAGCTCTTGAACGGTTGCGTTGCCGACCAAACCGGTTGCGCCGATGACTGCGATTTTCATGATAAATCCTTTCTTGTATATTTCGATTGATTAGACGAACGCATTGTAAGGCCGTCTGAAACGCTTGATAAGCGGGATTTTGCTGTCGGGATTATTAAGCTTAACTGTATAATCGGGGTTAGATACGGTTTTCAGACGGCCTTCAGCATTTCTTCCGCCGTAGGGTGGGTGTAAACCCACCATTCGACCGCAGTTCAAAATCAAAACGTCTGAAATGCTTCAAGCGTTTTCCTGCCTTTCAGGCAGGCAGTGGGTTCACACCTACCCTACGGTTTAGGCCGTCTGAAAAATCCGGCTCCCCGCCCGCCGCCGTTAAAAACCAAGCAAACAAAATGCAAGAAATCAAACCCCTCCTCGTCTTTGCCGCCGTTTTGGAACACGGCAGCATGAATGCCGCCGCGGCCGCGCTCGGCATGACCCCCTCTGCCGTCAGCCAGCACATCAGCCGCCTCGAAACCCTGCACGGTATCAAGCTCCTCAACCGCAGCACGCGCAGCCTGGTACCGACCGACGCCGGCCGCGCGCTCGGCGGATACTGCCGCCGTTTGCAGGACACGCTTTCCGACACCCGCCGCACCATCGGCCGTCTGAAAACCGAGCCCTCGGGCGAACTCCACATCGCGCTTACCTCAGGCATCATCGACGCGCCCGCTTTTCAGACGGCCTTGCGGCGGCTGCAAAACGAGTTCCCGAAAATCCGCCCTGTGTTCCGCTTCAGCGACACCCTCGACGACTTGCAGCACACCCCCACCGATCTCGCCATACGCGGCGGCGGCCACGCGCTCGACGACCCGAATCTGGTCGCCCGCCACCTCGCTACTTGGCCGTACCACATCTGCGCCGCACCGTCCTACCTCGACACCCTCCCGCCGATTACCCGCCCCGAACAGCTCCACGCCTGCCGCTGGCTGCACTTTTTACCCGTGCGTACCACGCTCCACCGCGGCGGCGAAAGCTGTTTCATCGACATCGCAGACAGCATGTTCTGCAACCAACTCTCCGCCGTGCGCAGCCTGACCGTCGAAGGCTTCGGCCTCTCGCTGCAGGTCGGCGGAGAAATCGGCAGGCATTTGTCTGAAGGCCGTCTGAAAACCGTCCTGCCCGACTGGACGTTGCCGCCCGTCAACCTCTATCTGGTCACGCCCTACCGCATCCAGTCGGCGAAAACCGAAGCGGCGGTCAGAATCTTTCAGGAAAGTTTCGCAAAGGCAGCGGAATGAGCGCGCAAAACACCACGGAAAAAAACGCGGAAAACTGGTGCGTTTACCTCATCCTCTGCGCAAACGGCGCGCTCTACTGCGGCATCAGCAACCGACCCGCCGAACGCTTCGCCGCCCACGCCGCAGGCAAAGGTGCGAAATACACCCGTCTCAACAAACCGCTCGCCATGCGGATTGCCGTGCACGGCCTGAACAAAAGCGCGGCCTTGAAACGGGAAATCGAAGTGAAAAAAATGAGCGCGGAAAACAAACGGGCGCTGTGGACAACGCTGGCGGATTTTGCGGCAGAGGCCGTCTGAAAACCCGCATTCCCGCCCCCGCCCGTTTGTTATAAAATCCCCGCATCGTTCACACAGGAAACCCGCTTTATGAATGCCACACACAACGTTGACGACAAAGAAATCGCCAAATTCAGCCAAATCGCCGACAAATGGTGGGACAAAAACGGCGAGTTCAAACCCCTGCACGACATCAACCCGCTGCGCCTCGGCTACATCGACCGCTTGGGCAGACTCGCGGGCAAGCAGGTGCTCGACGTCGGCTGCGGCGGCGGCATTTTGAGCGAAAGCATGGCCAAACGCGGCGCGGCGCACGTTACCGGCATCGACATGGCGGAAAAATCGCTGCAAACCGCCCAAGCCCACGCCGCGCGGCAGGGCGTTTCCAACGCCGCCTACCGCTGTATCCGCGTCGAAGACTTGGCCGAAGAAATGCCGCACAGCTTTGACATCGTAACCTGCATGGAAATGATGGAACACGTTCCTAACCCCTCCGCCATCGTCAAAGCCTGCGCCAAGCTGGTCAAACCCGAGGGCATGGTGTTTTTCTCCACCATCAACCGCAACCCGAAATCCTATCTCCACCTGATTGTCGGCGCGGAATACGTTTTGAATTTCGTCCCCAAAGGCACGCACGACTGGCAGAAATTCATCACCCCCGCCGAGCTGGCGCGGATGTGCCGCCAAGCGGGGCTGGACATGGTGGACGGCAAGGGCGTGAAATACAATCTGCTCACCAAGCAGTATCATGTCAGCGACAATACCGATGTGAACTATATGATCGCCTGCCGCCCGGCTTGATGTTTGGGCAAACCAAAGGCCGTCTGAAAAGTTGGAATGCTTTTCAGACGGCCTTTGGTTTTTTAGAAAGGTCGTAGGTACGGTTAGCCGCCCGAAAGCGGCGTAATCGTACAACCCTGCGCAAACCGTACCGTGCAAATTACCCCCGCCTGTCTTTTTTCAAACGGCATCGGCAGACTTTTCCCGTAGTGAGGCGTACGGTTACGCCGCTTTCGGGCGGCTAACCGTACCTACCGCCCGTATTCCGCCCACAGCCCTTCCTGCAATCCCTGCGGGGTTTCGTTTTCAGACGGCCTGATGCGGGTGTAGCTGCCGTCGGGCTGCATCAGCCAGGCTTTGGTATTGTCGGCGAGCGCCATCTGCAAGCCTTCGCGGATAACGCGGGCTTTGAGGGCGGGGGTTTCGACGGGGGTGGCGACTTCAATGCGGCGGAAGAAGTTGCGCCCCATCCAGTCGGCGCTGGCGATGTAGGTGTTTTCTTCGCCGCCGTTGTAGAAATAATAGACGCGCGAGTGTTCGAGCTGGCGGCCGATAATAGAAACGACGCGGATATTTTCCGAGAGGCCTTTTACGCCCGGGCGCAGGGTGCACATGCCGCGTACGATAAGGTTGATTTTGACGCCTGCGGCTGCGGCTTCGTAAAGGGCGTCGATGGCGGTCGGCTCGATCAGCGAATTCATCTTGGCGGTGATTTTCGCGGGGCGGCCGGCTTTGGCGTGCTCGGTTTCGCGGCGGATACTGTCGATGACCATTTTGTGCAGGGTAAACGGGCTTTGGTAGAGTTTGTTCAGACGGCCCGGTTTGCCTAAACCTGTGATTTCCATGAATAAAGTGTTGACGTCGGCGGTAATTTGTTCGTCGGCGGTAATCAGGCCGAAGTCGGTGTAGATTTTGGATGTGCCTTGATGGTAGTTGCCGGTGCCGAGGTGGGCGTAGCGTTTCAGACGGCCTTGTTCGCGGCGGATGACGAGCGCCATTTTGGCATGGACTTTGTAGCCGAATACGCCGTACACGACGTGTGCGCCGGCGTTTTCGAGCTGTTGCGCCCAATTGACGTTGGTGGCTTCGTCGAAACGCGCCATCAGTTCGACGACGACGGTTACCTGTTTGCCCGCGAGCGCGGCTTTCATCAGCGCGCGCACGAGTTCGGATTTGCTGCCGGTGCGGTAGATGGTCATTTTGACCGCCAAAACGTCGGGATCGGCGGCGGCTTCCTGAATCATCTGAACGACGGGTTCGAACGATTGGTAAGGGTGGTGCAGCAAAATGGTTTCCTGTGCGGCGAGGTCGAAAACCGAACCGTTTTTTTGCAGCTTTTTCAGACGGCCTGCCTGCATTTGCGGGAATTTCAAATCAGCGCGGTCAACCAAATCGGGCACGGCGTTGAGGCGCACGAGATTGACGGGGCCTTTGACCTGATACAGCTCGGCGGCGGCAAGCTGGAACTGTTCCAATAAAAAATCATGGATATAGGCGGGGCAGGTGTCGGCGACTTCGAGGCGCACGCCGTCGCCGTATTCGCGGTCGTGCAATTCGTTCTGCACCGCCATGCGCAGGTTTTGCAGGTCGTCTTCGTCCACCGTCAGATCGCTGTCGCGCGTGAGGCGGAATTGGTAACAGCCTTTGACCTTCATGCCCAAAAACAGTTTCTGCACATGGGCGTGCAGAATCGACGATAAAAACACGAAGCCATGCCCGCCGTCACAGATTTCAGACGGCATCGGCACGACGCGCGGCAAAATGCGCGGCGCCTGCACAATCGCCATTTTCGACGGGCGGCCGAACGCGTCCGTGCCTTCCAATTCCACCGCGAAATTCAGCGATTTGTTGAGCGGGCGCGGAAACGGGTGCGAGGGATCGAGGCCGATGGGGGTCAACACGGGCAGAAGCTCGTTGTCGAAATAGGCTTCGATCCAGGCTTTCTGCGCCGCCGTCCAGTTGCGGCGGCGGTAGAAATGGATGTTTTCTTTCGCCAGCTCGGGCTGCAAAACGTCGTTGAACAACGCATATTGCTCGGCAATCAGCGCGTGCACTTCGGCGGTTACGGCGGCGATGGTTTCAGACGGTGTTTTGCCGTTGTCCAACACCGTATTCGGATGCAGCTTCTGCTCGCGCTTGAGCCACGCCATGCGTACTTCGAAAAATTCGTCGAGATTCGAGGAAACGATGCACAAAAATCGCAGCCGCTCTAAAAGCGGCACGCTTTCATCCTGCGCCTGCGCCAACACGCGGCGGTTGAACGCCAAGAGGCTCAATTCGCGGCAGAGGATACGGTTTTGATCGGACATGGCGGGCTTTCTGTTGCTGTTTTTATAACGGCACAAGGCCGTCTGAATGATGTTTGAAGTATAGCGCGTTTCGGCGGCAAAGCATCAGCTTGGGCGGGGATTTTTCAGACGGCCTGTGGCGTCGCGGCAAACGGAAAACGGCGTAAAGGCCGTCTGAAATACATGCCGAACTACATCAGCCTACACAAAATCCCGTCAAAATATACAAATAACTATTTTAAAATCAAATTATTATGAAAATTTCTTAATGTAAAAACCAATCTCGTTCTTTGACAAACCTTAACCGTTCGCCTAATATCAGTCGGGTTTCATCTTTTCCAAGAAAAATATTTTAGGAGAGCCCGAATTATGGAATGGGAATTCAACAGCTACTACACCTTAATCGCTGCTACTGCCGTTTTACTTTCAGGGAAATGGCTGGTCGGAAAAATCCGTTTTCTGCGTGATTTCAACATCCCCGAGCCGGTTGCCGGCGGTCTGATTGCCGCCATGATTCTGTTTGCGCTGCACCAGTTTTACGGCGTCAGCTTCAAATTCGAAAAACCGCTGCAAGACGCATTCATGCTGATTTTCTTTACCTCCATCGGCCTGAGTGCGGACTTTTCCCGCCTGAAGGCAGGCGGTTTGCCGCTGGTTGTGTTTACCGTAGTCGTCGGTATCTTTATCGCCGTTCAAAACCTTGTCGGCGTCGGTCTGGCTTCGGCTTTCGGACTGGAGCCGATGATCGGGTTGCTGACAGGCTCGATCGCGCTGACCGGCGGACACGGAACGGCAGGCGCATGGGGGGCAACCATGGAAAAACTCGGCATCGTCGGCGCAACCGGGCTGGGCATCGCCTCCGCCACTTTCGGCCTGGTATTCGGCGGCATCATCGGCGGCCCCGTCGCCCGCCGCCTCATCAACAAACAGGGACGCAAACCTACCAACGCCGAAACCCTGTCGGCAGGCACAAACGACGACAATACCGACGACGTGTTTGAAAAAGCCGTACGACCGCGCCTGATTACCGCCGATTCCGCCATCGAAACGCTGGCGATGTTTGCCGCCAGTATCGCGTTCGGTCAGATTATGGATACCATCGACAGCACTTATTTCCCCGGCTGGATGAACCTGCCGAAATTCGTTTGGTGTCTGTTTGGCGGCGTGGTTTTGCGCAATATCCTGACTTCCGCGTTTAAAATGAATATGTTCGACCGCGCGATTGACGTATTCGGCAACGCCTCGCTGTCGCTCTTTTTGGCGATGGCGCTGTTGAACCTGAAACTGTGGGAACTTACCGACCTGGCCGGTCCCGTAACCGTTATTCTGCTGGTTCAAACCGTTGTGATGATGGTTTACGCCACGTTTGTAACCTACGTTTTCATGGGTCGCGACTACGACTCCGCCGTACTCGCCGCCGGCCACTGCGGCTTCGGTTTGGGTGCGACGCCGACCGCCGTTGCCAATATGCAGTCCATCACCAACACTTTCGGCCCTTCGCACAAAGCGTTTTTGATTGTACCCATGGTCGGCGCGTTTTTCGTGGACATCATCAACGCCGTGATTTTGTCGGGTTTCTTAAACTTCCTCAAATAATCGGTTAACAAAACGAAAAAGCCCCCGCAGCAGCTTACCTGACGCGGGGGCTTTTGCTATTATGCCGTCTGAAAAACTTTTAAAAACATCATTGTGGTGTTCTGCCGCAATCCGATTTATCGGAAAACCTTTTTCAGACGGCCTTAACATTCCGTCTGAAAAAACCATCTTCAGGAGTAAACCATGTATAAAAAACTGCTGGCCGTTTCCCTTGCCGCCGTGCTCTTGAGCGCGTGCAGCGGCGACAAAGCCGAACAGAAACCGACGCTGTCGTGCAACGACCCCGCCGTCTTACAAAGCGTGAAAACCAACATCCAAGACATCGTCAAACAAGACGCCCGCTCTTACGCGCGCAGCGACGCCCTCCAGTTTGTCGATGCCGACAAAATCATCGCCGCCGCCACCCAGCTCGAAATCTCGCTGGAAAACCCCGCCGAAATCCAAGAAGGCGGCAAAACCCTGTGCAGCGCCGGTTTGAAAATCCAAATCCCTACCGACATCATGAAAACCGCCGAAACCAACAGCCCGCTGGTCTATAACGAAGTCGGCCTGATCCAATGGATTACCCGGAAAATCAACGGCAGCGGCCTGAGCTTCGATCAAGGCGCGTTCCAAACCGAACTGCGCTACACCCCGAGCCAGACCGACGGTGCAAATTTTGAAGACAACACACTGACCGCCACCGCCCAAACCCTCTCTGCCGCCCTGATGCCCTACGGTATCAAAAGCATCGTCATGATCGACGGCGAACCCGTTTCCCGCGAGCAGGCACTCAAGCTCTCTTCCGAGAAATTCGCCGAACCTTCCGACGACAGTTCGCCCGATCCGCAGGACATTCTCGACAACAACGCCGCCAGCGGCACATCCGGCCTGCCCGACGACACAGCAGCCTCATCAGCCGAAGTCTTGAACCCCGTCGAAACCCTGTCTGACCACACCGCCCAAGCCGACCTCGATGCCGCCCGCGACCAAAACCGCCGCGCCGACGAAGAGGTCAACCGCGTATGGCGCAGCATGGACGGCAGCATCCGCAAGACCCTGCAATCCGAGCAGCGCAGTTGGATTCAGAACAAACAGCAAAACTGCCAGCGTGCCGCCGCCCAAGCCGATGATCCTGCGCAGGCCGAATACCGCCGCCTCCAATGCGAAACCCGCATGAGCCGCGAGCGCGTGCAATATTTGAAAGGTTATACGATCAACTAGGCGGAAGCCTGAACATAAGGCCGTCTGAAAACCGACGCAGCGTTTTCAGACGGCCTGTTTTATTGTGCCAAACCCAAAGGCCGTCTGAAAAAACAAAACGGATATTTTTCAGCAACTTCAGTTATCTTTTCAACAGTTTCGGTTATAATCGCTGCTTTTCCCCGCTGCGCGCGCAGCCCGTTTTTTAGGATACGCCATGGCCTTTGCCTCTCTTTTTACCCTGCTTGACGACATTACTTCCGTGTTGGACGACGTTGCCCTGATGACCAAAATGGCGGCGAAGAAAACCGCCGGCGTGGTCGGCGACGATTTGGCGCTCAACGCCAATCAGGTAACGGGCGTTTCGGCCGACCGCGAGCTGCCGATTATTTGGGCGGTGGCCAAAGGCTCTTTTATCAATAAACTGATTTTGGTGCCCGCAGCGCTGCTGCTTTCGATTTTCATGCCGGTTCTGATTACGCCGCTGCTGATGACCGGCGGCGCGTATCTGTGCTTCGAGGGCGTGGAAAAGCTGTTACACAAACTTTTACACAAAGACGACGAAGCAAAAGAATCGGCGCATACCACCGATGAAATCGTGGATGAAAAAGACAAAATCCGCGGCGCGGTGCGCACCGACTTCATTCTTTCGGCGGAAATCATCATCATCGCGCTGGGCGTGGTCGGCGATTACAGCATTCTGACCAAATCGCTGGTAATGGCGGCCATCGGCATCGGCATGACGGTGTTGGTGTACGGTTTGGTGGCGGTGATTGTGAAACTCGACGATTTCGGCCTGCATCTGATGTCGAAAAACAGCTCGGGCGCGCAGGCGTTCGGGCGCGGGCTGATTGCGTTTATGCCGTGGTTTATGCGGATTTTGAGCGTGGTCGGCACGGTGGCGATGTTCCTCGTCGGCGGCGGCCTGATTGCCCACAACTTCGGCCTGCTGCACGATTTTCTGCACGCGCACCATTGGGACGCCGGTCTGGCGGGCAACATCGCCAATCTGGTCGTCGGCGTGATTGCCGGCGCGATTGTCTGCGCGGTGGTATTGCCGTTGATGAAAGCGCTGGGTAAGGGACATTGAGGCCGTCTGAAAAAATATAACGTGAATGTAGTTACAAAAACCGTAGGCTGGGCTTCAGCCCGGCAGACCTGATGAACTATTTCGGAAAATTTGCCGGGCTGAAGCCCAGCCTACGGCTTACCCAACGAGCCTTACCTACGCCCGAAATGCCAACCTACCGCCCATACCCCGATTACCCCCAAAAACCTTCAGGCCGTCTGAAAATCCGCTCCCCTAAACTTTCCAGACGGCCTCACCGTGATTAAAGATTAAGCAACCAAATCCGCATGAACATTACCCGCACTCTCGAGCATTACTGGCGCAAGCCGCTGTTTTACTGGCTGCTGGCCGTCATCATCGCGCTGGCAACGCCGCTGACGTTTGCGCCGTATTACCATTTCTGGCTGATGCCGCTGTTGTTCGGCGCACTGATCCGCCTGACCGAAATCCGCCCCGAGCGCACGGTTTCGACCGCTTATCTGTTCGGCTTTACCGCTTACAGTGCGCAGTTTTACTGGATTCACACCGCGCTGCACGACGTCTCCGGCCTGCCCGATCTGTTTGCCGTACCGCTGACCGTTTTGCTGCCTGCGTTTCTCGCGCTCTATCCCGCGCTGTGTTTCAAACTTTGGCAAAAATTCGATTATCCGCGCTGGATTAAAGTCGGCATCGTTTTACCGGTTTTGTGGACGCTGGCGGAATTTGCCCGCGAACGCCTGCTCACCGGCTTCGGCTGGGGCGCACTCGGCTACTCGCAAATCACCAAAGACAGCCCGCTCGCCGGTTTCGCCCCCGTCGGCGGCATCCATCTGGTCACGCTCGCCACCGCCTTTATCGGCTCATGGCTGGTGTTGCTGGTCGATAACTCAGGCCGTCTGAAAAGCCGCCTGATGCCGCTGTGTTTCTGCGTCGCGCTCTGCACCGTCGGTCTGATTGCGCAAAACACCGACTTTACCCGCCCCGACGGCAGTTCCGCCACCGTCGCGCTGCTTCAGGGCAATATCCCGCAAATGCTCAAATGGAACGAAGACCAAGTCGTTCCCACCATTCAAAAATACTACAACCAACTGAGCAAAACCCGCGCCGACATCATCATCACGCCCGAAACCGCCATCCCCGTGATGCGCCAAAACCTGCCCGAAGACATCCTCACCCAGTTTGCCGAACAGGCGCAAAGCAACGGCAGCGCGCTGGCGTTGGGCATCAGCCAGTACACCGCCGACGGCAACGGTTACGAAAATGCCGTCGTCAACTTGAGCAACTACCGCAGCCCGTCCGACGCCGTCCCCTATTACGCCAAAAACCACCTCGTCCCCTTCGGCGAATACAAACCCCTGCCGTTGATTACCAACTTCCTTTACAGACTGATGAATATGCCCTTGGCCGACTTCCGCCGGGGCGGCGAAGGCCAGGCGCCGCTGGTGCTGAAAAACCAGCGCGTCGCCTTCAACATCTGCTACGAAGACGGCTTCGGCGACGAACTCATCGCCACCGCCCGCCAGTCCACCCTGCTCGCCAACGTCAGCAACATGGCCTGGTACGGCGACTCCAACGCCATGTACCAACAGCTCCAGCAGTCGCAAGCCCGCGCAATGGAACTCGGCCGCTACATGGTGCGCGCCACCAACACCGGCGCCACCGCCATCGTCTCCCCCAAAGGCAGCATCGTCGCCGCAGCCGAACCCAACACCGACGCCGTGCTTGAAAGCCACATTAAAGGCTACACCGGCGAAACCCCCTACATGCGCATGGGCGGCTCCTACTGGCTCATCGGACTGCTCGCCGCCGTCGCCCTCGTGTTGTTTGCCTTACGGCGCAAACCCGAATAACGGCCGCTTTGCCAAAAATCAGGCCGTCTGAAAGTTTGATTTTCAGACGGCCTGACGATATTTAACGAATGACGTAGTACGTCACGCCGTTTGGAAACGGCGGCTGATGCCGTCTGAAAAAGCGGGGCGGTAGGGTTGTAATTTGTGCGGTGAGGTTTGTGCGGCAGGTACGGTTACGCCGCTTTAGGCGGCTAACCGTACAACTACCGCAGCTATTAATATTCCACTATCCGCAGGCTGGGCTCCAGCCCGGCAATGCCGTCTGAAAAACATCTGAAATCCTGCCGGGCTGACGGTTCGGCAAACCCGCCAACCGAGTCCGGCCTACGGAAACCCCGTCCAAAAAATCTTTACACATCCCCAAGGCCGTCTGAAAACCCGCTCCGTTATAATCCCCAAAACCGCCCTCCCCTTTTCAGACGGCCTCCCCCAGAGGAATCCCCATGCCCACAGCCCTCATCTCCATCGACTACACCCGCGACTTCGTTGCCGACGACGGCAAACTCACCGCCGGCGTGCCCGCGCAGGCCGTTTCAGACAGCATCGCCCGTGTGACCCAAGCCGCGTTTGATGCCGGACACTACATCTTTTTCGCCATCGACGCCCATCAGGAAAACGACCCCTTCCATCCCGAAAGCCGCCTGTTCCCGCCGCACAACCTCAACGGCACCGCCGGCCGCGGCCTCTACGGCAAACTCGCTGCGTTCTACGCCGCCCACCAAGCCGACAGCCGCGTGTTCTGGCGCGACAAAACCCGCTACTCCGCCTTCGCCGGCACCGACCTCGACCTGCGCCTGCGCGAGCGCAAAGTCGATACCGTAATCCTCACCGGCGTCTTAACCGACATCTGCGTCCTCCATACCGCCGTCGATGCCTATAACCTAGGCTACAGCATCGAAGTCGAAACCACCGCCGTCGCCGCCCTCAGCGAAGAAAACCACCGATTCGCCCTCAACCACATGCAAAACGTCTTAGGCGCCACCCTGCTCTCAGGCTTAGAAAAAATCTGATGCAGACGCACAAAACTTTTCAGACGGCCTTGCATCCAAACAGGCCGTCTGAAATTCTTTACAACTATACATACACCCATGTTTGTACTATACTAAGCCTATATCCCGAGCAAACCACTCAAATTTTAAAAAGCTATCAACTTTCAAAAAACAACACAAATTTACCTATCAATAGTGTAATATCAGCAAACCGAACGCGTCTGATAGAAGTATCGGAAAAGCGGTGTTATACTTGACCGCCGCACACAATTCCAAGCCGTGTCTCCGAGGCGGCAGTCTGACAAAAGGAAAACAAAACCAATGAATAACGCTTTCGCATTACCCGTCATCCACAGCGGTAACGGCAGCTTGGAGCAGTACATTCATACCGTCAACAGCATTCCCATGCTTTCTCAAGAAGAAGAAAGCAGCTTGGCTGAGCGCCAACTCAAAGGCGACCTCGAAGCCGCCAAAAAGCTCATCCTTTCCCACCTGCGCGTGGTTGTTTCCATCGCGCGCGGTTACGACGGCTACGGCCTCAACCAAGCCGACCTGATTCAGGAAGGCAACATCGGCCTGATGAAAGCGGTCAAACGCTACGAACCCAGCCGCGGCGCGCGTCTCTTCTCATTTGCCGTACACTGGATCAAAGCCGAAATCCACGAATTTATCCTGCGCAACTGGCGCTTGGTTCGCGTCGCCACCACCAAGCCGCAGCGCAAACTGTTTTTCAACCTGCGTTCCATGCGCAAAAACTTGAACGCCCTGTCGCCCAAAGAAGCGCAGGACATCGCCGACGATTTGGGCGTCAAACTTTCCGAAGTTTTGGAAATGGAACAGCGCATGACCGGCCACGACATCGCGATTATGGCCGACAACAGCGACGACGAAGACAGCTTCGCGCCGATTGACTGGTTGGCCGACAACGAAACCGAGCCGACCCGCCAAATCGCCAAACAGGCGCATTACGCGCTGCAAACCGAAGGTCTGCAAAACGCCCTCTCCCAGCTCGACGACCGCAGCCGCCGCATCGTCGAAAGCCGCTGGTTGCAAGACGACGGCGGTCTGACCCTGCACGAGCTGGCCGCCGAATACGGCGTCTCCGCCGAGCGCATCCGCCAAATCGAAGCCAAAGCCATGCAGAAACTGCGCGGTTTCTTGGCCGAGGAAGCCGAAGCAGTCTAACGCACCGTTTTAAACAACATAAAGGCCGTCTGAAAACATCCGATTCCAGGTTTTCAGGCGGCCTTTCCACACCCCGCCGCCCCGCGCCGAAACATTCATTCCAAAGCCGACTTAGGCTATAATACGCGACTACACACGCCACCCGTTTTCCAAATCCCATGCAACTCACCGCCGTCGGACTCAACCACCAAACCGCGCCTTTGAGCATACGCGAAAAGCTGGCCTTCGCCGCCGCCGCACTGCCCGAAGCCGTGCGGAATTTGGCGCACAGCGCCGCGGCGGGAGAAGCGGTCATTCTCTCCACCTGCAACCGCACCGAACTTTACTGCGTCGGCGACACCGAGCAAATCATCGACTGGCTCGCGCAATACCACAACATCCCCGCCGAAGAAATCCGCCCCTACCTCTACACCTTCGACAGCAGCGAAACCGTCCGCCACGCCTTCCGCGTCGCCTGCGGCCTCGATTCCATGGTTTTGGGCGAACCGCAAATCCTCGGCCAAATCAAAGACGCCGTGCGCGTTGCCCAAGAGCAGGGAAGCCTCAGCAGCCACCTCAACGCCCTGTTTCAAAAAACATTTGCCGTCGCCAAAGAAGTGCGCACCGACACGGCCGTCGGCGAAAACTCCGTCTCCATGGCCGCCGCCTCCGTCAAAATGGCCGAACAGATTTTCCCGTCCGTTGCCGATCTCAACGTCTTATTCATCGGCGCCGGCGAAATGATCGAGCTCGTCGCCACCTACTTCGCCGCCAAACACCCCAAACGCATTGCCGTCGCCAACCGCACCCTGCCGCGCGCGCAGGAATTGTGCGACAAACTCAGCGTCGATGCCGAACCGCGCCTGCTCAACGAGCTACCCGACATCCTGCACGAATACGACGTCGTCGTCTCCTCCACCGCCAGCCAGCTCCCGCTGGTCGGCAAGGGCATGGTCGAACGCGCCCTGAAAAAACGCCACAATCTGCCCGTATTCCTGCTCGACCTAGCCGTTCCCCGCGACATCGAAGCCGAAGTCGGCGAGCTGGGCGACGCCTACCTCTACACCGTTGACGACATGATGGGCATCGTCCAAAACGGCAAAGACGCCCGCCAAAAAGCCGCCGCCGAAGCCGAAGCCATGGTCGAAGAAAAAGTCGCCGAATTCACCGCTTGGCAAAAAAGCCGCCAAAGCGTCCCCCTCATCCGCGCCCTGCGCGACGAAGGCGAACGCGCCCGCCGCCAAGTGCTTGAAAACGCAATGAAACAGCTCGCCAAAGGCGCCTCGCCCGAAGAAGTTTTGGAACGTCTCTCCGTCCAGCTTACCAACAAACTGCTCCACTCCCCAACCCGCACCCTCAATAAAGCCGGTTCGGAAAACAGCGACTTGGTCGATGCCGTCGCGCAGATTTATCATTTGGACAAACATGGGTAGGTACGGTTAGCCGCCTAAAGCGGCGTAACCGTACAGGCCCACGCAAACCGCACCATACGAATTACAACCCCATTACCCCGCTTTTTCAGACGGCACCTGCAGGTGTTTCCGAATGGCGAGACGTACGGTTAGCCGCCTTTGGCGGCTAACCGTACTACGTTTGCCTGAATCCGACATCGATGGAAACCGCTGAAAATGTCGGTCGGATACAAGTATCCGACCTACCCCCGCCAAAATTTTCAGACGGCCTCAACCTCCGCCCGTTAACCCGCAGGCAAGCGACGTTTTCCCCGCCCGATACCACCCGCCTTCCCGCCTGTGTTAAAATCCCCGTTCCGCTTCACAACAAAAGGCCGTCTGAAAACGGCGCGAACGCTATGAATTGCTTTAGAAAAACCCTGCTTGGGCTGATTGTCCTCTCCGTCTTGACCGCCTGCGGTTCGTTTTTTTCACAATATGTCTTAGGGCTGGACCCGTGCGTATTGTGCATTTTGCAGCGCGTTTCCGTTTTGGCTGTCGGCTTGGTCGTTTTGCTGACCGCGTTTTCGCGCCAAACTTCCAAAGCAGTGCGCACGCTCAGCGCGCTGCTCATCAGCGTTCCTGCTGTTTACGGCGCGGGCGTGGCGGTTTACCAGCTCTGGCTGCAAAGCCTGCCGCCGGGCGAAGCGCCCTCCTGCGGCGCGCCGTGGACGTTCCGCCTGAAAGACTGGCCGCTGTTCGACTATTGGGAATTTGTCGTGCGCGGCTTCGGCAACTGCGCCGTACCCGATTATTTCTTGGACATCCCGCTGCCCGTGTGGAGCGTGGCGTATTTCGGGTTTGTCGTACTGGCGGTTTGGTTTGCGTGGTTTAAAACGCGCGGTGCGAAATAAAAAACACAGAGGCCGTCTGAATTTTCAGACGGCCTCTGTGTTTTTATTTCCAAACGCAACCTTTACGCCTCAACTTCCAATTGGTTCAACCCTTTCAACAATTTATCCGATTTTTCCGGGTCTTCGTTGCGCATGAATTTGGCGACGGTGTCTTCCAGCGCGGCGGCGTTGCTTTGCAGAACGATATTTTTCACGGCCAAGAGGTTGTTGGGATTCATGGAAAAACGGCGCAGCCCCATGCCGAGCAGGAGGCGGGTGAAGGCGGTGTCGCCGGCCATTTCGCCGCAGACGGAAACGCTTTTTTCCATGCGGTTGGCGGTGCGGATGATGTGCTGCACCATTTTCAAAACGGCGGGGTGGCCGGGTTGGTAGAGGTGGCTGACGGCATCGTCGCTGCGGTCGACGGACAAAACGTATTGGATCAGGTCGTTGGTGCCGATGGAGATGAAATCGACCAGCTTGAGGATGCTGCCGACGGTGATGGCGGCGGAGGGGATTTCGATCATGCAGCCGACGACGACGCTGCCGAAGGTTTCGCCGCGCTCGGAGAGCTGCTTTTGCGCGGTGTCGAGGTGGATCAGGCATTGGCGCACTTCGGCGACGGAGGTAATCATCGGCCACATCATTTTGACGGGGCCGTGGGCGGCGGCGCGGAGGATGGCGCGCATTTGGGTGCGGAACATCACGGGTTCGGCGAGACAGAGGCGGATGCCGGTCAGGCCGAGCGCGGGGTTGAGGCTGCCGTTGGGCGTGGCGTTTTGGCCGAACCAGCGCGGATTTTTATCGACGCCCAAATCGACGGTGCGTATGGTCAGGGTTTTTCCTTTGAGTTTTTTGACCAGCTCGCTGTAAATTTCGTATTGCTCGTCTTCAGACGGCATGGTGTCGCGGTTGAGGTAGAGAAATTCGCTGCGGAACAGCCCGACCCCGTCGGCGCCGACGGTGTTTAAGGCTTTGATGTCTTCGACGGACTCGATGTTGGCCAGAAGCTCGATGCCGGTGCCGTCGGCGGTGGTGGCGGCGGTTTTTTTCAGCTTGTTGAGTTCGCGTTTGTGGCTGCGGTAGGCGCGCTCGAGGCGGCGGTACTCGCTCAATACCATGTCGTCGGGCGCGATAATCAGCACGCCGTTGATGCCGTCCACAATCACGGTTTCGTTTTCGGTAATCAGGCGGCGGGCGTTGTGCAGGCCGATGACCGACGGAATGTTGAGGCTGCGCCCCAAAATCGCGGTGTGGCTGGTGGGGCCGCCGACGTCGGTTGCAAACGCGGTAATGCGTTGTTCTTTAAAGAGAACGGTATCGGCTGGCGATAAATCGTGGGCGATGAGAATTGTGTCTTCCGAGGGATTTTCCGCCAGCGTCAAATCGTTGGACAAGCCGACCAGATTATTGTGAATCCGCTGCACCACTTGCAGCATATCCTGCTTGCGCTCGCGCAAATAAGCGTCGTCGATGCTGTCGAACTGTGCGGAAAGGCGGTCGCTTTGCAGCTTCAGCGCCCATTCGGCATTGATTTTCTGAGCACGCACAATTTCCACCGGTTCACCCGAAAGCGTGACATCGGTCAACAGCATCAGATGCAGCGAGATAAACGCGCCCAATTCCGTCGGCGCGTTTTCGGGAATCGCGCTGCGCAGCTGTTCCAATTCCTTGCGCGTGGCCTTCACCGCCGCTTTGAAGCGCTCGACTTCCGCCTCGAGATGCTCTTCAACGATGTCGTATTGAGGCACTTCCGCCGTGCCCCGAGCAATCAGGTGGGCGCGGCCGATGGAAATGCCTTTGCCCGCCGCCACGCCGTGTAACACAATGCTCATTACTCGCCCTCGCCGAAGTAGTCGTTGATCAGATCCGTCAGCGCCGCCATCGCCGCCGCCTCGTCCGCACCGTCGGTTTCCAGCTCGATGACCGTGCCTTTCGCCGCCGCCAGCATCATCAAACCCATAATGCTTTTGCCGTTGACGCGGCTGCCGTTTTTCGACACCCACACTTCGCTTTCAAACTGCGACGCGGTTTGGGTAAATTTGCTCGACGCGCGGGCATGCAGGCCGAGTTTGTTGATGATTTCGATGTTTTGCTTGAGCATGGATTTCCCTTGTAGAAGTGTGCGTGGAACGGCGGGGAAAATTTTTCAGACGGCCTTTTTATAAATAGCCGTGGTTTAACAATGTTGATGTTGAGTAGGGTGTAAACCCACCACCTGCCCAAAAGAGCAGGAATGCCGTCTGAAAAAATATTGCAAACGGCCGGCGTAGATTTTGTCCTGCGGGCAAACGGTGGGCCGGCAAGCCCACCCTACGTCATTCTGTTGATGATATTGTTCAGACGGCCTCAGCCTTATTACAAACCAAATCGTCCGGCGCGGCCGTAATCGCAAAAATCCCGCGTACCGCCGCATCGCGCACCAATTCGGTAAACTCGGTCAGATTTTCCGCCTTGGGCGAATACTGAATCGCCTTAATCAGCATCGGCGCGTTCAGCCCCGTCAGAATCGCCGATTTGTTTTCGCGCACCAAACGCCGCGCCGCGTTGCAGGGCGTGGCGCCGAAAATGTCGGTCATAATCAACACACCGTGGCAGTTGTCGGGAAACTCCTGAATCTTGGCGACCGCATCGTTGATCACGTCGTCGTGGCTTTCAGACGGCAACACGCCGAGAATATGCACATTCTCCGGTTTGCCGTCGGGGAAAAAATGATGCGCCAAACCGCGGTAGGCTTCGCCTATGGTTTCGTGGGTAATGATAAGCAGGCCGATCATGGCTGTATTCCTGAAAGATGTTTTTAAAACTGCGGGTTATGGTTATATGGTTGTGAACGGCGGAGAAACAAGGCCGTCTGAAAAGGGAAATCCGAAAAGGCAGAACCAACGCCGTTTTTCAGACGACCTCAGGGCTTCCTAATATTTTATCCGTAAGCGGATTTTTTAGACAAAAAACGGATACAAGGCAAAAAAGCCGCTGCGTGATGAATCGTCAGGAAGCCCCTAGCCCTGATTCAGCGCGTAAATTTCACCTAAATTGCGCCACGCGCCCGCGGCATCCATGCCGTAGCCGAACACATAACGGTTGGGAACGTCCAGCCCGACGTAATCGCCTTTGGTCGGTTTTTCCTTACCAATCAATTTATTGGCAAACACCGCCGCACGGCAGCTTGCCGCGCCCATTTCCAGCAGCTTTGCCTGAATTGCCGCCATCGTGTGGCCTTCATCGAGAATGTCGTCCAACACCACCACATGACGCCCCTCGATCTGCGCGCGCTCAGGCATCCGTTTCCAGTTGAACGCCCCGCCCGCGAGCTTGTCACCGTAACGCGAAACGTGCACATAATCGAAATCGAGCGGGAAACGCAACAGCGGCAGAAGTTTGCCGGTAAACACCACCGCCCCGCCCATCACGGGCAGCAGCAGCGGGTATTTGCCGCCCAAATCGCGGGTGATTTCGGCGGCCACTTTTTCCAGCGCGGCCTCGCATTCTTCGCGGGAAAACAGCAAATCGGCGTTGTCGAGCATGGCTTGGGTTACGCGGCGTTTGGTTTCTAAATCGGTCATGGCGTTTTCCTGTCGGGGTGGGAAATGTTTATTATAAACCCAAAGGCCGTCTGAAAATACGTCTGCACGGGAGCAGCGGATTTTCAGACGGCCTTTTTCTGTTTGGGTAGGTTGGGTAGGATTCAGACTTCAGCTTTTCTGCCCGTCGGTTTCGGGCATACATTTCTGCACCAACGTGTTATCGACCAAACCGTCTTCACCCATGCCCTCGATTTTTTCGTGTTTGATGAGGAAGCCGTTGCCTTCTTTGTAGTAGTCGTTGTCAAACTCATTGCCCACCGTCCACGTTTCCTCGCCGTTGCTGAACGCGCTCAAGTCGTCGTTGCTCAACTCGGGGCTGTACGGCGCGGTAAAGCTTGTTCCGTTGTAGCGCACCTGCGCGGCGGGGCCGGTATCGCCTTTGAAATAGCGCACTTCGACCTTGCCGTCGTCGCAGCGGTAAAACTGCCATTTCGCGCGCTCCTGCTCGACCAGCGCGCCGGAAACGTCTTGCGACTCGGCGGCTGCCGATGCCGCGCCCGCGTTTTCAGGCGCGGCATCGGCGGCGGGAACGGCGGAAGCCGCGGGCGCGGAAGCGTTTTGCGGCGCGTCGGGTTGCGGGGTTTCGGGCTCTTTGCCGCAGGCGGCAAAGAGGACGGCGGAAAGAATCAGAGCGGTGTGTGGGAGCTTCATTGCGTGGTTCGTATCGGTTGGGGAATATTTTTGAAAAGACGGCAAAACGGATTGCCGACAAGACGTTAGTGTTGCTTGCGCGGGAAAAGTTTCAGAAATCTTTCAGACGGCCTGCTGCGCGAACGCACGCAAAGCCTGCCCGTGCCGTCTGAAAGAATCCCCGTTCCACAGCGCTCCCCCTGCCTTTGTGCCGCAATCTCTTGCTATAATCGCGTATCGGCCAAACGCCGCCTCTATAAAGAAACCACACCATGAGCAAAACCCCGTTATTAGATACCCTAGACAACCCGCAGGCGCTGCGCCGAATGGATCAGGACGCGCTGCCGCAGGTTGCGGCCGAGCTGCGTGAATTCCTGCTCGATTCCGTCGGCAAAACCGGCGGCCATTTCGCCAGCAATCTGGGCGCGGTCGAGCTGACGGTGGCGCTGCATTATGTCTATAACACGCCCGAAGACCATCTGGTGTGGGACGTCGGCCATCAGAGTTATCCGCACAAAATCCTGACCGGACGTAAAAACCGTATGCACACCATGCGCCAATACGGCGGTTTGGCAGGCTTTCCCAAACGCAGCGAGTCGGAATACGACGCGTTCGGCGTCGGCCATTCTTCCACTTCCATCGGCGCGGCTTTAGGTATGGCGGTGGCGGACAAAACCGCAGGCAACGGCCGCCGCAGCGTGGCGGTTATCGGCGACGGCGCGATGACGGCGGGGCAGGCGTTTGAAGCCTTAAACTGCGCGGGCGATATGGATGTGGATCTGCTCGTCATCCTCAACGATAACGAAATGTCGATTTCCCCCAACGTCGGCGCGCTGCCGAAATATCTGGCCAGCAACGTCGTGCGCGATATGCACGGCCTGTTGAGCACCATCAAAGCGCAGTCGAGCAAGGTTTTGGACAAACTGCCCGGCGCGATGGAAATCGCCCAAAAAGTCGAACACAAAATCAAAAGCCTCGCCAGCGAAGCGGATCATGCCAAGCAGTCGCTGTCGCTGTTTGAAAACTTCGGCTTCGACTACACCGGCCCTGTCGATGGCCACAACGTCATCGAATTGGTCAATGTTTTGAAAGAGTTGCGCACAAAAAAAGGCCCGCAGCTGCTGCACGTTATCACCAAAAAAGGCAACGGCTACAAGCTGGCGGAAAACGATCCGGTCAAATACCACGCCGTCGCCAACCTGCCCAAAGACGGCGCCGCCGCCGAAACGGGTACGCCCAAACCCGCCGCCAGACCGACCTATACCCAAGTGTTCGGCCGATGGATTTGCGACCAGGCCGCCGCCGACCCGCGCCTCGCCGCGATTACCCCCGCCATGCGCGAGGGCAGCGGTTTAGTCGAGTTTGAACAGCAGTTTCCCGAGCGCTATTTCGACGTCGGCATCGCCGAACAACACGCCGTTACCTTCGCCGGCGGCATGGCCTGCGAAGGCATGAAACCCGTCGTCGCCATTTATTCCACCTTCCTACAACGCGCCTACGACCAGCTTGTGCACGACGTCGCACTGCAAAACCTGCCCGTTTTGTTTGCCGTTGACCGCGCCGGCATCGTCGGCGCCGACGGCCCGACCCACGCGGGTTTGTACGATTTGAGCTTCCTGCGCTGCATTCCCAACATGGTCATCGCCGCCCCCAGCGACGAAAACGAATGCCGCCTGCTGCTTTCCACCTGTTACCAACTCGACGCCCCCGCCGCCGTGCGCTATCCGCGCGGTTCGGGCTGCGGCGCGCAAATTTCAGACGGCCTCGAAACCGTCGCCGTCGGCAAAGGCATCGTCCGCCGCGAAGGCCGGAAAACCGCTATCTTCGCGTTCGGCAGTATGGTCGCCCCCGCGCTTGCCGCCGCCGAAAACCTCAACGCTACCGTCGCCGATATGCGTTTCGTCAAACCGTTAGACGAAGCGCTCATCCTCAAGCTTGCGCAAAACCACGACTACCTCGTGACCGCCGAAGAAAACGCCGAACAGGGCGGCGCCGGCAGCTCGGTATTGGAAGTTTTGGCCAAACACGGCATCCGCAAACCCGTGTTGCTCATCGGCGTTCCCGATACCGTCACCGAACACGGCGACCCGAAAAAACTCCTCGCCGACCTAGGCTTGAGCGCGGAAGCATTGGAAAAACGGATACGCGGATGGGCGGTGTAAGGCCGTCTGAAAGATTGTCCGCCGCCGCCATAAGCTTTAGTAGACTAAAATAAAAATCTACTTCGTTGGCTGCGGCTGAGCTCAAAGAGAACGATTCACTAAGGCGCTGAAGCGCCAAGTTCATCTGTCCCGTACTACCTGTACTGTCTGCGCCTTGTATCTTTCTTAATTTTTCTTAATTTTATCTCACTATAAAAACAGAGGCCGTCTGAAGTTTCAGACGGCCTCTGCCTTTTCCCCCGATAAACCTGTTTACTTAAACCACCGCGCCAGCGCGGGTATCCTCGATAAAACAAAAGTATCCAAAATCCACACCGCCAAAATGGCAATCACCGCCGTCGGGAAAATCACGGCGACAATCAGCAACGGCACGGCCATGCCCCACCACACGGGCGGTTTGGCCTTTTGTGCGGGCGGGTTCAGGCCGACGGCGCCTGTGGGGCGGCGTTTCCACCACATCACGAAACCGCTGATGCAGATAAAAATCACCGACAGGCAGAACAATACGTTGGCCGCCACGCTCCACCAGCCCAGCGTGCCCATGTGCAGCGCGATGCTGACCGCCATGAATTTGCCGAACCAGTTGTAGTCGTCGTAGCGGATGTCGGCGAGCTGTCTGCCGCTGTATTGGTCGAGATGGACGGTACGGTCGATAAACGGGCTGTCGGCGTCGTAGCTCATCGAGTCTTGGCTGAGCGTCCACACACCTTTTTCGCCTTTCGGGAAATTGACCTGATAACGGCCTTCAAATCCGATTTCGCGCGCGTAGCGGTCAACCGTTTCCAGCGTCATCGGCTCGCTCGGGCTGATGCCGTGTTTGCCACGCGTCGTACCCGATTGCGGCATGGACGTGAGCTCCAAAACCCACGGTACTTCTTTGGTTTTGCCGTCGTTCAACAGCTTGCCGTAGGTTTCCGCATCCGATTCGGGATTGGGCGCAACGCCCCATTTGCCCGCCGGAAACCGGCTCCACGCCTGCACCGCTTTGCCACCCCAAATCCCCGCCCACGCAATGCCCGACAGGCAAAACGTCAGTAAAATCAACGAAATCCAAGTGCCGGCTGCCGCGTGCAAATCGCGCCACGCCGCACGGCCTTTGCCGACGGCAGGCAACAGCAGCGTTTTCAGACGGCCCTGTTTCTGCCACCAGAGATACAGCCCCGTGATAATCATCAGAATCGTCAGCGAGGCCGCCGTTTCCAAAATATAGTCGCCCGCCGTGCCCAAAAGCATATCGCTGTGGATTTCGTCCATCAGGTGATACGGGCTTTTATTGCGGGTCGAAACATTTTTCACTTCGGCAGTATAAGGATTGACCGCCACCATTTTCGACGCCCCGCCGTCGTCCACGCGGAACACCGCCACCATATTTTCCGCACGCGGCGCAAAATACTGCGACACCGACGCCGTTTCCGATTTCAACGCCCCGCGCGCCGCCTCGGCCTGCACCGACAGCGGTTTCGCCACCGCCTGCGGCGCTACCGTCATCCGCTCGCCCTCTTTGCCGGTAATATTGGCAAACAGCAGCATCGCCAGCCCCGTCGCCGCCAGCAGCATCAGAAACGGCGCGACAAACAGCCCTGCATAAAAATGCCAGCGCCACACCGCCAAATAACGGCGGCTTGCCTGATTGGTATGGGTTTCGGGCGTTTTCTGCGTATCGGTCATGGGGCGGATTCCTTTGCGTTGCTTTTCAGATTTCGGCGGATTATAGTTCAAAAGGATTAGATTTGATAAGTATAAAGTTTTAAAAATTTGACGAAGTGCAAGAATGGCGGCTGATTAAAGGTTTTTCAGACAGCATAAAACTTGTCAAGTTCCGCCCGAATGGTTTCAGACGGCATTTAAATGCTTGAGGCCGTCTGAATGCTTCGGCTTCGCTCAGCACAAGTGCTCCGACTTTGCTTGGTACGAGTGGTTCGGCAGGCTTGTCAACAAGCGTTTGTTCAAATTCAAGCAGCCCCCTCCTGCGGGGGAGGAAACAAATTTGCGGAGCTTCAAACTTTTCAGACGGTATTCAAATGTTTGAGCAAACGCCGTAGGTACGGTTAGCCGCCCTAAAGCGGCGTAACCATACGAACCCACGCAACCCGTACCGTACAAATCCCGTTTTTCAGGCGGCATCGGCGACAGGTTTTTCCAAACGGCGCGGTATGCGGTTACGCCGCTTTAGGGCGGCTAACCGTACCTACGGCGTTTGCTGAAAAAATAAAATGCCTGATGCCGTCTGCCCCAACGAATCCCGCAAATACTTCAGACGGCATTATAATCCCGGTTCCACACCAAAACCGAGCCTGCCATGTTTTACCTCTACCAATCCGACCGCCTTGAATATCTTGCCGCGCTGTTTTGCCGCATCCGCCGAGAGCAGCCGCTGGCCGGGGCGTTGCGGGCGGAGGAGATTGTGGTGCAGAGCCAGGGGATGCGCCGTTATCTGGGCGCGTTTCTGGCGCGGGAAACGGGCGTGGCGGCGAATTTGAAATTCAGTCTGCCGGCAGGGCTGACGTGGCGGCTGATGCGGGAATTTATTGCCGGCATCCCCGCGCTGAGCCCGTTCGCGCCCGAGGTGATGCGCTGGCGGCTGTTGGATTTGTTCCGCAGCAGCCGTTTTCAGACGGCCTCGGAGTTTGCCGGTGCGCGCTCGGCGTTGCAGGGTTATCTGAACAGCGGCGGTGCGGCGGATTACCGGCTTGCGGGGCAGCTTGCGGATGTATTCGACCAGTATTTGGTGTACCGCCCGCAATGGATTGACGCATGGCAGGCGGGAAAAACGCTGGATTTGGGCGATGCGGAGGGCTGGCAGGCACAGCTTTGGCATTATTTGGACGACGGCCGCCAATCGGCGCCGCACCGTGTGGCACTTTGGGAAACGCTGCTCTCGCGGCTTTCGGCGGACAAGCTGCCCGAGCGGTTTTTTGTGTTCGGCATTTCGACGATGGCGCCGATGTATTTGCAGCTTTTGCAGAAACTTTCCGAACATTGCGATGTGATCATGCTTGCGCTCAATCCGAGCAGCCGCTATTGGGGCGATGTGATTGAGCCGGCGCAGATTCTGAAAGGCGCGGACGACGCGGATTTGAACTTGAGCGGGCATCCGTTTCTGGCTTCGCTGGGCAAACAGGGGCGCGATTTTTTTGATTTTTTAAACGAAATCGAGCTGGAAGAAAGCCGCGTGTTCGACGAAGACTCGCAGCCCGATACGCTGCTGCACCGGCTTCAGCACGACATCCGCACGCTGGCAATGCCGTCTGAAAATGTACCGACAAACGCGGAAAAAATGCTCGGCGACGGCTCGGTCCGCGTGGTTTCGGCGCACAGCCCGCTGCGCGAATTGCAGATTTTGAAAGACCGGATTTTGCACATTCTGGCCGAACACCCGACTTGGCAGCCGCACGATATTGCTGTGTTAACACCGAATATCGAGCCGTACAGCCCGTTTATCGAGGCCGTGTTCGGGCAGGCGCAGGCGGGCGCGCAGGCTTTGCCGTATTCGGTTTCCGACGTGCGCCTCAGCCGCCGCCAGCCGCTGTTTTATGCGTTGGAACAGGTTTTGGATCTGCTCGAAAGCCGTTTTGAAGTCGATAAGGTATTGATGTTGTTGGAAAGTCCGCCCGTATTGGCGCGCTTCGGGCTGACCGCCGACGATTTGCCTCTGCTGCACGACACCGTCGCCGCGCTCAAAGTGCATTGGGGTTTGGACAAAACCATGCGCGGCGGTTCAGACGGCCTCTTCACTTGGCAGCAGGCGCTGGAGCGGCTGGTATTGGGCTGGATGCTGCCCGAGGGACAAAATCCGCTTTGGCACGGGATCAGCGCATGGCACGGCGACGTCAACCGTTTGGACACCTTCGCCCGCTTCGCCGCCTTCGTGCGCACGCTCGCCGACACCGCGCGGCTTTGGGCGCAAAATGCCGATACCGCCGGCTGGACGGCGCGCGCGCGCGGTTTGGTCGAAGCCCTCTTCGCACCCGACGACGCCGACCAATACGCGCTTCAGCAGTTTGAACAGGCGCTTGCGCAATGGAATCAGGAAGCTGCGCTGGCCGGGTTTACGGGCGAACTGCCGCCGCCGACCGCCCTGCGCCACCTGCGCCGTTTTCTCGGTAGCGAAAGCGACGCGGGCTTCCTGCGCGGCGGCATCACCTTTTGCAGCATGGTGCCGATGCGCAGCCTGCCGTTTAAAGTCTTGTGTTTATTGGGTTTGAACGACGGCAATTTCCCGCGCAACACCAAAGCCGCCGAATTCGACCTCATCGCCCGCCACCCGCAAAAAGGTGACCGCGCCCGCCGCGACGACGACCGCTACCTCTTCCTCGAAGCCCTTATCAGCGCCCGCGAAATCCTCTACCTTTCCTACATCGGCCGCGACATCCGCAACGATGCCGAACTCGCGCCGTCCGCACTTTTGGGCGCGCTCATCGACACCGTCGCCGCCATGACCGGCACGCGCAGCCGCGATTTGCTCGAAACCTGGATTGTGCAACACCCCTTGCAACCGTTTTCCCGCCGCTACTTCATACCGTCTGAAACCCGGCCGCACGGGCAGATTTCAGACGGCCTCAGTTCCACCCGCCGCGACTACGCCGCCGCCCTCGCGCAAACGCCCGAAAGCCCGAAAGCCTTTTTCAGACAGCCTTTGCAGGAAAACCAACCCGCCGCCGCAGTCGGCCAAAACGAGCTGATCGCGTTTTGGAAAAACCCCGTCAAAAGCTGGTTGCACCAGACCCTCGGCTGGCGCGAACCCTACCGCGACGCCGTGTGGGAATCCGCCGAACCCTTCGAACCCGAAGCCGCCGGCACCGCCGCAGCCGCCTACCTCGACGCCCGCCGCCGCAAACAAAACTTCGATGACGTCGCCGTCCGCCTCGCCGCCGAAAGCCTGGTGCCCGCCGGCGAATTGGGCAAACTCTGGCAGGCGCGTTTCCAAGCTGATGCCAAACACATCGACCAAACCCTGCTCGACGGCCCCAAACACCCGCCGCACGCCTACGAATTAACGTTCGTCCAAGATTTCGGCGACCAAACCCTGCAAGGCAGCCTCACCGACGTGTACCAACGCGGGCAAATCCTGTTTGCCGAAAAAACACCAAACGCCCCCGAAACCCTCGCCGTTTACCTCAAACACCTGATTTTCTGCGCCGTCAGGCCGTCTGAAAGCGAAAGCGCCCAAACCTGGCTGGTTTTGCCCGACCAAACGCAGCACTACCCCGAAATCCCGCAAATCGCCGCCCGCGCCATGCTGGCAGACTGGCTGGCATACTACAGCCGCGGCCAAACCCGCCCCCTGCCCTTCTTCGCCAAAACCTGCCTTGAGGCCGCAAAAAAATATCTGAAAGAAAAAACAGACGAAAACAAAAAAGCCGCCGCCCTCAAAGCCGCCGCCGATGCCTACAAAGGCAACAAAATAAACAAGGGGCAAGGCAGCTACACCGACACTGCGCTCATCTTCGGCAACGACGAAACCGCGCCGTATGAAACGGATTTGTTTTGGGAGTTATTGGAAAAACTGCTGCTACCGCTGCTGGCGGCGTTGCAGGAGAAGGAAGAAGACGGAGAGGCCGTCTGAAAACAATTCAGACGGCCTCAAACTTTGCCCGAAACACGGATATAGCTATAGTTGATTAAAATAAAAATGAGACAAGGCGGCAACGCCCGCAGTGTACGAATAGTACATAAGGGCGTTGGCAACGCCGTATCATTGCGATTTTAATCAACCATAGTTTCCGCATATTTTGAGCCACTCAGGCAGGGAAACAGCGGCAATGCCGTATTCGGGCGGGTAATCGACGCCGGTGAGATAAAGGCCGTCAGGCATAAAGGTCGGCGGCGCTTTGAGGCGGCTTTTGGCTTCGATAAGGCCGGAAAATTCTGCGACGCTGAGTCTGCCGCTGCCGACATACACCAGCGCGCCCATGATGTTACGCACCATGTGGTGCAGGAAGGCATTGCCGTGCAAATCAAGCGAAATCCATTCGGGGTTGCCGCTGATTCGGGCCCGATAGATGGTTTTGACGGGAGATTTGGCCTGGCATTGGGCGGCGCGGAAACTGGAAAAATCGTGTTCGCCGACCAGCAAGGCGGCGGCCTGCTTCATTTTTACGGTATCCAAACGGTGGTGCGTCCAGCCTGCCCTGCCGATAAGCAGGGGCGAACGGACGGGCGCGGATTGGAGCAGGTAGCGGTAGCGGCGGCCGAAAGCGTCAAAGCGGGCATGAAAGTCGGAGGCGACGGTTTGGGCGGTAAGAACGGCAATGCCGCGCGGCAGGTTGGCGTTAACGCCCCGTATCCATGCCTGCGGACTGCGGATGGCGGTTGTGTCGAAATGGACGACTTGTGCCGTGGCGTGAACGCCTGTGTCGGTGCGGCCGGCAACGGTAACGCAGACGGGGTGGCAGGCAATTTTGCCCAATGCCTGTTCTAAGGCCGTCTGAACGGTCGGCAGGCCGTCTGCCTGCTTCTGCCAGCCGAAAAAAAGGCTGCCGTCGTAAGACAGGGTCAGCGCCCAGCGTTGGATTGTCGGAGAGGTCGGCTGCATGGTTGTGTCCGTCGGTATCGTGGCACGGCCCGTCAGGCCGGCGGAATCTGTGAAACGGTGGGCGGTTACCCTGCCCTGAAACTTGGCGGTTAAAAGTTTTCAGACGGCCTGTGCTGCTGCGACAGGCCGTCTGAATTTTTAGTTGATGTCGAGCCGTTCCATGCGGTAGCGCATCGAGCGGAAGCTGATGCCTAAGAGTTTGGCGGCTTGGGTGCGGTTGTAGCGGGTTTGTTCCAGCGCCATTTCGATGATGCCGCGCTCGACTTGGTCGAGGTATTCTTGAATCTGCATGGTGCGCGGATCGAAGGGTTGCAGGGGGGCGCCCACCGGCAGCAGCGGCGTTTCTTCCAACGCAGACAGGGCTTCTTCGACTGCGGCGGCAACGGGCTGGGCAACGGCGTTGTTGGTGTTTTGCTGAATCTGCAAATCATCAAGCTGGATGATTGAACCGACGGTCAGGGCGACGGCGCGTTCGAGGATGTTTTCCAGCTCGCGGAAGTTGCCGGGATAGCTGTAATGCAGCAGGGCTTCTTGGGCTTTGGGACTGAGTTTGTAGGTCCGGTTGCCGTGGCGGTGTCGGTAGAGCAGATACAGAATCAGTGCGCCCAAGTCTTCGCGCATTTCGCGCAGGGGCGGCATGTGCAGGGAAACGACGTTGAGGCGGTAGTATAAGTCTTGGCGGAACGCGCCGCTTTCGACGAGGGCTTCGAGGTTTTTGTGAGTGGCGCAAACGATGCGCACGTCCACAAAGGTTTCGCGCGCGTCGCCGATGCGGCGCACGGCTTTTTCCTGAATGGCGCGCAGGAGTTTGACCTGCATGGACAGGGGCAGGTCGGCCACTTCGTCGAGGAAGAGAGTGCCGCCGTCGGCGTGTTGGAAAAAGCCCAGGCGGTCTTGGTCGGCGCCGGTAAAGCTGCCTTTTTTGTAACCGAAAAACTCGCTTTCCATCAGGTTTTCGGGAATGGCGCCGCAGTTGACGGCGATAAAGGGTTTGTCGGCGCGCTCGGAAAGCTCGTGAATGGTGCGCGCGGCCTGTTCTTTACCGGTACCCGATTCGCCGGCGATGTAAACGGGTACGCCGCTTTTGGCCAAACGGCGGATCAGGTGGCGCACTTCGATCATCTGCGGCGACATGCCCAAGAGGCGCGGCATATCGGCTTCGCCGCCGAGTTGCGGCGCGTCTTCCATGTCGGTGCCGATGCTGTTGCCGGTGTTGAAACGCTCTTTCAGCGATTTCAAACCCTCGGGAACACCGTTGCCGGCGTTGATGTTGCGCTGCTGTTTTTGGGCAGGCAGCGGTTGGCGGGCGGGAGGGGTTTGCAGGTTTTTACGGTAAGGCTCGGCTGCCGTGGAAACATTTTTCTGCGGTTCGGGCGGTACGGAGGGTGCGTCGGAAACGGTAACGGCGGATTTGACCAGCGAACGCAGTTGCGAAAGGGTAATCGGTTTTTGCAGATAATCGAATGCGCCGGCTTTCAGCGCCTCGACAGCCTGGTCGGCGTTGCCGAATGCGGTAATGACGGCGACGGGAGTGTCTAGCATGAGTTCGTCGATGTATTGCACGACTTCTAAGCCCGAGCCGTCGGGCATACGCATATCGGTGAGCACCAATGAATAGTCGTTGTCGTCGAGCTTGTTTTTGGCTTCTTCGACGCCGGCGGCGGTTTCGACGCGCAGACCCATTTTCATCAGAGTCATTTCCATGAGGTCGCGGATGTCGGCTTCGTCGTCCACAACCAATACGGGATCTTGCAGCTTACTCATCGGCAGCCTCTCTCGGTAAAATCAGTTCGAATCCGTTCATTTCGGGGTGGTAGTGCAGTTGGCCGAGGTTGGCGTACGCCAGCTCGCGGGCGACGTACAGCCCCAAGCCCGTGCCTTGTTTTTCGGTGGTGTAAAACGGCTCGAACAAGTGGTTGCGCATTTCGGGCGAAACGCCTTTGCCGTTGTCGGCGACGACGATGGAAATGTGCATCCGTCCGCTCGGGCGGATTAATACGGTAATGGCGTTTTCGTCTTTGCGGCTGTGGCGCCAGGCGTTGTTGCAGAGATTCCACATGATTTGCTGGACGTGCATATGGTCGGCGAGTACGGTCAGGTTGTTGCCTTCCATATTCATGCGCAGGCAGCCGATGGCATCGGAGTTGTTGAGGGTGAATTCCTGTTTGAACGCCAGCCAGAATTTCATCAGATTAATCGGTTCGCGGCTGATATTGTCGCGCTTGTTGAGCAGGGAAACGTCCTCCAGCATTTTGTCGATGCGCTGGATATTACTGTCGATAATGCCGTAGAGCTTGGCTTTGACAGGATCCTGCTCTTCATTTTCCTGCAAGAGGTCGCTGGCGTGGCGGATGGCCGACATCGGGTTGCGGATTTCGTGGGCGAGGTTGGCGGTCAGCTGGCCGAGTGAAGTCAGCTTGGTGGACATGGCTTCGGCGGCCACTTCGCGCAGCGAGCGGACATACAGCATCAATAGTTCGGTCTGCTCCTGAATCAGCGGAACGGCACGGACGTGCATGGCGTGTTGGAAGATGTGGATGTCGGTTTCAAAGGCTTTGTCGGGCTGGTACTGCCAGCGGCTGACCAGTTCGCCGAATACCAGCTCCTGCTGATCGACGGCCAGGCCGGGGAAATAGGCTTTGGCCTGTTTGTTGAACAGCCAAACGCGCTGGCTCGCATCGATGACGATAACGGCTTCCTGAACGCGGTTGAGCACCAAACGGTTCAGGCCGCTGATGCGGCGGTAGGCGAGCTGGTGTTTGCTGGCCGATTCGCTGGCCTGTTCCAGATATTTGGCGGCAAACGCCGTCAGAATGGCAACGAGATAACACGCACCCGCCAGCAGAATGGCGGTGATGACGTTTTGCGTGTTCCAAGAAAGGGGATTGAAGCGGATGCTGCCGTCGAGTACGAGATTGATGACATACAGCATAGACGCATAACCCGCATACAGCAGCGGGTAATGCCCGTAGCTGAGCAGGCATGACGTGGCGACGAAAGGCAGCACCAAAATACCGAAACCGGAACCGAGTCCGCCGGCGAGGTACACCAGAATCATCATCATGGAAATATCGACGACCGCGCTGGCGTTAGGTAGTTCGAGCGACTGCCATTGCCAGTCGGGGCGGAACACCGACAGCATGATTAAAATCGAATACACCGCCGCCCAACTGTAAAACTCGATCATCGGGAACGCGGCTTTTTCGGATGCGCCACCATAGGCGCTGACGGTTTGAAACACCAGCAGCGACATCACGATGGCGATGCGGGCGATATTGGTTAATCCCGGAATGCGTTCGCTGAGGTTGTCCAGCTCCTGACTGCTGATTTTGGTCATGAGCCTGTCCTCCGGCTTGTTGTTATCATTATAAAAAAACTCCCTTTTTCGAATAAAAGGCGGCCTGCGTGTCCGCTTTTATACCTCCGGTTCGGTTGTAGAAAACTACTACACAGTTAGTAACATGTCATTAATTACAAGACAAATAAACTCATTGTAAATATTTACAATAAATTTGTTGTGATTATACAGAATTTACATCAAATAATCTTTTCTGGCGGCCGGAAAGTTCGATTTTTTTACCTTTTTTTCCACGTTTTCCTGAAATTTCGGCGGTTTCCAGCGTTTCCTGATGCACCGCGCCGCGTTTTCCGACGGTTTCCAGCGTCACGGTCGGGCTGATGGTGGTTAGAATGTGCGCCAGAGTTTCGCCCTGATGCAGGCTGATAAGCTGCAAACCGCGCCCTTTCGCCATCACTTTCAGTTCGTTTAAGGTAAACGCCAGCGCGCGGTCTTGGTCGGTCACGGCAACGACTTTGCAGTCGGGGTTGATCAAAGAGGCGGCATACACGGAAACGGGCGGCAACACGGTTTCACCGCTTTCTACCGTCATCACCACTTTGCCCGCTTTCACACGGCCGACCATGTCGCCGAGTTTGGCGATAAAGCCGTAACCGCCGCTGCCGCTCAACAGATAATGCTGCTCGGGCAGACCGGTGAGCATGGCAACGACGCGGGCGCCGTTTTGCAACTCAATCAGCGACGATACAGGTACGCCGTCGCCGCGCCCGCCGGGGATTTCCGCCGCATCGAGGGTGTAGGTGCGCCCCAGCGAATCGAGTATCACCACCGGCCACACGCTGCGGCCTTCCAGCGTCTGCTTCAGGCCGTCGCCCTCTTTAAACGTCGTCTGGCTCAAATCCAGATTGTGACCGGCGCGGCTGCGGATCCAGCCTTTGTTTGACAGAATCACGGTAACAGGCTCGTCGGCGGTCGTCTGCGTCAGCACCGCACGGCCGGCTTCCTCCACCAGTGTGCGGCGTTCGTCGCCAAACTGCTTCATATCCGCCTGCATTTCTTTGATGATGAGTTTTTTCTTCTCGTTTTCATCGCCGAGCAAAACATTCAGACGGCCTTGTTCTTCCTGCAACTCGCCCAGTTCTTTTTCGAGCTTGAAGCCTTCCAAACGCGCAAGCTGGCGCAGGCGGATTTCGAGAATGTCTTCGGCTTGGATTTCGGAAAGGCCGAACGCCGCCATCAATTCGGGTTTCGGCTCATCGCTCTCGCGAATCACACGAATCACTTCGTCGATGTGCAGGAACACTTTCAGACGGCCTTCGAGAATGTGCAGCCGTTTTTCTACTTGGCTCAAACGGAATTTCAGACGGCGTGTTACCGTTACCGTGCGGAAATCCAGCCATTCCTGCAAAATCGTTTTCAGATTTTTCTGTGCAGGGCGGTTGTCCAGACCCATCATCACGAGGTTGACCGAAACATTACCTTCCAGCGAAGTCTGCGCCATCAGCGTGTTCATAAAGTTTTCCGGCTCGGTGCGGCTGGATTTCGGCTCGAACACGAGACGCACGGGATTTTCGCCGTCGCTCTCGTCGCGCACTTTTTCAATCAGATCCAACATCAGTTTTTTGGTGTTGAGCTGGTCTTGGTTGAGCTGTTTTTTGCCCGCCTTCGGCTTCGGATTGGTTTGCTCTTCGATTTCGGCGAGTATTTTTTGCGCGCTGGTGTTGGGCGGCAATTCGGTCACAATCACGCGCCATTGGCCGCGCGCCAGCTTTTCGATTTCATAACGCGCACGCACGCGCACGCTGCCTTTGCCCGTTTCATACATATGGCGCAAATCCGCCGCGGGCGTGATGATGTGGCCGCCGCCCGCAAAATCGGGGGCAGGGATATAGTCCATCAAATCGGCGGTTTCGAGCGACGGTTTTTTCAAAAGTGCAATCGCCGCTTTGGTTACTTCAGTTAAATTGTGGGACGGAATTTCCGTCGCCATGCCCACCGCAATGCCACTCGCACCGTTGAGCAACACCATCGGCAGCCGCGCGGGCAGCGCCAGCGGCTCTTCAAACGCGCCGTCGTAGTTGGGCACGAAATCCACCGTGCCCATATTGATTTCCGAAAGCAGCAATTCCGCAATCGGCGTCAGCCGCGCCTCGGTGTAACGCATCGCCGCCGCACCGTCGCCGTCGCGGCTGCCGAAGTTGCCGATGCCGTCGATCAGCGGGTAGCGCAGGGTAAAATCCTGTGCCATGCGCACCATCGCTTCATAGGCCGAACTGTCGCCGTGCGGATGGTATTTTCCCAAAATCTCGCCGACCACGCGCGCCGATTTCACAGGCTTCGCGCCGTGCGTCAGCCCCATGTCGCGCATGGCGTAGAGAATGCGCCGCTGCACAGGCTTTTGGCCGTCTGAAACTTCAGGCAGTGCGCGGCCTTTGACCACGCTCATGGCGTATTCGAGATAAGCGCGTTCGGCATACTGACCGAGCAGAAGATAATCTTCGCCGACGGGGGATACGGGAGTTTGGTCGTTCATGGATGATACGGAAATTAAAGGAAAATAACGGGGCGTATTGTAAAGCAAAACCGCCCGCTGCTTGAAGAGGGCAGAGGCCGTCTGAAAAAAACGGTTTTCAGACGGCCTCTGAAACGGTTTTAAACGATTTTGCAAACCCTGCGACTTGATTTTCCGAGCGTAAGCGCTATTTCAAAACTGTCGCCACACCTCATCACAAAAAGGAAAACCCATGGACAAACTCGTTAAAATGCACCGTTCCCGCCGCTACCGCATGATCGCAGGCGTAATGGGCGGCATCGCCGAATACCTCGGCTGGTCGCCGACGCTGACCCGCCTGCTGTTTGTCATCCTCTCCTGCGCCAGCGCCGCCGTGCCGGGTATTCTGATTTATATTGTGTTGTGGATTATGATGCCGAACGCCACGCAGGATTCTTATCAGTAGTTTGGGAGAACAAAGGCCGTCTGAAAATCTGCATTGCAGTTTTTCAGACGGCCTGATTCATTTTAAAAATTTACAACGGCAATCTCCGGCCGCTTTTGTCTTTCGGCATACCCTCCCTCGGCCGGCAACTGTCTCCGCCGCCTCCAAAGGCGAAGCGGTCGCAATTCGGGTCGGGCTGCTTGGCAGCGGAACCGGGCTTGGTAGGCAGTCCGTCCGCATCAAACGAACCGCAGGCGCTTTAAGAGGAGCGCCGTAAATAAGAAGGCTGAAAATATTTTTGCCGTTCCCATCGGGTTGAATCCTTTCGTCAAAGTTACCCGTTTGGGACAGCCGGTTTTGTTTTTTGTTCCCCGCTTCGGGCAAAACAAACTGAAATGCCGATGCAGACGAAAAGTTTCAGACGGCCTTTTGTTCACGTCTTATTATGTTCGCGCAAAATCCGTTGGTAAACCGGTTCGGGCAGGTAGCGGCGGATCATGTCGCGCCAGCCTTTGGGGCCGACGAGGCCTTTGACCATGGTGGACGAGACTTCGGCGATTTCGCGCGGCGGCATCAGGAAGACGGTGGAAATTTCGGGGGCGAGGTCGCTGTTGATGTAGCGCATCGAGCGTTCGAATTCGTAGTCGGCGTTGGCGCGGATGCCGCGCACGATAAAGCGGGCTTCGACTTCGCGGGCGTAGTGTACTAAAAAGCGGTTTTCAAACACGGTAATGCGCACATTGGAAAACTCGCGGGTAATGTCTTCGAGCATGGCCTGCCGTTCGGCGACGGTGTAGCTGCTGCGCTTTTCGGGGTTGGTGCCGATGGAAACGATGAGTTCGTCAAACAGCGCGGCGGCTTCGCGTATCATCCAGAGGTGGCCGTTGGTCGGCGGGTCAAAACTGCCGGCGTAAACGGCGCGGCGGGCGGGATTGTTCATTTCAGACGGCATCCATGATGGAAAACGCTGTCAGGATATAGGCCGGAACGGGGGCTGTCAAAAGGAAAGGCCGTCTGAAACTTCGATTAAACCCAACAATCATTCCGGTTGCTGAGCGGAGTCGAAGCATCAGACGGCCTTTCGGCTTTTTACGGCGCGGATTATTCGTCGCCGGAGAGGGAAAGCAGAATGTTCAACAAGCTGCTGAAGATGTTGTAGATGGAAATGAAAATGGTCAACGCCGCGCTGATGTGGCTGTCTTCGCCGCCGTCAATCACCAAGCGTGTCTGGTACAAAATCATAACCGAGCTGAAAATCACAATACCTGCGGAAACCGTCAGCGCCAACGCGGGGATTTGCAGGAACATATTGGCGACCATCGCAACGATCAAAACCACGAAACCGACGGTGAGGAAGTTGCCGAGCGCGCCCATGTTGACGTTGGGATGGCGGGCAAGCGCCGACATGGTGAAGAACACGGCGGCGGTCATCGCGGCGGCGATGCCGACGATTTTCGCGCCCGAAGGAATATTCAGCACGTATTGCAGCATCGGGCTGATGAGCACGCCCATACCGAAAGTGAACACCATCAGCAGCGTAACGCCGACGTTGCTGTAACGGTTTTTCTCAATCAGGAAACACATGCCGTAGAAAAACACCATGACCGCAATAAACGACATCCAGCGGCCGCCCAACACGGCATAAATGTTCAACCCCGCCTGCGCGGCGATAAACGCACCGGCAGCGGCGGGCAGGAAAGAGAGGCCGAGCAGGCCGTAGGTTTTGCGCAATACGGTATTTTTCTGCGATACCGCACCGGCGGAAGTGTAGTCGTAAACGTCGTTTTGCATGGCGTTTGCTCCAAAAAATGTATGAATAAAAAATAAAACGAAAGCCGATTCTATCAGTAAATCATTGAGTTGAGGAAAAAATGTCCGGCAAACGGCAAATGGGGGGCTAATGCAGGAAAACCAAGCCGATACAGCTGTTTTCTTTTCAGACAGCCTTGCCCAGCCGCACCGAACGGAATAAGCTGAAGCCGTCTGAAATTCGAATGAAAGAGCAAACCATGACACCGATTGCAGCACTCATCTACCGCGGCGAAGGCAACGACGAACTGCGCCTGCTCTGGCAGGCCGTGGAAAACTGGCGGCGGCAGGGCTTGCGCGTGGTCGGGCTGTTGAACAAACTCGACGCAAACGGCAACAAAATGCGCGACCGCACCGCTTCGCTGACCGACAGCCGCGAATACGCGATTATGTACGACGGCGGCTGCAGCGACGACGCCTGCCTGCTCGACCCGCACGGGCTGGCCGCCTCATCGGAGGTCATCCGCGAAGCGCTGGCCTCGCCGCCCGACATTTTAGTGTTCAACAAATTCGGCCACACCGAAAGCGAAAACAGCGGCCTGATCGAAGAATACGCCGCCGCCGTCGGCGCAGGCATCCCCGTCGTGTCGCTGCTCTCCGAAAAATACCTGCCCGAGTGGCGCAACTTTACAGACGGCATGGGCACGGAACTTACCGGCACCGAAGACTTGGCAGCTTGGGCCGCTGCGGTTGCGGCGGGATAAGGTTTTGTATTGCGGTAGGTACGGTTAGCCGCCGAAAGCGGCGTAACCGTACGCCATGCCGTTTGAAGATGCCGTCTGAAAATAATCTTTCAGACGGCATTTCCTATTTTCAGGCTGCCTATTTTACGGGTTACTCAAACGCATCCACAATCTGCAAATGCAATTTTCCGTCCGACAGACAGCCGAGCAGTTCTGCTTCATTCGCCTTAAAAAACGGGTGCGAACAATGCGCGTCAAACGCCGCGCGGTCAACCCAATGCTCCTGAAAAATAAACTGGTTTTCTGCGTTTGCCACTTTGCCGCAAAAATAGCTGATGCAGCCCTGATGCGTGTTTGATTCGCTCACAAAACGGCGCTCAACCGCTTCAAATTCTGCGTGTTTATCCGGTTTCACATTGCATAAAGTGATGACTCCGACAGTCATAATAATCTCCTTAAAAGTTAAAAGGGTTGAAAAACATTTTCAGTCAATCTTTCAACTGCTGAGCCGATAAGATAAACTATGAAGTTAACTCCAATGCAAGTAGTAATATGAAAATTAAAGAATTTGCCGCCCAAACAGGCTTATCCCCCGCCACCCTGCGCTTCTACGAAAAAGAAGGCTTGCTGCTGCCCCAACGCGATGCCAACGGCTACCGCGCATACAGCGAGCAAGACATAGACTGGGCGTTGTGCATCCTGCGCCTGAAACAAATGGGCGTACCGCTCACTCAAATGAAAACCTACGCACACCTGAAACATCAAGGCAATGCCACTGTCTCCCAGCGTTACGCGCTGCTGCAAGCCCACCGCGAAGCCCTAACCGCGCAACAGCAGGAACTCGCCGCCTACCAATATTATTTGGAACAGAAACTCGCGGTGTATCGCGCATTTTTGGAAGAGGGAGGCGAAGCGGCTGTCTGAAAAACACCGATGCCGTCTGAAAGTTTTTAATTTTCAGACGGCATTCCCATTTCCAAATCATCTTAAACCGCTTGGCTCTTACGCACTTTTGCACTGCGAACCATGCCGTCAAGCCATTCTTGATGACCGTCAATCATCGGATGTGGCACGGTTTTCGATAGTTTTATTTTTTCTAAAATGTTAATTTTGTAACATTTCGATATTTAAGAAAAATTTATTCAGGATAGAAGTGCGCGCAGGCGGGAATCCACAGTTAAAAACAGGCAATATCTTGTTTTGAAAAAGTTTCAGCCTTTTACAAAAGTCTCAGGCCGTCTGAAAATCCGCTATGGTTTTCAGACGGCCTGTTGTCTTTTTACATCAATTATTTAGCCTTCAAACTTTTTGAACACCAGCGTGCCGTTGGTGCCGCCGAAGCCGAAGGAGTTGGAGATGGCGACGTTGATTTTCATGTCGCGCGCTTCGTTGGCGCAGTAATCGAGATCGCAGCCGCCTTCGGTATCCTGCTCTTGCAGGTTGATGGTGGGCGGCGATTTTTGGTTGTATACGGCCAAGATGCTGTAAATCGCTTCTACGCCGCCGGCGGCGCCGAGGAGGTGGCCGGTCATGGATTTGGTGGAGTTGACCACGGTTTTGTATGCGTGGTCGCCCAATGCGCGTTTCAGGGCTTTGGTTTCGTTGGCGTCGCCCAGCGGGGTGGAGGTGCCGTGGGCGTTGACGTAATCCACGTCGGCGGCGTTGATGCCGGCGTCTTTCAGGGCACGGGTAACGGATAACGCCGGGCCTTCTTCGTTGGGCGCGGTAATGTGGTAGGCGTCGGAACTCATGCCGAAACCGGCCAACTCGGCGTAGATGGTGGCGCCGCGTTTTTTGGCGTGTTCGAGCTCTTCCAATACCAAGACGCCCGCGCCTTCGGCGATGACGAAGCCGTCGCGGCCTTTGTCCCACGGGCGGGAGGCGGCGGCTGGGTCGTCGTTGCGGGTGGAGAGGGCTTTCATGGCGGCGAAACCGCCGACGCTGAGCATGTTGATGGTGCCTTCTGCGCCGCCGGCAATCATGATGTCGGCGTCGCCGTATTTGATCAGGCGGGCGGCGTCGCCGATGGCGTGTGCGCCGGTGGTGCAGGCGGAAACCGTGCCGTAGCTGGGGCCGCGGTAGCCTTTGAGGATGGTAACGTGGCCGGAGATGAGGTTGATCAGCGAGCCGGGAATGAAGAAGGGGTTGATTTTGCGGGGGCCGCCTTCTTGTACGGCGACGCCGGTGGCTTCGATGCTGGGCATGCCGCCGATGCCTGAGCCGACGATGACGCCAACGCGGTCTTTGTCCAAGTCGGGAATATCGTCCAAGCCTGCGTCGGCAACGGCCTGCATAGAGGCGGCAATGCCGTAGTGGATGAAGAGGTCCATACGGCGGGCTTCTTTGTTGCTGATGTATTGGCCGATGTCGAAATCGCGCACTTCGCCGGCGATGCGGCTGTTGATTTCGGAGGCGTCGAAGCGGGTGATTTTACCGATGCCGCTTTTGCCTGCAAGAAGGTTGTTCCATGCGGTTGCGACGTCGTTGCCGACGGGCGATACCTGTCCCAAACCTGTGATGACGACTCTTCTCTGACTCATGTTGATCTCGCTGTTGGTTTCCGTTCCGGCGTGATGCCGTCTGAAAACGGCGGTTCGTCCGGTTGTTTCAGACGGCCTGAAATTAGAGTTTTTCTCTAATTTCTGCCTTCCTTAAATACGCTAAAAGCCTCTGGTTGCGGGAACGCAGCAGAGGCCGGTGTGTCGTTCGCTACCGTCTTAGCCGTTGTGGGCAGCGATGTAGTCGATAGCCAGTTGTACGGTGGTGATTTTTTCGGCTTCTTCGTCGGGAATTTCGCAACCGAAGGCTTCTTCCAAAGCCATAACCAGCTCAACGGTGTCCAGAGAGTCGGCGCCCAAATCGTCTTGGAAAGAAGATTCGTTTTTCACTTCGGCTTCGTTTACGCCCAGTTGTTCAGCAACAATTTTCTTAACTTGTTGTTCGATGTTTGACATGTCAGTCGTTCCTTATATGCCTTGCGGCGGTTTGATAAAAGAAAAGGGAATCGGCGTTATTTTACCGAATCAGATTGGAGTTTTCCATCTAAAAATGCGCAATCTGCGCCTTTGGGGGAACTCTTTCTGTTACGGCGCATATTAGCATAGGCTGATTTTATCCTACAAGCGGGTTTTTGTTTTTGTGTTTTATCAAAGTGTTAACGCGGTTTTCGGGCGTTGCGGCCGTCTGAAAAACCGCTCTTTCAGACGGCACGGCTGTTCAGGCGAGGGTTTCTTTTAAAAACGACAAAACGCAGGCCAATTCGTCGGCGGCGTCGCGCTGGGTGCCGTTACCGGTATGGCCGCCGCTGTCGGGGGCATGGAGACGGCAGTCGGCGCCGGTCTGCCGCAGTTTGGCGTAAAACTTCAGCGCGTGGGCGGGGTGGACGCGGTCGTCGCTGAGGCTGGTGGTAATGAGGGCGCGGGGGTAGGTTTGGCCGTCTGAAAGGTTATGGTACGGCGAATGCTGCGCCCAATATTCGCGGCAGATTCCGTATTTGAGCGGGTTGCCGTATTCGTCCGTCCAGCTTGCGCCGGCGGAGAGCAGGGGGTAGCGCAGCATATCGGTGAGCGGCATTTCGCAAACCATTGCGGCGAAACTTTCCGGTTTTTTTGCGAACGCCATGGCGGCGACCAAACCGCCGTTGCTGCCGCCCTGAATGCCGGTGTGCGCCGCCGAAGTCAGGCCGCGGCGGGCGAGGTCGGCGACGACGGCGAGCAGGTCTTCGGCGCTTTTGTGTTTCGACAAGCCCTGCGCGGCCTGATGCCAGCGCGGACCGAACTCGCCGCCGCCGCGCACATTCGCCAACACAAACGCGTTACCCGCTTCCAGCCAGTATTTGCCGATGCTGCCCAGATAGTGCGGCAGTTCGGGCACGCCGAACCCGCCGTAAACGTACACCAGCGTCGGCGTGTTTGCGTCCGCTTTTTTGCCAACATGGAAATAAGGAATCCGTTCGCCGTCATCGGAAACGGCCTGATATTGCGCCACTTCGATGCCGTCCGAAACAAACTGCGCACGCTGACGGCGCATGACGGCGAGTTCCATCACGTTCAAATCCAGCGCGTAGAGCGTGAGCGGCTCGGTGAAATGGCTGGCGGCAAGGTAAACCACGTCGCCGCCCCACGGCTGGTCGGTCAGCTCAAGCGCGCCTGTCGGCAGGCGCGGCAGTTCGGCTTCCTGCCAGAGGCCGTCTGAAAAACGCCATGCTTTCAGACGGCCTTCGACGTTGTCCAAAATATGCGCGACCACAAAGCGTTTGGTCGTTTCCACGCACTCGAGCGCCTGCGTTTCGTCCGGGGCGAACAAAAGCTGCGCCGCGCCGGGTTCGCCCTTATTGAGCTTCACCGCCACCAACGCGCCGGCGGGATAACTTTGGTTGGCGCGCTGCCAGTCTTTGCGCAGCGTCAGCAGCAGCCAGCCCGCGAGATAGCCCGCCACGTCGCAATCGGCGGGCAGCTTGAGCGGTTTGGACTCGAGGTTTTTCGTAATCTGAAGATAGGTCTTGGTGTAAAACCCGTCGGACGCCTCGATCAAATCCACCGGCGAACCCTGCGGATCGAGATAACGCCACGCGTTGACCATCATGCCGTCTGAAGCGATTTGGTAAACAGGGGTACTTTCTTCAAAACTCTGGCCGCGTTCCACCAGCCAGACCTCGCGCGGATAGCCCGATTCGGTGAGCTGGCGCCCGTCCCACGCGGGGCAGACCCAGACGCTGTTTTCATCGCGCCACGAAATATGGTTTTTGCCCGCCGGAAAATGAAAACCGCCCGCCACCAGCGCGCCCGCCTCCAAATCCATTTCCAGCGTGTAGGCCGTATCGCCGCCCGCACGGCTCAGGGTCAGCAGCGCGCGGTCGGGCTGTTCGACCAGATGCGACACACCGCCGAGATACACGTCGTCGCCCAGCATTTCGTCGAAATCCGCCACGGAAAACAACACTTTCCACTCGGGATAACCGCTGCGGTAAGTCGCCGCCGTGCAGACGCGGTACACGCCTTTGGGGTGTTCCGAATCCTGATGGAAATGGTACATCCGCGCGCGGTGTTCCTGACAAAACGGAATCTGCCGCGTATCCTGCATCTGCGCAAGAATGCCGTCTGAAAGGAATTTCGCCGCATCATTTTCCAAAAACCGCGCCTGCGTTTCGGCATGGGCGGCAGCGGCGAAATTTTGTGTGTCGGGGGAGTCGAGGTTTTCGAGGAACTGGAACGGGTCGGTTTGGGTTTGCATGGTTGGGTTGTGCATAGCAGTTTGGCAGATGAGGCTGCCTGAAAAGGTTGGAAACGGGTATTGTAGCGGCAAAGTCCGGCAGTTTCAGGCCGTCTGAATTTTCAGACGGCCTTTGTTTATCCCCTCTTCCGCCGCGCGCGCGGATGCGATTCGTCGTAAACCTGCGCCAGATGGTCGAAATCCAGCTTGGTATAAATCTGCGTGGTCGAGAGGTTGCCGTGCCCCAAAAGTTCCTGCACGGCGCGGATGTCGCGGGACGACTGCAAGACATGGCTGGCGTAGCTGTGGCGCAGCATATGCGGCGAGAGGTGTTGCGCGCTGCCTTGTTTTACCGCCCATTCCTGCAGGCGTTTCTGGATTTGGCGCGTGCCCAGACGCGTGCCGTTGCGGTTGGTAAAGAGCGCGGCTTCACCCGCGGCGGCGGCGCGTTGCGGAAGGTAAGCCTTTATCGCGTCTATGCTTTTTGCAACCAACGGCACTTGGCGCTGCTTGTTGCCTTTGCCGGTCACGCTGACCCAGCCCGCGTCGAGCGAGAGATCGTCCACATCCAAACCATGCACTTCGCTCAGGCGCAAACCGCTGCCGTAGAGCAGCTCGAAAATGGCCGAATCGCGTGCGTCGAGCGGGGTGTCGGCGGGGGTGCGGTCGAGCATTTGGTTGAGCGGCTCCTGCTGAAGCGCTTTGGGCAGACGTTCGGGCGGCTTGGGGGCTTTGAGGTTGGCGGTCGGATCGGCGGTCATCAGGTTCTGCCGCACCAGCCAGCCGCAATACTGCCGCCACACGGAAAGTTTGCGCGCGAGGCTGCGTTCGCTCAGGTTTTGCTGCGACAGCTTTTTGAGGGCGGCGACAAAATCGCTGCGTTTCAAATCCGCGTTTTCAGACGGCCTTTCGGGCAGAATCTGCTCGAGCTGCGCCAAATCGCGCTGATAGGCCGCAAGCGTGTGCGCCGATTTGCCCTGTTGGCGCAGGGTGTTGAGAAAACGCGGCTGATGGGTAAAAAAATCTTCGGTATTCATGTTTCAGACGGCCTCCAGCGCGGTTTTCAGCGTCTCGGGCAGGCGGCAGACCTTTTGCGCGGCATAATCGAAACAGGCCATGCCGGTTTGGACTTCGGCAATCTTGAGACCGTCTGAAACGCGGACGATGCGGTAAAGCAGGTTAAACCCGCCGCGCCCGATATCCGCCGCGCCCATTTCCACCGCCAAGCAGTCGCCGTGCCGCACCTGCGCGTGGTAGCGCACCGCCGCATCCGCCATAATCAGCCCCGCGCCGCCGGCATCGAGTTCGCTCCAGCCGTTTGCCGCCAACCAGCGCACGCGCGTTTCGTGGCAGAGCCGCAAAACCGCATCGTTGGCGAGATGCCCGCCGTAATTGATGTCGCCGATGGTAACGGGTATTTCGGCGGTAAACAGGATTTTTTCGGGCGCGGGAACGGTGATGCGGGGCATGGTCGGGCTTTCGGTTTTCAGACGGCCTTATTATAGAACGGGTTGGGGCGGGGAAGAAAATGAGGCCACCTGAATGCTTCGACTTCGCTCAGCACAAGTACTTTGGCTCCGCTCGGCACAAGTGCTTCAACTTTGCTTGGTACGAGCGGTTCGGCAGGTTTATCAACAAGCGTTTGTTCAAATTCAAACAGCCCTCTCCCGCGGAAGAGGGAACAAATTTGCGGAACTTCAAACTTTTCAGACGGCATTCGAATGTTTGAGGCCGTCTGAAATATTTTACGGTCCAACAGACGCGTTCCTGCTCCGCGGAAGCGGGCTGTTTGCCGTTTTGCAAGCGCTGTAAGAGCGGAGCAGCGGCAAAGCCTGCCCTGCGACCGTTTTCCCCGACATATTTTCAGACGGCCTCAAGCATCTGCCCCTCATGCCGTCTAAAAAAATCCGTTTCTCTGCCAAACCGCCGTTGCGTAAAGATTTGCGCGGTTTCCATCTATGCTACACTTATTTCGTTAACATCAAAAAATAATGTAGCATCATGTAGTCTTTTAACCCGGAAACGACTATAATTCAGCGTAAATTTCTATTCCCCCCCATTCAGGAGATTCTTATGGCACTAGTATCCATGCGCCAACTGCTCGACCATGCGGCTGAAAACAGCTACGGCCTGCCCGCCTTCAACGTCAACAACCTCGAACAAATGCGCGCCATCATGGAAGCCGCCGACCAAGTAAACGCGCCCGTGATTGTGCAGGCCAGCGCGGGCGCGCGCAAGTATGCGGGTGCGCCGTTTCTGCGCCATCTGATTTTGGCGGCGGTCGAAGAATTTCCGCATATTCCCGTGGTGATGCACCAAGACCACGGCGCATCGCCCGATGTGTGCCAGCGCTCGATCCAGCTCGGCTTTTCGTCGGTGATGATGGACGGCTCGCTGATGGAAGACGGTAAAACGCCGTCCACCTACGAATACAATGCCGAAGTCACCCGCCGCGTGGTGCAGTTTTCCCATGCCTGCGGCGTGTCGGTCGAGGGCGAAATCGGCGTGTTGGGCAATCTGGAAACCGGCGAAGCGGGCGAGGAAGACGGCGTGGGCGCCGCCGGCAAGCTGTCGCACGACCAAATGCTCACCAGCGTGGAAGACGCTGTGCGCTTCGTAAAAGACACCGGCGTGGATGCGCTGGCCATCGCCGTCGGCACGTCACACGGCGCGTATAAATTTACCCGCCCGCCCACCGGCGACGTTTTGCGCATCGACCGCATCAAGGAAATCCACGAGGCGCTGCCGAATACGCACATCGTGATGCACGGTTCCAGCTCGGTGCCGCAGGAATGGCTGAAAGTGATCAACGAACACGGCGGCAACATCGGCGAAACCTACGGCGTGCCCGTGGAAGAAATCGTCGAAGGCATCAAATACGGCGTGCGCAAAGTCAACATCGACACCGACCTGCGCCTCGCCAGCACGGGCGCCATCCGCAAATTTATGACGGAAAACCCCGCCGAATTCGACCCGCGCAAATATCTGGCGAAAACCGTCGAAGCGATGAAACAGGTCTGTATCGACCGCTATACGGCGTTCGGCTGTGAAGGCCAGGCGGCGAAAATCAAACCGGTTTCGCTGGAAAAAATGGCAACGCGCTACGCAAAAGGCGAGTTGGAACAGATTGTGAAGTAAGGATTTTTTGGGTAGTAAAGAGGCCGTCTGAAAACTTCGATGCCGCAAACGCAGCCAACCCGCTGTGTACGGCAAACGAATGTTCGGACGGCCTGAAGTTTTATTTTGCAGTTTGAACGCCCGATGCGCGTACAATGCCGTCACCGGAAACCGGCAGACGGCGGGCAGACTTTCCAACCGCCCCGCCCTCTTCTGCCGGAAAACACAAAGGAACAACCATGACCCTTCCCTTCCTCGCCATCACCTCGGGCGAACCCGCCGGCATCGGGCCGGACATCTGTTTGGACTTGGCCGCCGCCGGTTTACCCTGCCGCGCCGTGGTGTTGGGCGATAAAAACCTGCTGAAAGCACGGGCGCAAATACTGGGGAAAAACATCGTTTTTCAGGATTTCGATCCGCAGAGGCCGTCTGAAAAAGCGGCGGACGGTGTTTTGGAAGTGTTTCATATTCCGCTGGACGCGCCTTGCGAAGCAGGCCGTCTGAATCCGCAAAACGCGGCTTATGTCTTGCGGCTTTTGGATACGGCGCACCAAGGCATTTCAGACGGCCTGTTTGCCGCGATGGTTACGGCGCCGCTGCACAAAGGCGTGATTAACGACGGCGCGGCGGCGCACGGATTTTTCAGCGGCCACACCGAATATCTGGCGGAAAAAAGCGGCACGCCGCAGGTCGTGATGATGCTCGCCGGCGGCGGACTGCGCGTGGCGCTGGTAACGACGCATCTGCCGTTGAAAGACGTTGCCGCCGCCGTAACGCAGCCGCGGGTCGAATCGGTCGCCCGCATTCTGCACGCGGATTTGCGCGACAAATTCGGCATCGCCGCGCCGCGCATTCTGGTCACGGGCTTGAATCCGCACGCGGGCGAGGGCGGACATTTGGGGCACGAAGAAATCGAAGTCATCATCCCCGCGCTGGAAAACCTGCACGCCGACGGCATAGACGTGCGCGGCCCGTATCCTGCGGATACCGTCTTCCAACCGTTTATCCTCAAAGACGGCGACGCGGTTTTGGCGATGTACCACGACCAAGGCTTGCCGACCCTGAAATACGCGGGTTTCGGCAAAGGCGTAAACATCACGCTGGGTCTGCCGTTTATCCGAACCTCCGTCGATCACGGCACCGCGCTGGATTTGGCGGGCAGCGGACGGGCAGATTCGGGCAGTTTGATTGTGGCGGTGGAAACAGCGTTAGAGATGGCGGGGCATGAGGGTTAGCATGTCCCCCGTTATGATGAAAAACCAAAAGGCCGTCTGAAACTTTTCAGACGGCCTTTTTTCATATCGAGAACAAATTATTTTTTGTTCAAAGAATCGCGGATTTCGCGCAACAGCAATACTTCTTCAGAAGGCTCTGCCGGTGCTTCGGGAGCGGCTTCTTCTTGTTTTTTCATAGAGTTGAGCAGTTTAACAACCATGAAAATTGCAGCAGCAACAATCAGGAAGCTGATAATGTTGTTGATAAACAGACCGATGTTCAAAGTAACCGCGCCGTCGGCTTGGGCAGCCGCCAAAGTGGCGTAACCGGCTTCGGTCGCTTTCGCGCCGTCTTTCAGGGTCAGGAACAGGTTGGAGAAGTCCACGCCGCCGATCAAAATACCGATCGGCGGCATGATTACATCGTCAACCAATGATTTTACGATGGCGCTGAACGCTGTACCGACGACCATACCGACGGCCAAGTCAACCACGTTGCCGCGCATTACAAACGCTTTAAATTCTGAAGCAATAGACATATCAAACTCCTGATTATGTTATGTTAATAAAATTTCTTAATGAAAACGAACGGTCGGCATGATACCGACCAATAGGTTAAATACCATTAAAAAAGGTTAAACTTTGAATTTCTTTAATCTTTTTCACTTTAACCTACCATTTCATACGAAAAACAGGCCGTCTGAAAACTACGTGTTACATTTTCACACAATTTCAGACGGCCTTCGATTACCGCGCCGAGCCTTACTCTTCGTCGTTCAGCGCGTTGATGCTGTAGCCGCCATCCACATATGTAATTTCACCGGTAATGCCCGATGATAAGTCAGACAGCAAAAACGCCGCCGTATTCCCGACTTCTTCAATCGTCACGTTGCGGCCGAGCGGATTTTGCGCGGCAACGTGACCCAAGAGTTTGCTGAAATCGGCGATGCCGGAAGCGGCCAGCGTTTTAATCGGGCCCGCGGAAATGCCGTTGCAGCGGATACCCTCTTTGCCCAAACAGGCAGCGGTGAAGCGGATGCCCGCTTCCAGGCTGGCTTTGGCCATACCCATCACGTTGTAGTTCGGAATCGCGCGCACAGCGCCCAAGTAGGTCAGCGCCACAATCGCGCCGTTGCGCCCCCGCATCATCGGACGCGCTGCTTTGGCCAGCGCGGGCAGGCTGTATGCGGAAATTTCGTGCGCGGTGTTAAACGCTTCGCGGCTGATGCTGTCGAGAAAATCGCCGCTCAAGGCTTCTTTCGGCGCAAAACCGATGGAGTGAACCAGGCCGTCCAAGCCATCCCAATGTTTGCCCAAATCGGCAAACACTTGGTTGATTTCTTCATCGCTGGCCACATCGCAACGGAACACCAGCTTGGAGCCGAACTCTTCCGCCATTTTGCGCACGCGCTCTTCCAGCTTGTCGACAACATAAGTAAAAGCCAGCTCCGCACCCTGGTCGCGGCAGGCTTTGGCGATTCCGTAAGCAATCGAACGCTCCGAGATCATGCCTGTAATCAGAATTTTTTTACCTTGCAGAAAACCCATTTTTTAATCCTCAATCGTAGTGGTATGGCGTAGGTTGAAACGCAGCATTATAACGCAAAGCATCGGTTTTAGCATAGAAAACAAGCGATAAGGCTTTTGCTGCACCGCTTTCAGGCCGTCTGAATTTTCAGGCGGCCTGTTTTCACAACAACCCTATTTCCGCAAAAAATGCCCCATATGCCGCCGCTTTTTTCTCCAACGCCAGCGGATACGCCCGCGAGGACGACGGCAGGCGGTAGAGGCGCAAATGCCTGTCTGAAAACACCGCCTCCGAGTAAGCGCCGATTTTCGGCTTTGCCGTTTCAGACGGCATCAGCGACAGCAGCGTATCCGTCGCCAGCTCGCCCGTGGTCATCACCGTGCGGCACAGCGGCATCTTATCCAGCAAAGCCGCCAAATCTACCGCTTCGACAACCTCCAAAAATTTATCCGACGCATTGCCCTGCAACCGCCGCACCCGATACGCCGTGTCGTAAACCCCAATCCCCTTATCCGCCAGAAATTCGCGCAACAGCGTTTCCCGAAACGCCTTGCCGCCCTCGGCAACGAAATAATCCTTGTCCCCGAAAAACACCAACCCGAAAATCCGCCACATATCGTTTTGAAAATTCGGGTAATAAAACTCCATCTTCCAACGCGCGCGCGGCGGCGGGAAAGAACCGAGCATCAGCAGCTTGGCGTTAGGCGGGGTGAACGGCGGCAAGGGGTGGGTTTCAATAGTCATTTTTCAGACGGCCTTTCATCGCGATAACGCAGCAGTTCGGCAATATCCTGCTCTCCCCGTATCTCCCTGATTTGCCGCTGCGCCGCCTGATAGCGTTCATATTCGGCTTCCGCTTTGGCATCAGCCTGCTTTTTACTGATTGTTCCTGCACCTTGCAGCACTTCGCGGTCGTTGAATTGCAGAAACTGATCCAGCTTTTCCACCCAATCGCGCAGAAAAACCTGTTTTTTCCGCAGCGCCTGGTCTTCGGCAAAATCCAGCCACATGGTGACGATGCGGTTTAATTCGCCGATTTCGTTTTCCTGCAAATAATTTTTTGCGGTTTTGATGTCTTTTTTGCGCACTCCGCCGTCTGCCGTATGGGTCAGCCCCATCAACGGTTTGTCCGCATCGGCACGATGAAACACCAATTCGGCAGCCGTTTGCCCCGTTGCGGCAAAATGCAGTTTGTTTTGAATCACTTTGAAAAACTGCGTGGTTTCCTTAAAACTCGGCTGATAATCCGCGGCCAGCGCGAAAATTTCCCGCACACGCAGATACACCCGCTTTTCGCTGGCACGAATATCGCGGATGCGTTCCAGCAATTCGTCGAAATAATCCGGCGCCGGCACCGTGCCGACCGGCGGATTTTTCAAACGCTCGTCATCCAGCACAAACCCCTTTTGCAGATACTCGCCCAAAGTGCGCGTTGCCCACTGGCGGAACTGCGTGCCGCGCGTAGAACGGACGCGGTAGCCGACGGCGATAATCATCGGAAGCGAATAATGTGCGATTTCACGACTGACTTCGCGACCGCCTTCGTTTTGAACTGTCAACTGAAAGTTGACAGTTGCCGCTTCAAGCAATTCGCCTTCCGATAAAACAGCGGCAATATGCTTGCTGATGTTCTGTTTGCTGGTCTGATACAGCTCGGCCATTTCCGCCTGCGTAAGCCAAAGCTGTCCGCCCAGCTCGCGCAAGATAAATTGGGACAGGCCGTCTGAAGTGGTGTAGAGGATTAAGGTGTTGTCAGTCATGTTTTTTTCAGGCTGCCTAAATGTTTGATAAAACAATTTTCTCATACGCAGCTATTTTGTGCTTGGTCTGTACCTACAACTTTGGGAAGAAGCCGAGCATCAGAAGCGTGGCGTTGGACGGGGGAACGGGGGCAAGGGGGGCGATGGCCATTTTTCAGACGGCCTTTCGGTAGGGTGGGTGTAAGCCCACCATTATTTATCACTTTAATCAACACGGCAGGTTTACACTTACCCTACTCATGATAAAGATTCCGCACATTTTCAGACAGGCATCCGCCCCAATCGGCGGGAAACAACCCGTTTTGCACATCGCGGTGGAACGAAGAATGCGGCCAGTCGCGCACCTGCCGCACCAAGCCGTGTTTTACCGGATTGAAATAAGTATAAAAAACATGACGTTCCAAATCCGCATCGTCACGGATTTTATGTTCCCAAAACCGCTGCTGCCAAATGCCCGCTTCACGTTTCCCGTTTTGGCTGGCATTCGGACGGCGGCAGCTTTCAGGCAGGCGTTTGGAAAAATTGGTTTTCAGAACCTGCACGATACGCGAAAAATCGTTGCGGTTGTCAGGCAGTCGCAGCACCAGATGGAAATGGTCGGGCAGGACGGTAACCGCAACGGTTTCAAACGGGCAATGCCGCAAAGTTTCCCTATAGGCCTCGCGAAATTCATGGATATACCGCACCAGCCAATCACAACGGCGGTTTTGCAGAACCGCCGTGATAAAATTACATAATATATTCCTTCAAAGAAACCTTATTGCTCATTTAAATTCTTTAAACGTTTAACCAGAATATGTACTTGTGTTGAGGGGTTATCAGTATTTTCTCTTTCTGTTTCTTTTAATGCTTTTTCCGCATATGCAATTGCATGCATTAGCTGTTTATCTAAATCACTTAAATCTTTAAAAATATCAAATTTTCCTTTTTCATAATCAGGCAAATACTGTTCTAGATGTTTTATTACTTCTGCCGGTTCCGAGTATGGTTTAGTTGTATATTCAAAATGTAACAATAGCCAATACTCAAAACACGGAACAGATGTTATAGCATGGAAGATATTTTTATCCCTACTGTTTTTCAGCTCATTTATTGCTTCTTGATAGTTTGTATGCCTGTCTTTATCAAATACACAATAAACTTCATCAAAGGCATTACCTATGTTTTTTTCCTCTCCAAAACGCTGTTTGGCATACTTCACAATACTTTTAGGATCAGAGCCGCATTTATCACCACTGATTTCAATATTTGCTGTATGTAAACGATAGTAGCTCCGTATACCGATAAAATAATTCGGTTCAGTTTTTTCTCCTTCACAAACAATTAAAATCCGTTTGTATGATTTGCGATCTTTTTGCCGTTTCAGTTCTTTTGTATTTCTAGCTTTTCTCTTCTTTTTAAACAAATCATCGCTACCCATACTATCTCCCTAAATCAAAAGCATGGATAAACGGTAGTGCCCCATATCGACCGGATAAATAACCTGCTTCCAAGTTTTCTTTTCCCTTTTTGGGACTGAAATCTGATAAAGGATAAAGGATAGAGGACTGTTTATTATCTCTTTCACAAAACCAAATTTGATCGCGACGGAAAACGTTTTGATTCAAAATGGATGTTTCATGCGTGGTAAAAATTAATTGGGCATTTTTCGGATTGCTGGCTTGGTCATGGAATAACTCAACCAAAAACTGAACCAGTTTAGGATGCATATTCACATTCAGTTCATCAATACATAGTGTATAACCGTTTTCCAATACATCTAAAATCGGACCAACAAATGAAAAGAATTTTTGAGTGCCATCTGATTCATCATTGAAATCAAAATTCACCTCACTCCCATCATTATCGTAATGAACAGTTTTTAATTTAAGGTGTTTAATATCTTTCAATTTTTCAAACAAATGATTTTTCAATGTTTCAGGCATATCCTCAGGAAAAAAAGAAGGATCAAAATCTTCTGTTTCTACGTTAATATTGTGAATATTAAAATCTGCAGCTTTTAACAGCTTAATCACTTTTTCTTTTTTACCTTCATTACATTGATGAGCAGTATATTCAGGTCCAAATCCATCAACTCCACTAAATAGTAGGTTATTATCGAACCAATCAAATAGCGGCTTTAACTGCTCGCTATTTAACTGAACTGCTGTTGATAAAAATAAGGCATTATCTCTAGTCGCTTGCTGCCAAACCTGTTTCGTACCTAAGAGAAAAGAACTGAACTTCCAATGATATTTTTTTTCTTCATCATCCCACACCCGTTCAAACCATTTTTGGGAATGGCCTTTAGGGTACGCAAACAGCCATTCATCAAAAATCTGTGTTTCGGTTGCACTAAACCCATATTGATAGCGAATATTTTGAACAATAAAAGTAATCTCGAATTCTGTGGGTTCAGTTAGATAAGCTTTATCTAATTTAAACGGAATGAGCGGCAGTTTGTCTCCACGTTGAGAAGTATTGGTAACAATACGTTTCATTGTTTTTAATGCTTTGAGGAAATTAGATTTTCCACTTGCATTTGCGCCATAAATTGCTGATGTTTTCAACAGTTCCAGTCCCTTAATACTTTCAATACGGAAAGTATTACTTGGCTGTTCATCACCTTTTGTTTTTACCATACTGAAATTTTGTTGTTCACGGAAAGAACGGTAGTTACTCACAGCGAAGTCAATAAGCATACAAAGCCCTTTTTCATGCTATTTTTGGAAATTTTTTCCAAAAATAGCATGAAAAAGGTAGTTAAGCAAAATTTTTACACTTAATTAAGGCAATTGACTCCCTATCAAGCCATCACCAGTTACGCTTTCGGCTGGCTCTTTAATACAACCTTAGCTTTAGATAGTGGGGCTACTTGCCATCTACTTAAAATGCAAAATGCCTGTCTGAAATCCGTCGGAGTGTTTTTTCAGACAGGCACATTTTCAGACGGCCTTACTTTTTCAACCTCGCAAACGCATCCGCCATCGCGGTATTGCCCACGTTTTTTTCCCTTTGCCCTTTATCTTTCAGGCTGCCTGAACGGTTGTTTCTCGCGGCGTTTTCAGACGGCCTGCCGTTTTTTGGCGAACCGCTGTCTGCGTCGTCGTTCAGGCGCATGGTCAGCGCGATGCGTTTTCTCGCGGCATCGACTTCCAGCACTTTCACTTTTACCACATCGCCGGCTTTGACGATTTCGCGCGGGTCTTGCACGAATTTGTCGGCGAGCGCGGAGATGTGGACGAGGCCGTCCTGATGCACGCCGATGTCCACGAATGCGCCGAAGTTGGCGACGTTGGAGACGACGCCTTCCAGTATCATGCCTGCCTGTAAATCGCTGATTTCGTTGATGCCTTCGGCGAATGAAGCCGTCTGAAATTCGCCGCGCGGGTCGCGGCCGGGTTTTTCCAGTTCGGCGAGGATGTCCATGATGGTGGGCAGGCCGAATTGGTCGGTGGTGTAGGCGGCGGGTTTGATTTGGCGGATTTTGTCGCGATTGCCGATGAGGTCGGCGGCACTGATGTGCAGGTCGTCGAGCATTTTGGCGACGATGGGGTAGGCTTCGGGGTGTACGGCGCTGGCGTCGAGCGGTTCTTTGCCGCCGTTGATGCGCAAAAATCCGGCGGCCTGCTCGTAGGTTTTTTCACCGAGGCGCGGCACTTTGAGGAGTTTGCGGCGGCTGTCGAACGCGCCGTTTTCGTCGCGGTAGGCGACGATGTTTTGCGCCAAGGTGCTGTTTAGGCCTGAAATTCTGGCGAGCAGCGGCGCGGAGGCGGTGTTCACATCCACGCCGACGGCGTTCACGCAGTCTTCCACCACGGCATCGAGCGATTTGGCGAGCTGGGTTTGGTTGACGTCGTGCTGGTACTGGCCAACGCCGATGGATTTGGGGTCGATTTTCACGAGTTCGGCGAGCGGGTCTTGCAGGCGGCGGGCGATGGAAACCGCGCCGCGCAAGCTGACGTCGAGTTCGGGAAATTCTTTGGCGGCCAGTTCGCTGGCGGAATAGACGGATGCGCCGGCTTCGGAGACGACGATTTTGTGCAAGCCCGCTTCCGGCAGGCCTTTGATGAGTTCGCCCGCCAGTTTGTCGGTTTCGCGGCTGGCGGTGCCGTTGCCGATGGCAATCAGTTTGATGCCGTATTTTTTCACGAGGGCTGCGAGCGTTGCCAAGGCGTTGTTTTCCTGATGTAAATAGACGACGGCGGTGTCGAGCAGCTTGCCGGTGTCGTCCACCACGGCGGTTTTGATGCCGGTGCGGTAGCCGGGGTCGAGGCCGAGGGTGGGCAGGCGGCCGGCGGGCGCGGCAAGCAGCAGGTCTTTGAGATTGCGTGCAAACACAGTAATTGCGTCGCTGTCGGCGTTTTCTTTCAGACGGCCCAAGGCGTCGAGTTCGAGCGATAGGAAGATTTTCGCCCGCCAGGTCAGGCGCACAGTGTCGCGCAGCCATTTGTGGCCGTCTGAAATCTTGAAATGCGCGGCGATGATTTTTTCATACGCGCTTTGCTCGGTAACCAGCGTTTCATCCGGCTGGTATTTGAGCGCGACGGTCAGCACGCCTTCGTTGCGGCCGCGCAAAACCGCCAGCGCGCGGTGGCTGGGCATGGTGCGCACGGGTTCGCGGTGGTCGAAATAATCCTTGAATTTTTCGCCGTCTTTTTCTTTGCCTTCAAGCACTTGCGCATGGACTTCCGCTTCCGCCCACAGCTTGTCGCGCAGACGGCCGATGAGTTCGGCATCCTCGGCAAACTGTTCCATCAGAATCGCGCGCGCGCCGTCCAGCGCGGCTTTGCTATCAGGCACCTGCTCATTCAGGTAGGCATTTGCGGCGGTTTCCGGGTCTTGCGACTGGTCAGCTAGCAGCACGTCGGCAAGCGGCTGCAAACCGTTTTCGCGCGCGATTTGCGCTTTGGTGCGGCGTTTGGGTTTGTAGGGCAGATATAAATCTTCCAGCGCGGTTTTGTTGTCGCAGGCTTCGATTTGCTCGCGCAGGCCGTCTGAAAGTTTGCCTTGCTCTTCAATGCTTTTCAGCACGGTGGCTTTGCGTTCTTCCAGTTCGCGCAGGTATTGCAGACGCTCGGCCAGCGTGCGCAGCTGCGTATCGTCCAGCCCGCCCGTGGCTTCTTTGCGGTAGCGGGCGATAAACGGCACGGTTGCGCCCTCGTCGAGCAAATCGACGGCGGCTTGGATTTGGGAAACGGTGGCGGAGAGTTCGGAGGCGATGATTCGGGTGATGTTCATGGTGATGGTTTTGGGGTTTGCAAAAAGGGGAAAGGATAGCGGTTTTGCGGGGCTTTGGCAAAGCGGATGCCTGCTTGGGAAACAGGGATTTGGTAGAGGCCGTCCGAAAAAAACAAGGGGTTTCAGACGGCCTCTGCGTACATTTCCTGCATCGGAACAACTGCACTAAAAAAGCCGAAATGACTACGCTGTTTTGGCTGACGGTTATCGCCGCCACCCTCATAGGCACCGGAATTCCCACCTGCTTCACTATGGCAGCCCGATTTTGTTCATCAACTTGCTGATTGTGCATGTCCGGCATCACAAACATTCGGCAGAAAATAAAACCGAATAACCCCAATCCGTTTTACCCGCACCTGAGAAAAGCAAAGGCCGTCTGAAAACTTTCAGACGGCCTTACATTAAAATTTAATTTCCCATAAAATCATACAGTTAAATAATTTTTTAGATGACCTCCATTCACTCCGCCGCCGTACCGATATGGGTAACGGCGGTTTCCAATGCGGCTTCCTGTTCGCGCACCTCTTCCAATGCGGCGAGCTGGGCGGCGACACCCTGTTCGATTTTCGACAGGCTGGCGGCTTCGGCTTCGTGGTAGGCTTCTTCGAGCGCGTACATAAAGCCGACTTCGTCGGTGCCGCCGTGGCTTTTGACGACGACGCCGCGCAGGCCGAGGAAAATGGCGCCATTGAATTTACGCGGATCGAGTTTGCTCTTCATGCCTTTGAGCGCGGGCAAGGCAGCGACGGCGGCAAGTTTGTTGTACCAGTTGCGCTGAAATTCCTGCTTGATTGCGCCGCCCATGAATTTGACGGCACCTTCGATGGTTTTCAGCATGATATTGCCGACAAAGCCGTCGGCGACGACGACGTCGATTTTACCGTTGAATACGTCGTTGCCTTCAACATTGCCGATAAAGTTCAGCTTGCCGGATTTCAGCAGCTTGAAGGTTTGTTTGACGGTATCCGTGCCTTTGATGTCTTCCGTGCCGACGTTGAGCAGGCCGACGCGCGGCAGCCCTCTTTCGGGATGCAGCGCCTGCACCAGCTCGCTGCCGACAACGGCAAACTGCACGAGTTGGTCGGGCGTGCAGTCCACATTCGCGCCCAAATCCAGCATCAGCGTGAGGTGGTTTTCGCCCGAAGGCAGGAATTTGGCAATCGCAGGGCGTTCGATACCCGGGATGGTTTTGAGCACAAAACGCGCAGTCGCCATCAGTGCGCCGGTGTTGCCTGCGGATACGGCAGCTTGCGCAACTCCTTCCTTGACCTGATTGATGGCAACGCGCATAGAGGAATCTTTTTTGTTTTTTAGCGCCAGCTGCGGCGCTTCGTCCATTTCAACCACTTGAGCGGCATGAACGATTCTGACGCGCTCCATCGGCACACCTGCTTCGCGCAGGGCTTTGCCGACGGCGGCTTCGTCACCGACCATCATCAAACGGACGTTTGGCTGGCGCTTCAGAAAAGCAGCCGCGCCGGGCACGGTAACCGCCAGGCCGGCATCGCCGCCCATGGCATCTACGGCCAATGTAATCATAAGGTTCTCCGTTTTATGGTTTCAGACGGCATCGGCACATCAGGCCGCCTGAAATCAGGAAACGTCAGTAAAATCAAAAATTAAGCTATCGGCAAAACCGCTTCGTCCCAATGAACGGGGCAGTTTTGACGCTTCTGCGACAAATGGTTTTCAGACGGCATTGCTTGAAAAACGATTCACGCAAACCGCTTTCAGACAGCTGTTTAAACAGACCGAAACTTTTGCAAAATACCCAAAGGATACCCAAAGGCCGTCTGAAAAATTTGTACCGCCAACTGCCGTTTGCACGTTTTTCAGACGGCCTGCGGCGTTTAGCAGCCCTCTTTGGCCAAACGGTTGTGTTCGTCGATGTCTTCCGCGTCCCACGGATAATTAATCCACCAGTCTTCCACGGTCAAGCCGCTGAAATAGGGAATGCCTTCGGGAATTTTGCCGGCTTTTTCTTTGATTTTTTCATGCAAAACGGCAACGCCGACGGTGGCGAAATCCTCTTTGAGCAGCTCGTTCAGACAAAATTCCATCGTAACGCGGCTGTCGTCCACTTCATCGACCACCAGCACGTTTTTGCCTTTCAGCGCATCGGGTACGGGATCGAGCCATTGCACTTTTTTCACTTCTTCCGTGACTTGGCCTTCGTTGTCGCTGTCGTAATAAGCGGTTGTCACGGCGTAAATCGGAATCTCCAGAAAACAGCGCAGCATACGGGCGGGAATAAAGCCGCCCCCGCCGATGGCAATCATGGCATCGTAACGGACGCCCGAATTTTGGATTTTCTCCGCCAAGCCTTTAATGACGCGGTGGATGTCGTCGTAGGTGTACCAGATTTTCTGTTTCATGGTCTTGCCCGATTTTCAAGTGAACAAAGCGACCCGCCTTTGGCGGCGTAATGCAAAAAAGCCAGTATTGCATGGCAATAGGCTGGCTTTCAGTCAGTCGGGAAAAATCATTCGCCTTTGGCTTTAACGACTTTGCGGCCGCGATACATACCGTTGGGCGAAATGTGGTGCGGACGGTGTACTTCGCCGGTGTTGCCGTCGACAGACAGCGCAGGCGCGGTCAGCGCGTCGTGTGAGCGGTGCATACCGCGTTTAGAGGGGGATTTTTTGTTTTGTTGAACGGCCATTTCAAGCTCCTAAAATAAATAACTGTAAACCTAATCTTACCTAATCAGCGGCATCCGCCTATTTTTTCAAACCCGCCAATACGGCAAAAGGATTGGGTTTGTCCCGATTGACCTCGTCAAGCGCCGAATTGCCGCAATCTTCGTGACGCGGGGAATAAGGCAGCGCAATCAGAATCTGGTCTTCCACCAGGCTGCGGACATCCAAAACGTCTTGCAGCAGCATACCCTCCAACTCGTCGTCGGCGAGCATGGCTTCGTCGAGGCTTTCTTCGTCGGCAAACAGAAAAATCCGGCAGGTATCGTTTAATTCAAACGGCACGGGCTTGATGCAGCGCTGGCAAACCAGCGGCATTTCCGCTTTTACCGTCAAATCGAGAAACAGCCTGTGCAGCCGGTCTTGTCCGCCTTGCAGCGTAAACGAAACCGCGCTTTTTCTGTCGGCGAAAAAGTCGTGCGACCAAACACGTTCGTCCAACTCGTCCAGCCGGAAGCCGCCCTGCAGCGCCTGCTTTTCGTCGGCGAAAACCTTCGGGTCAATCAAATTAGGGTCTGACATAAACGGGGTATGATATAATTTCGGCTGTCTAACGTCAATATTTTTAAGCAAAAATGAGTGAAAAACTGCCTTTGGTTTTAGGGTCGGGTTCGATATTCCGCCGCGCGCAACTGACGCGGCTGGGTTTGGATTTTCAGACGGCCTCGCCCGACTTCGACGAAACGCCGCAAGCGGGCGAAAATGCGGAACAAACTGCGCTGCGCCTGGCCGAGGGCAAAGCCCGTTCGCTGGCTGCGCAATTTCCGCGCGCGCTGGTTATCGGCGCAGACCAAGTGGCATGGTGCGGCGGCCGCCAGCTCGGCAAACCGATGAACGTCGCCGCAGCGCAACAAATGCTTGCTTCGCTCAGCGGCAAACAGATTGAATTTTACAGCGCCGTCGTGCTTTTGAATACCGCCGCCAACCGCATTCAAACCCACGTCGATTACACCGCCGTAACCATGCGCACGCTGACCGACGCGCAAATCCGCGCTTATCTGGCGCGCGAACCCGACGCTGTCTATTGTGCGGGCGCGGCGAAAAGCGAGGGCTTGGGCACGGCGCTGATTGAGGAAATCGACAGCCGCGACCCAAACGCCCTGATCGGTCTGCCGTTGTTCCGACTAATTGATTTTCTGCGCAACGAAGGCGTGGAAATTCTGTAAAGGCCGTCTGAAAATCTAGGCAGGCGCCGTTTTCAGACGGCCTGAAAGGACATCATGAACCCCGTTCTCTACCTCATCCCAACCCCGCTCGGCGCACCCGACACTCCCTGTCTGCTGCCGCACGAACAGGCGCAGATTACCGGCCTGACCGATTTTGTCATCGAAGCGGAAAAAACCGCCCGCGCCCATTTGAAACATCTGGGCATTACCACGCCGATACGCGAGTTAAACTTGCAAACGCTCAACGAACACACCGACAAAAAAACGCTACCCGAGCTGCTAAGCCCCTTGCAAAACGGCCGCAGTATGGGATTGCTCAGCGAAGCCGGCTGCCCCGCCGTCGCCGATCCGGGTGCGGATTTGGTCGCGCTGGCGCACCGCCGCGGTTTTGAAGTCCGCCCGCTGGTCGGCCCCTCCAGCCTGCTGCTGGCCTTGATGGCATCGGGCGCAAACGGACAGAATTTCGCGTTTAAAGGCTACCTGCCGTCTGAAAAAAACGAGCGCATCGCCGCGCTCAATGCGTTGGAACAGCGTTCGCGCCAATGCTGCGAAACCCAGCTTTTCATCGAAACGCCCTACCGCAACGACGCCCTGCTCGCCGACGCCGTTGCCCACCTCCATCCCGAAACCCGCCTCTGCACCGCCTGCGACCTGACACTGCCGACACAGAGCATCATCAGCCAGCCCGTCGCCGCTTGGCGCAAATTGAAAGGGTTGCCGAATCTGAAAAAGCGCCCGACGATTTTTGTATTGCATGCAGAATAAGGAATTGAAAATCCGTACCCATTATTTGCAGACACCATTACCGAAAACAAAAGATGCCGTCTGAAAATTTCAGACGGCATCTTTACTTAATACCGCATCAAGAAACCACTTCGCCTTGCGCGCGCTGTTTTTCAATGCTTTTATTGATGTACCACTGTTGGGCGATGGTCAGCAGGTTATTGACCACCCAGTACAACACCAAACCTGCGGGAAAAAAGAAGAACATGACAGAGAACACAATCGGCATGATTTTCATCATTTTCGCCTGCATCGGGTCGGTCGGCGGCGGGTTGAGGTAGGTTTGCGCAATCATGGTCACAGCCATAATCAGCGGCAGGATGTAATAAGGATCGGTGCGGCTCAGGTCGGTAATCCAACCCAGCCACGGCGCTTGGCGCAGTTCGACCGAGGCAAACAGCGCCCAGTAAAGGCCGATGAACACGGGAATCTGCAACAGCATGGGCAGGCAGCCGCCCAGCGGGTTGATTTTCTCGTCTTTATACATCTGCATCATGGCTTGTTGCAGCGCCATGCGGTCGTCGCCGTATTTGGCTTTCAGTGCTTCCAGTTTGGGCGCGACGGCGCGCATTTTCGCCATCGAGCGGTAAGAAGCGTTGGTCAGCGGGAACAACACGGCTTTGACGATGCAGGTCAGCGCGACAATCGCCCAGCCCCAGTTGCCGATTAGGTTGTGCAGTTGGTTCAGAAGCCAGAACAGCGGCGAGGCAAACCAATGCACTTTGCCGTAGTCTTTCGCCAGTTGCAGATTGTCGGCAACGTCGGCAATCACGCTGGTAGTTTGCGGGCCGGCATAGAGGTTGACCGACATCGTGCCTTTTCCGCCATTGGGAACAGCCGCCATCGGCACGCTCACAGCCGCGCTATACAGATTGTCGCCGCGGCGTTTGATGTCGATGCGACAGTCGCCGGCCGCACAAACGCTCTGCTGCGCACCTTTGGGCTGAAGAATCCAGGTGGACATAAAATGGTGCTCGATCATGCCCAGCCAGCCGGTGTGGGTTTTGCGGACGTAATCAGCTTCGTTTTTGCCGGATTTGGCATCGCTGTCCAAGTCGGAAAACTGCACTTTCTGGAACTCGCCTTCGGGCGTGTACACCACGGGACCGACATAAGACTGGGTAAAATAACCCTGACCTTCGGGCTTACTGCCGTCGCGCACGATGCGGTAGTCGGCGGTCAAGTTGGCGGGCTGCGCACCGGCATTGTTCACGTCGAAACGCACGTTGACCAGATAGCTGCCTTTGGTAAAGGTGTAAACCTTGTCGATTTTCAAACCTTTGGTTTCGGGCGCGGTCAGGCGGACTTCGACTTTGTCGCCGTTGAGGGTGTACTGTTTCTGCGGCGAAGTAAAGGCCACGCCTTGCAGAATATTGTTGCCCTGCGCGTCTAAAAGTTCGGACTGGGCAACATAGGTATATTCTTTGCTGTCGTTAAATAGAACAAACGGTTTGTTGCCGTCGCCGTTGGCTTCGTATTTCAACAGCGTAAGCCGGCGCAAATCACCGCTTTTCTCATCGATAACGGCTTTGACCGTATCGGTCATCACGGTAATCGGCGCAGCGGGCGCCAGCGCGGCTTCGGCCTTTGCGGTTGCCGCGGCGGCCTGCTGCCGTTGCGCGGCTTGCTGTTGCGCCTGCTGCGCGGGCTTCGGCGACGGGAACAGTTTTTCCCAACCCATCAAAATCGCCAAAGCAATGGCAAAAAATGCCATAAGTCTTTTAAAATCCATGAGAATTTCCCAAATTAAACAAGGGGGACAGGGCTTGCGCCGCTGTTTCAGACGGCATTATATAGTAGTCCGTTAAAAATAAAAGGAAACTTAGCCGCCGCCCGTATCCGCCTGCCGGGCGGTTTGATTAAAAACAGGCGCCCGTTTTTTCAGACGGCTCTGCCAACCTACGGTACAGGGTCGTGTCCGCAGCCGCCGAGCGGATGGCAGCGGCAGATGCGTTTGAACGCCAGCCAGCCGCCTTTCAACGCGCCGTATTTTCTCACCGCTTCCAACGCGTATTGCGAACAGGTCGGCGTAAAGCGGCAGCGCGGCGGAATCAGCGGGCTGACTGCATATTGGTAAAACTTAATCAGCGCGAGCAGCAGTTTGGCGGGTAAATCTGCCATTATCGCTTCGCCAGCAGTTGCGCCAGCTGGGCGCGGGCTTCAGCGGCGGTTTCGCGGTTGAACGCGCGCGCGACCCTGACCACAAAATCCTGCGGGGGCAATGTGGCTTTGTTTAAGCGGAACCAGTCGCGCAAGACCCGTTTCATATAATTGCGCTCATGCGCGCGCTTGGCGGTTTTTTTGCTGACCACCAAACCCAGCCGCGCATGATTCAGACCGTTGGCTTCCGAACGGTAAACCTGAAGCATCGCGCTGCTGCGCCGCTTTTTAAACGCAAAAACGGATGAAAAATCATCCGTTTTTAATAAGCGGTAACGCTTGCCGAAACCGTAATCCAAGATTACACAGCCAAACGTTTGCGGCCTTTGGCACGGCGCGCAGCCAATACGGCACGGCCGCCGCGGGTTTTGGAGCGGACCAGGAAGCCGTGGGTGCGTTTGCGTTTGGTAACGGAAGGTTGATAAGTACGTTTCATGATTTTTCCTAAAATTCGGTAGAGAATTAAACCGCAGATTACAACCGATTTTGCCGCTTTTGTCAATCAATATAAAACTTTGCGGCAAAATTTTCCGCGCACCCGCCGCAATGTCCGTCGCGCGCCTGTGGATAAAAATTCTACTGCGGCTGTGGATAAAAATCGGTATAATCGCAAGACCTGTGTATTTCCGCACAACAGGCCGTCTGAAGAAATCAGTTGCGCTGTTTATCCTTCTGATTTTTTGCATTTTTCCCGCCATTTTCTTTTTCAGACGGCCTCACCCTACCCATCTTTCCGACCGTGAGCCGCTCCATGACCTTAGCTGAATTTTGGCCGCAATGCCTGCGCAAACTCCACGATACCCTGCCGCAGCAGCAGTTCCAGCAATGGATTGCGCCGCTGACCGTGGGCGAGGAAGACGGCGCGTGGGTGGTGTACGGCAAAAACCAGTTTGCCTGCAATATGCTCAAATCGCAGTTTGCCGCCAAAATCGACGCCGTGCGCGCCGAGCTGGCTCCGCAGCAGGCGGCGTTTGCGTTTAAAGCAGGCACGGGACGGCATTATGAAATGGCGGAAAGCGCGGCTGATGGAAATGAAAACATTGCCGTGCCGTCTGAAAACAGCGAAGCCAAAAACAACGAAGCCGATGCGCCGAAAGCCGGTATTGCGCACGAGAACAGGCCGTCTGAAACCGAACGCAGCGCCAAACCCGCCGCCAAAAAATCCGCCGCCGACATCGTTGCCGCGCGCTTGAAATCGCTGCCTGCCGAATCGCAGCAGAAAGCCGAACCCGCCGACAGCAAACGCGCGCCGGGCAAAGTCAAAACCGAAGCCAAACGCGAGGCGGAAGAATCGCGCTACAACCAAACCAACCTCTCGTGCGACTACACATTTGAAACGCTGGTCGAGGGCAAGGGCAACCGCATCGCCGCCGCCGCTGCGCAGTCTATCGCGGAAAATCCGGGTCAGAGCTATAACCCGTTTTTCCTCTACGGCAGCACGGGCTTGGGTAAAACCCACCTTGTTCAGGCCATCGGCAACGAGCTTTTGAAAAACAAGCCCGATGCAAAAGTGCGCTATATGCACGCCGACGACTACATCCGCAGCCTGATGGTCGCCGCGCGCACCAACACCTTTGATACGTTCAAACAGCAGTTCAAACAATACGATTTGCTGATTATCGACGACATCCAGTTCATCAAAGGCAAAGACCGCACGATGGAAGAATTCTTCTATCTTTACAACCACTTCCACAACGAGAAAAAGCAGCTCATTCTTACCTGCGACGTTTTGCCCGCCAAAATCGAAGACATGGACGACCGCCTCAAATCGCGGTTTTCATGGGGTTTGACGCTCGAACTCGAGCCGCCCGAACTCGAAATGCGCGTTGCCATTCTTCAGAAAAAAGCCGAATCCGCCAATGTCAGCCTGACCGAAGAAGCTGCGTTTTTCATCGCCAACCTGATACGCTCCAACGTGCGCGAGCTGGAAGGCGCGTTCAACCGCGTCAGCGCCAGCAGCCGATTTATGAACAAGCCCATCGACATCGACTTGGCGCGCGAAGCCTTGCAGGATATTATTGCGGTCAGGCACAAAGTCATTACCGCCGACATCATTATCGACGCCACCGCCAAGTATTACCGCATCAAAATCAGCGACATACTCGGCAAAAAGCGCACCCGCAACATCGCCCGCCCGCGCCAGGTGGCGATGAGCCTGACCAAAGAGCTGACCAATCTGAGCCTGCCTTCCATCGGCGATGCGTTCGGCGGGCGCGACCACACCACGGTCATGCACGGGGTGAAAGCCGTGGCGAAATTGCGCGAAGACGACCCCGAGTTGGCGCAGGATTACGAAAAACTGCTGATTATGATACAGAACTGATGTTCTGATTTTTCAGACGGCCGTGAAACACGGAAAGGCCGTCTGAAAACTAATCCGATACCGACAAAACCAAACAAAATCCAAAGGACTTCCCCATGTTAATTTTACAAGCCGACCGCGACAGCCTGCTCAAACCGCTCCAAGCCGTAACCGGCATTGTCGAACGCCGCCACACCCTGCCCATCCTCTCCAACGTCCTCATCGAAGGCAGCGGCGGGCAGACCAACATCCTCGCGACCGACCTCGAAATCCAAATCAACACCGCAGGCCCCGAAGCCCAATCCGGCGATTTCCGCATTACCACCAACGCCAAAAAATTCCAAGACATCCTGCGCGCCCTGCCCGACAGCGCCGTCGTTTCCCTCGACTGGGCCGACAACCGCCTGACCCTGAAAGCCGGCAAATCCCGTTTCGCCCTGCAAACCCTGCCTGCCGAAGACTTCCCGCAAATGAGCGTCGGCGAAAACGTCAGTGCCTCCTTTTCCCTTACTCAGGAAACCTTTAAAAACATGCTCTCGCAGGTTCAATACAGCATGGCCGTGCAAGACATCCGCTACTACCTCAACGGTCTCCTGATGCAGGTCGAAGGCAACCAGCTCCGCCTCGTCGCCACCGACGGCCACCGCCTTGCCTATTCCGCCGCGCAAATCGACGCCGACCTGCCCAAAACCGAAGTTATCCTACCGCGCAAAACCGTGCTCGAACTGTTCAAACTCCTCAACCAACCCAGCGAAGCCATCAACGTCGAGCTGCTCGACAACCAAGTGCGCTTCCGCTGCAACGACACCGTGATTGTCAGCAAAGTCATCGACGGCAAATTCCCCGACTACAACCGCGTCATTCCGCTCGACAACGACAAAATCTTCGTCCTCTCGCGCACAGACCTTTTAGGCGCACTCGAACGCGCCTCAATTCTCGCCAACGAAAAATTCCGCGGCGCCCGCCTGTTCCTCCAATCCGGCCTGCTGAGCGTCGTCTGCTCCAACAACGAGCAGGAAGAAGCCCGCGAAGAATTAGAAATCGCCTATCAGGGCGGAGAACTGGAAGTCGGCTTCAACATCGGCTACCTGATGGACGTGTTGCGCAACATCCATTCCGACGATATGCAGCTTGCGTTCGGTGACGCCAACCGATCCACGCTGTTTACCGTACCGAACAATCCGAACTTCAAATACATCGTGATGCCGATGCGGATTTAAGCGGTTTTAAAATAAAACAGATGCCGTCTGAAAAATATTTTCAGACGGCATCTGTTTTATTTTGGCTATAGTATTAAATTGCAAGAATAAATCGGAATATTATTTCCAATAGCGTTCACTACTGATAACATTCTCTCATAGTTTAAATAAAACGAAATTTTATTATTAATAGATAATAATGAAATAGGCAAATAGATTTCCAATATTCGGTTTGTGAGGAAGCAGCCTGTGAATATAGCTGCCGCAATAAAGCAAAACCGATTACCCGCAGCCCTGCTGCGCTGCAAACGTCAACCACTGATAAAGGAATACATTATGTCCCAACACAAATGCCCCGTAACCCACCTTACCATGAACAACGGCGCGCCCGTTGCCGACAACCAAAACTCGCTCACTGCAGGCGCGCGCGGTCCATTATTGGCGCAGGACTTGTGGCTGAACGAGAAACTCGCCAACTTCGTGCGCGAAGTGATTCCCGAACGCAGGATGCACGCCAAAGGCAGCGGCGCATTCGGCACGTTTACCGTAACACACGACATCACGCGCTACACCAAAGCCAAGCTGTTCAGCCAAATCGGTAAGAAAACCGAAATGTTCGCCCGTTTTACCACCGTGGCAGGCGAACGCGGCGCAGCAGATGCCGAGCGCGACATCCGCGGTTTCGCCCTGAAGTTTTACACCGAAGAGGGCAACTGGGACATGGTGGGCAACAACACGCCCGTGTTCTTCCTGCGCGACCCGCGCAAGTTTCCCGATTTGAACAAAGCCGTCAAACGCGACCCGCGCACCAATATGCGTTCCGCCACTAATAACTGGGACTTCTGGACGCTGCTGCCCGAAGCCTTCCACCAAGTAACCATCGTGATGAGCGAGCGCGGCATCCCGAAATCCTACCGCCATATGCACGGATTCGGCAGCCACACCTACAGCTTTATCAACGCGCAAAACGAACGCTTTTGGGTGAAATTCCACTTCCGCACCCAACAAGGCATCCAAAACCTGAGCAACGAAGAAGCCGCTGCCGTCATCGCCGAAGACCGTGAAAGCCACCAGCGTGATTTATACGAGGCCATCGAACGCGGCGAGTTTCCGAAATGGACGATGTTCGTGCAAATCATGTCCGAAGCCGATGCCGAAAAAGTGCCGTACCATCCTTTTGATTTGACTAAGGTCTGGCCGAAGAGCGACTACCCGCTGATTGAAGTGGGTGAGTTTGAATTGAACAAAAATCCCGAAAACTTCTTCGCCGATGTCGAACAATCCGCATTCGCACCGAGCAACCTCGTTCCCGGCATCAGTGTTTCGCCCGACAAAATGTTGCAGGCGCGCCTGTTCAACTACGCCGACGCACAACGCTACCGACTGGGCGTGAACCACCACCAAATCCCCGTCAATGCCCCGCGCTGCCCCGTACACAGCAACGCCCGCGACGGACAGGGACGCACCGACGGCAACTACGGCAGCACCATCCATTACGAACCCAACAGTTTCGGACAATGGCAGGAACAGGCGCAATACGCCGAGCCGCCTCTAAAAATCAGCGGCGACGCGGCGCATTGGGACTACCGCCAAGACGATGCCGACTACTTCAGCCAACCGCGCGCGCTGTTTAACTTGATGAACGACAAGGAAAAACAATCCCTGTTTGACAACACCGCCGCCGCGATGGGCGACGCACCCGACTTCATCAAATACCGCCACATCCGCAACTGCTACGCCTGCGACCCTGCCTACGGCGAAGGCATGGCCGCCGCACTAGGGTTAACCGTTGCCGATGCCGTCGCCGCCCGCGCAACCGACCCTGCGCTGGGTCAGGCAGGATTGCTGTAAACGTGGAAAAATGCCGGTTTTCAGACGGCATTTCCGCCGGAAATGATATGAAAGGAAGTAGAAAAATGTGGATGGAAATCGGCGAATGGATTGAATTGATTTGTTCAACAGTTCGAGGCAGAAACGCAGGAGCGGCTAGCCGCTTCCAAGCGGTGTAACCGTACGAACGCCGTTGAACCATAAAATGCCGTCTGAAAAATTATCATGTTTTCAGACGGCATCAATATTTGTACGGTTACGCTTTGCTTGGGGCAAAGCTAACCGTACCTACGCGGACTGAAGCCCAGCCTGTGTCTTTTGGTTTTTCAGGAATTTCACTATATTTTCAGACGGCATCCGTCTATTCAAACGACACAAATTCGCTACGGACAATCTCCAGCCATGCGCGCAGAGCGGGGGCTGGGCGTTGGTGCTTTTTCCACGCCATAGTCAGTTTCCAGCGGATTTCGGGTTCGACCAGCGGCACGGCGGCGAAGACTTCGGGGTTCATTTTATTGGCGTAATACTCGGGCAGCAGGGCGATTCCCATATTGTGTCCAACCATATCGGCGAGCAGATTCCATTGGCTGGTTCGGCAAATTACGTTGGGTGTAAAGCCTTGCTGCCGGCATGCCGTCTGAATGGTTTGGTTGAGTGAAAAACCGGTGCCGAACAGGATAAACGGTTCGTGTTTCAAACTGCGCAGCGTGAAAGCGGATTGTTTGCGCACTTTTTCGCGCGGCATGATGACCATCAGCGGATAGTCGCAAAGGGTAATAAATTCAAAGTCTTCGTGAACGGGAGCAAGCATTTGCCCGACATCGATTTCGTTTTCGCGCAGGGCTTTTCCGATGGCGAGCGAGCCTTCTTCTAAAAAGGAAAGTTGGATTTCAGGCCATTTTTGGTGGAAGCGGGAAAATGAGTTGCCCAATAAATCGCTGCCCAACAAAGTCAAACCGATGCGCAGCGTGCCGCTTTTGATTTGGCGGTAGTCATCGATGCGTTGGAGCAGTAAATCGCGTTCGTGCAATAAATTTAAGGCGTGCTGATAAACTTCGCTGCCAATCGGTGTCAGTTCCATGCGGCGTTTTTTGTGTCCGTTTTCTTTATGAAACAGCGGCACGCCCAATTCGTTTTCGAGCGATTGAATCATTTTGCTGACGGTCGGCTGCGTCAGGTTCAGCGCGGCGGCGGTGTCGGAAAAACTCTGCCGACGCACGAGTTCGACCAAGCAGTGTAGGCTTTTGAAATCCATTATTCTGTTTCTGCATAATTTTGATGTGAATAATTCATATTATGCAAAAAACAAACCGCTATAATCAACGCCTGTTTTTGTTTGCAATTGAATGAGTAGGATTATGAACCGTATTTTTCAGACGGCATTGCAGCTTGTTTTGATTGGTTTGGTGTGGTTTGCTTCAGATGTTGTCGTCAGGTTGGCGCATCTGCCTTTGTCGTCCGGCGTATTGGGTTTGTTTGTGATGCTGGGTTTGCTGTCGACCGGCGTGATTAAAGTTGGCATGGTGGAAAAAGGGGCGAAGTGGGCATTGGGCGAGCTGGTGTTTTTCTTTATCCCGATTATGATTTCCGTGTTGCAATATCGGGATTTGCTGCTTTCCGAGGGCTGGCAGTTGGCGGTAACGATTGTGGTGGGGACGGCTTTGGTGATGGTTTCGACCGCGCTGACGATGATGTTTTGCTACCGCATGAAACGCAAACTGTATAAAAAATATCACGCTTAAAGGGAAGAAAATGGATTGGGTTGCATTATTTTGCTTGGTTTGGACGTGTGTTGCTTATGTAGTGGCAAAAAAACTCTACCGCCGCAAGCCGTTGATGATTTTTTCGCCGGTGGTAACAGTATCGGCCTGCACCATTATTTTGCTGCTGGTTTGCGGCATTTCGTATGATACCTACCACAAATACACGCAGGGCATCGTTTTTCTGCTCACGCCCGTTACCGTCGCGTTTGCCGTGCCGATTTACGAAAACCGCGAGGTTATCCTGCGCCAACTGCCGATTCTGATGGTTTCCATCGTGGTCGGAATGTTTGTCGGCATCTTGAGCGCTTTCGTGATGGCACGCCTGTTCCATTTCAGCGACGAAGTGACCAACAGCCTGATGGCGCGCTCGATTTCCACGCCGTTTGCCGTGGTATTGGCCAACGAAATCCACGGCTCGGCCGCGCTGGTTTCCCTGTTTACCATCATCACGGGTTTTGTCGGCATGATTTTCGGCGACCTGTTTCTCGCCCTGACCCGAATCCGCTTCCGCACCGCCAACGGCGTGGCTTTCGGCAACGCCGCCCACGGTTTTGGTACGTCACGCGCCGGTCAGCGCCACGAAACCGAGGGCGTCATGGCCAGCCTGACCATGATTATCGCGGGGCTGTTTATGGTTTTACTGGGACCAACCATGGTTCATTTGGTGATTTGGATGATGCGCGGGCTGGGCTTTATCTGATGCCCGCAGCCGCCATACACAAGCCGTCTGAAAACCCACATTTTCAGACGGCCTTTTACCATGCCGCAGGGCTGAAATATCCAACAAAATCAGGTATAATAGCGGGCTTCGCAGCCGCATCCGGCTGCCCCGCCGTTTTCAGACGGCCTGACACGGAATTTCTTTAAAATCAAAACCAAAAAGATACGACATCATGACTGAGCAGAAGAAAGAAGAATACGGCGCCGACAGCATTCAGGTGCTTGAAGGTTTGGAAGCCGTCCGCAAGCGTCCGGGTATGTACATCGGCGACACGCAGGACGGATCGGGTCTGCACCATATGGTGTTTGAAGTATTGGACAACGCCATCGACGAAGCGCTCGCCGGCCATTGCGACAAAATCCGCGTGATTATCCATGCCGACAACTCCGTCAGCGTTTCCGACAACGGGCGCGGTATGCCGACGGGCATCCACCCTAAAGAGGGTATTTCCGCCGCCGAAGTTATCATGACCATCCTGCACGCGGGCGGCAAATTCGACAACAACAGCTATAAAATTTCAGGCGGCCTGCACGGTGTGGGCGTTTCCGTCGTGAATGCACTATCCGATTGGGTGACTTTAAATATTTGCCGCGACGGCAAAGAACATTTCGTCAAATTCATCAACGGCGCGCCGGAAAAACCGCTGGCCGTCGTCGGCGATACCGACAAAAAAGGCACCACCGTGCGCTTCCGCGCCAGCGAAGCGACGTTCGGTACGGTCGAATACAGTTTCGACATTCTGGCCAAACGCATCCGCGAGTTGTCTTTCCTGAATAACGGTGTGGACATCGAATTGACTGACGAGCGCGACGGCAAACACGAAAGCTTTGCCTTGTCGGGCGGTGTGGCCGGTTTTGTGCAGTATATGAACCGCAAAAAAACGCCATTGCACGAAAAAATCTTCTACGCGTCGGGCGAAAAAGACGGCATGGGCGTGGAAGTGGCGATGCAGTGGAACGACAGCTATCAGGAAAGCGTGCAGTGTTTCACCAACAACATCCCGCAGCGCGACGGCGGCACGCATCTGACCGCGCTGCGCCAAGTGATGACGCGTACCATCAACAACTACATCGAAGCCAATGAAATCGCCAAAAAAGCCAAAATCGAAACGGCGGGCGACGATATGCGCGAAGGCTTGACCTGCGTGTTGTCGGTAAAACTGCCCGACCCGAAATTCTCATCGCAAACCAAAGACAAACTGGTTTCCAGCGAAATCGGGCCAGTGGTGAACGAAGTTATCAACCAAGCCTTGACTGACTTTTTGGAAGAAAACCCGACCGAAGCCAAAATCATTACCGGTAAAATCGTCGATGCTGCGCGCGCCCGCGAAGCTGCGCGCAAAGCCCGCGAAATCACACGCAGAAAAGGCGTGATGGACGGCTTGGGGCTGCCCGGCAAACTGGCAGACTGTCAGGAAAAAGATCCCGCCCTGTCAGAACTTTACCTCGTCGAGGGCGACTCGGCGGGCGGTTCGGCAAAGCAGGGGCGTGACCGAAAATTCCAAGCCATTCTGCCGCTCAAAGGCAAAATCCTGAACGTCGAAAAAGCGCGTTTTGAAAAAATGCTGGCCAGCCAAGAAGTTGCCACGCTGATTACCGCGCTGGGCGCCGGCATCGGCAAAGAAGAGTTCAATCCCGAAAAACTGCGCTACCACCGCATTATCATCATGACTGATGCTGACGTGGACGGTGCGCACATCCGCACGCTGCTGCTCACCTTCTTCTACCGCCAAATGCCCGAGTTGGTAGAGCGCGGCTACATCTACATCGCCCAGCCGCCGCTCTACAAAGCCAAACACGGCAAGCAAGAGCGTTACCTGCAAGATGAAAACGAAAAAGACCAATGGCTGCTGAGCTTGGCTGTCGATAAAGCCAAAATCGTTTCAGACGGCCGCACCATCGAAGGCGAAACCCTCGCGCAAACCGCCAAACAATTTTTGCAGGCCAAAGCCGTGGTTGCCCAAGAAAGCCGCGTCATCGACGACCTCGTGCTCAACGCCATGCTGCATGCCAAACCGATTGACTTGGCCACCGCCGAAAGTACAGACCGCGCCATCGCCGACCTCTCCGCCCTGTTGGACGAAAAAGAAGTCGCACTCGAACGCATCGAAGGCCACGAAGGCAGCCACTTCATCAAAATCACCCGCAAGCTGCACGGCAACGTGATGATCAGCTACATCGAGCCGAAGTTCCTCAGCAGCAAAGCCTACCAAACCCTTACCCAAACCGCCGCCATGCTCGAGGGCATGATCGGCAGCGGGGCCGTGTTGTTCAAAGGCGAAAACGAGCAAGCCGTCGGCAACTTTGAAGAAGCGCTGGACATCCTGATGGGCGCCGCCCAAAAAGGCATGAGCATCCAGCGCTACAAAGGCTTGGGCGAGATGAACCCCGAGCAGCTTTGGGAAACCACTATGGATCCGAACGTCCGCCGCCTGCTGAAAGTACGCATCGAAGACGCCATCGCCGCCGACGAAGTGTTCGTTACCCTGATGGGCGACGAAGTCGAACCGCGCCGCGCATTTATCGAAAACAACGCACTCGTGGCGCAAAATATCGACGCGTAACACTGCGCAATGAAAAAGGCCGTCTGACACTTCGACTGCGCTCAGTGCAAGAACTTTTATGGACTTCATTTATGGACATCATTCCCGCGCAGGCAGGAATCCAGAAGTTTGAGATAGGTAATGTTTTTAAAACAAAAAGTTGCGTGAATTTCGCCTGCCGGTCCGCCTGTGCAGGAAGAAGGACGCTTATACATTTTCAGGTTTGATTTGTTTGTTTTTTAAAGTCACAGGCCGTCTGAAAAACATTTTTCAGACGGCCTGTGACTTTTTTCACTTTCTTTTCCCGCGCTTCAATCATCCGCCAAATCCACAGTCAAAATTCCATCTTCAATCCGCGCCGCGGCAATGCGCCGCGTTTCCAGCGCGGGGCGGAATTCGGCGAACGCCGCCAGATTCAGGCGCACGGTTTGCTTGGCGGTATCGACCGTCAGCTTTTTCGTGCGGATGCTGCCGAAAATGCCGCCGACCGTTTTCGCCAGCAAAGCCGCGCCCCAGCCCAAATGATAGTCAAACAGCAGATAATCGCCGCCGTGTCCGGCCAGCGTCAAATCCAAATCGGCGAGGTAGCGGGCGCGGATTTTATCCGGCGCAGTTTGCATGAAAGTGATGGTTTTTCCGCTCTGTTTGGCGAACATAGCGGAAATTTCGGCGAGTGTTTTGCGAATCTGCATGGTTGCTGGAATAGAAAAAAGAAGCGATGTTAACACGTCCGCAAGCGAGAGGCCGTCTGAAAAAGCAAGCGTGCCGTTTTCAGACGGCCTCTCGCTTTAATCATAAAAACACCTGAAAACACAATATATTATTCGTTTGAAATATTCCGAAAATCCCCTGCAAAAACCCGTGTTTGCTGTTTCAAAACGCTAAGGTTTTCGCTTACAATACCCGCCGTAAAAGCAACCCGCCCGAAGGATTTTCCATGCAGTATGCCAAAATTTTAGGCACAGGCAGCCATCTCCCCGCCAACCGTGTCAGCAACGACGATTTAGCCAAAAAAGTCGATACTTCTGACGAATGGATTACCACGCGCACGGGCATCAAATTCCGCCACATCGCCGCTGATGACGAAAAAACCAGCGATTTGGGCGCCGCCGCCGCACGCCGCGCATTGGCAGCCGCTAATCTTTCCGCCGACGAAATCGACCTCGTCATCGTCGCCACCGCCACACCCGATATGCAGTTCCCTTCCACCGCCACCATCATCCAGCAGAAACTCGGCATCACCAACGGCAGCCCCGCGTTTGACGTGCAGGCCGTCTGCGCAGGCTTTATGTATGCGCTGACCACTGCCAATGCCTATATCAAAAGCGGCATGGCGAAAAAAGCACTGGTCATCGGCGCAGAAACGTTCAGCCGCATTGTTGACTGGAACGACCGCGCCACCTGCGTTTTATTCGGCGACGGCGCCGGTGCGGTAGTGCTGGGCGCGTCCGACGAGCCGGGCATTATTCACAGCAAACTTCAGGCCGACGGCAATTATCTCGACCTCTTAAAAGTACCCGGCCAGATTGCCGGCGGAAAGATCTGCGGTTCGCCCTACGTTAAAATGGACGGCCCGGGCGTGTTTAAATTCGCGGTCAAAATGCTGGCGAAAGTCGCCGACGACGTGATTCGCGAAGCGGGTTTTACCACCGACAAAATCGACTGGCTGGTTCCGCATCAGGCCAATAAACGCATCATTGACTCTACTGCCAAACACCTGCACCTGCCGTCTGAAAAAGTCATCCTGACCGTACAAGATCACGGCAACACCTCCGCCGCCTCGATTCCGCTGGCCTTAGATGCCGGTATCCAAAGCGGCCAAATCCGACGCGACCAACACCTGCTGCTCGAAGGCATCGGCGGCGGCTTCGCATGGGGCGCGGTTTTGGTGAAATACTGATTCGGCTGTTTAAGCGCAAAAGGCCGTCTGAAAACTTTACTGTATATTGAAAGAAGCGGTTTGGTTTTCAGACGGCCTTTCTTCATCCGCAACATTTGCGTTCTTATTTTACAAAATCCCAAAAGCCGAGACCTTTGCAAAAATCAGAATGGCCGTCTGATACTTTCACGGACGTCATTCCCGCACAAGCGGGAATCCACAGCTAAAACAGGCAATCTTGTTTTAAAATAAGCTTCAGAAAATCAAACGCAGATCCCCTGCGCGGGAATGGCGTCGGTTGAAAAATTAACCGTTTCAGACAGCATCCGGGCGGACGTTTCTTATTTTCACACAATCCCAAATGCCGTCTGAACGGCAAACCGTTGCAGTTTTGCCATTCAGGCAACCCGACTGTTTTATTTCAAAAGCATATTTCGGCATTCGTTGCTATACTTCCATATGTCTTTAACGCAACAATAATTTTGTTGACCATAGCAAAAACGCACACGCTGCGGGCAGCAAAATTCGGGCCGGATATTTCATCCGGCCGTTTGCCTTTAAAAATCAAACGATTCGGCTGTATCCCGACTGACAAGATTGAAACGATAAAAATGAATCCACAATTACATTACGGAACCATCGTCCATTGGTTTGACGCCATGCAGCGCGGTTCGATTATCGCCGACGACTCAGGCCGCCGCTTTTTCGCCGATAAAGCCGCATTGGCCGGCAGCTATCTTTTTCCGAAAACGGGTGACCGCGTCTGTTTTTCCGAAGACAGCTCGAAAGAGCGCCCCACCGCCTGCCAGGTCGAGCTGCTCAAACCCGACTACAAACCTGGCCAGATCCTGCGCATCACTTTGAAAGACTGGGATTTTTCCAAAAACGGCGGTTTCGGCCACGATGAAAATTTTCCCGGCCAGCCCGTGTTCGTCATCGGCGCATTTCTTACCGACCAAAGCCGTATTCCCAAAGTCGGCGACTGCGTCGAAGGCGTATTGCAGCAACACCGCAACGGCCAATGGATGCTGACCGAAGCCGCCATTCAGGCTTACGTTCCGCCCGAATCCGCCGCGCAAACCGTCAGGCCGTCTGAAAAACAGGCCATGCAAAGGCTGTCTGAAAACCTGCAAACCGCACCCGCGCGCTCTGACATTCCCATTCACAAAACGCCCGCCGAAGCCAAAGCCGCGCCGCTGCAATCCGTCGTGCGCGAATCTGCGCCTATGCCCGACGATCCGCTTGTCGAGTATGACGAAGCCGCTGCGCCGCCGGCCAACCGCGTTTTGAACGGAACCATTCTGAATTGGAACGACGAAAAAGGGTTCGGCTTTATCCGCTACGGTGACGAACACCAAAATGCGTTTTTCCACATCAGCGCGTTCCATTACCAATCGCGCCGCCCGAAAAACGGCCAGGCTGTCAGCTTCTACTGCAAGCCGCCCGTCAAAGGCGAGCGCCGGCAGGCTGTGCGCGTGGTTTTACGCGGTGATGAAAACTGTCTGTTCGGCGAACAGAAACCGGACGAAGGAAGCCCCGATATTTTGATTTCCGACCTGCTGACCAAAATTTTCACCGGCGCCGCCTACCTGCTCGCCACAGCTTATTTTTCCTACAAACTGGCCGCCGTTTATCTGGTGTTGAGCGTCATCACGTTTTTCCTCTACCGCGACGACAAACTGACTGCGCAGAAAACCGATAAAAACAGCCGCGCCTACGCCGGCCGCATTCCCGAAAACAAGCTGCACGCCTACGCACTGTTCGGCGGCTGGCCGGGCGCACTCGCCGCGCGCACCGCGTTCAACCACAAAACCCAAAAAGTCCCGTTTGTTTATATTTTTTGGTTTACAATCGCCGTAAATATTGCCATTACCTATGCCCTGCTGATACATTATGCCGATAATCCCATTCTTTCCATCTTGAAAAACTGAGGAATATCATGTCTTTTGCATTTTTCTTTCCCGGTCAGGGCTCGCAGAGCCTCGGCATGATGAACGGCTTCGACGGACAAGCCGTCGTAAAAGCCACGTTTGACGAAGCTTCCGCCGTACTCGGCCAAGACCTGTGGGCGATGATCAACGGCGAAGACGCCGAAATCATCGGCCAAACCGTCAACACCCAGCCGATTATGCTAGCCGCCGGCGTCGCCACCTACCGCGCCTACCTCGAAACAGGCGGCAAAGCACCCGCCGTTGTCGCAGGGCACAGCCTCGGCGAATACACCGCCCTCGCTGCCGCCGGTGCATTGGATTTCGCCGATGCTGTCAAACTTGTGCGCCTGCGCGCCGAACTGATGCAGTCCGCCGTTCCGCAAGGCGTCGGCGCAATGGCCGCCATCTTGGGATTGGAAGACGAACAGGTGAAAACCATCTGCGCCGACACCGCGCAAGGCGAAGTGGTGGAAGCGGTTAACTTCAACTCGCCCGGCCAAGTCGTTATCGCAGGTAACGCCGCCGCCGTAGAACGCGCGATGGAAGCGGCCAAAACCGCCGGAGCCAAACGCGCCCTGCCGCTGCCCGTTTCCGTGCCTTCGCATTGCAGCCTGATGAAACCTGCTGCTGACAAACTGGCCGAAGCGCTGCAAAACGTCGAAATCAAAACCCCGCAAATCCGCGTTGTCCACAATGCCGACGTCGCCGCCCACTCTGACGCCGCGCAAATCAAAGACGCGCTGGTGCGCCAGCTTTACAGCCCCGTGCGCTGGACGGAAACCGTCAACGCCCTCGTTTCGGACGGCATTACCGAATCCGCCGAATGCGGTCCCGGCAAAGTGCTGGCAGGCTTGGCAAAACGGATAAACAAAGAAGCAGTCTGCACCGCGCTCACCAATTCCGAGCAGCTCGCCGCATTTATCGAAGCGCATCCATAAAAACTTTCAGACGGCCTTGTTTTGACGACAGGCCGTCTGAACGCACCTACACTTCAAAAAAACCGATTTGTCATCAAGCACGCGCTATGAAAAAAACCGTCATTCTCGCCATGCCCCACATTTACGGCTTCGACCAACAAATCGAAAACAATCTCCGCTTTCACGGCTTCGACGTCATCAATCTCTGTTACGACGACCGCGACTCGCGCTACCCGCATTTCGGCTGCCGGCTGCTGAGCACTTACCACAAAATCGTTACCAAAGATAAAAACTACAAAAAAACGCTGAAATATCTGCCTTTTCAGCCGGACATTCGTGCAAAACTCGCTTCATTGGGCGGACGGAAGGCCGATTACGCCCTCTGCATCCATTCCGACATCTACCCCAAAGAAATCATCGCCCAAATCCGCGAACACAGCGAAGTCTGCGTCAACTACCAATGGGACGGCATAGGCCGTTTTCCCGAAATCCTCCAATACCTGCCTTATTTCGACCAATGCTGGGTATTCGACCCCGAAGACGTCAAACGCTACCCCGAATGCCGTCTGAAAGCCACCACCAACTTCTTCTTCGACCTCCCCGTTGAAAGCAGCCTGCCCAACGATGCCCTGTATTTTCTCGGCGGCTACGAATCCCGCCGCGAAGAGCGTACCAAACTCTTTATCGAAGAAGCCCGCCGGCTCTGCATTCCGATGGATTTCCACATCTACTGCAAAGACGACCGTGCCCGCCGTGTTTTCGGTATCGACGGCATCACCTACCTCGACCGCTCCACCGCCTTGAGTTACGAAGAAAATATGGAAAAAGCCAAAAGCGCCAAAGCCATCGTCGATTTCGCCCAATTCGACCACTACGGCCTGTCGTTCCGCGTATTTGATGCCCTGCGTTTTGAGAAAAAACTCATTACCACCAACCAAACCGTTGCCGATACCGACTTCTACGATCCCGACAACATCTTCATCTGGACAAGCAACACCTTAGACGACCTCAAAGACTTTTTCAGACGGCCTTACCGCCCCGTGCCGTCTGAAATCAAACAGCAATATTCCTTCAAACATTGGGCATACCGGCTGCTCGGCATCCCGCTGCAAACCGCAGAAACCGAGTAAGGCCGCGCCATGAACGACCGCAAACCGACCATTGTTTTGGGAATGCCCGCCGACAACCAAATCCACAAAACCATCGAGTCCGCCCTGACTTATCACGGTTTCGATGTCATCAACATCGCCGTTGACGGCCAAGAATTCCGCTACCCCTCGTTTGCCTCCCGCCTGAGCGTCAAAATCAGGCAGGCTTTGGGCGACAAACACGCCAAACGCCGCCTGAAATCCCGACTGCTGACCGAATCGTTCGAACAGCAGCTCGACGCAGCGGGCGGCAGCGCAGATTATGCCCTGTTTATCCGCGGCGACACCTACACCCCCGAATTTCTGCAAGACGTCAAACGGCGCGTGCGCGGCAATACGGTCAACTACCAATGGGACGGCATGAGCCGCTTCCCCAATATCCGTGACTGCGCCGCCCTGTTCGATAAATTCTACGTTTTCGACCCTGCCGACATCAGGCCGTCTGAAAACTACCTGCCCGCCACCAATTTCTATTTCGACCACAACATCAACCTCCCCGAGACCCCGCCCAACGACATCTACTTCGTCGGTTTCCATATGGAACCGCGCCGCGCCGCCATTACCGCGTTTGCCCGCGAAACCGAAAAACTCGGTCTGAAAACCGACCTCGCCATCGGCGGCCTCGACATGTCCGAAGCCGAGCTGCGCCGCCTCTATCCCGAAAACATCCGCACCTTCATCGGCATCCGCCGTTTCGAAGACAACCTCAAAGCCGCACAACAGGCCGAAATATTGGTCGATTTCAAAACACCGGCACACAACGGCCTCTCATTCCGCCCGTTTGAAGCCCTCGGCTACCGCAAAAAACTCATCACCACCAACGCCGGAATCAAAAAATACGACTTCTACCACCCCGACAACGTATTTGTCTGGGACGGCGAACACCTCGACGGCCTTACCGAATTTATAGCACGCCCTTTACACGAATTCCCGCCCGAAATCTATCAAAAATACAGCTTCGGCAACTGGATTAACTACATTCTCGACATCGAACCGCATCAGAAAATCAGTTTGCCCGAATAAACAGCCTCAGGCCGTCTGAAACGCCTCATGAAAAAAACCGTCATCCTCGCCTGCCCGTATCTTTACGGTCTCGACCGCTGCATCGAAACCAACCTGCGTTTCCACGGCTTCGAGGTCATTAATCTTTGCTACAACAACCGCGATTCCTACTATCCCAGCCCTTTCAGCCGTCTGAAAAACCTGTATCACAAATACATTACTCATGACGGCAATTACAAAAAAGCCTTGCGCTTCAGCCGCTATCAAGCCGACATCAACCGCAAACTGATGGCATTGGGCGGCCGAAAAGCCGAGTATGCCCTCTGTATCCGCGCCAACATTTACCCCAAAGAAATCATTGCCCAAATCCGCGCGCACAGCGAAACATGCATCAACTACCAATGGGACGGTATCGACCGTTTTCCCGATATTTTCGACTACCTGCCCTATTTCGACCGCTTTTTCGTCTTCGACCGCCAAGATGCAGAAAAATACCCGCAATACGGTTTTCAGACGGCCACCAATTTCCATTTCGACTACCCGCTGCCGGAAACCGCAAACACATCGGGCGGTATCTACTTTCTCGGCGGCGACGACCCCAGCCGCGCCGCCGAAATTCTCAGCTTTATTGCAGCCGCACGCCGTCTGGATCTACCGCTGGATTTCCACATTTACAGCAAAAACGGCCGCGCCTGCCAAGTCTTCGGCGATGAAGGCATGACTTATCTTGACCGCAGCAGCATTTTAAGCTTCGAGCAAAACCTGCAAAAAGTTCAGACGGCCTCTGCCGTAACCGACTTTGTCAGCGCCGACCATCAAGGCTTGTCGTTCCGCATTTTCGATGCCATGTGTTACCGTAAAAAACTGATTACCTCCAACCCGCAGGTCGTGGCTTACGATTTTTACCATCCCGACAATATTCTGATTTGGGATAATGAAGCGGAAAGCAAACTGGCTGATTTCCTTACCCGCTCCTATCACGAGTTGCCGTCTGAAATTTACGCCAAATACGGTTTTCGCAACTGGCTGCATTACCTGTTGGATATTCCGCCTTATCAGCCGTTGGATTCCGCCTAGACAGAAAGGCCGTCTGAAAGAAACATCCGTTCCCGTTTCAGACGGTCTTTCCCCACAAAATTAGATTAAAAAACCTATTTATGCTATAAAGCCGTCTGAAGATCAACCATCAAAAAGGATTCATCATGAGCACGCAAGACCTGAGCGGCAAAATTGCCCTAGTAACCGGCGCATCACGCGGTATCGGCGCAGCGATTGCCGACACACTGGCTGCGGCCGGCGCAACGGTTGTCGGCACGGCAACCTCTGAAAGCGGCGCGGCGGCCATCAGCGAGCGTTTGACGCAATGGGGCGGTCAGGGGCGCGCGCTGAATGCGGGAGAAGAAGGCAGCATCGAAGCGCTGATTGCCGACATTGAAAAAACATTCGGCAAACTGGATATTTTGGTCAACAACGCCGGCATTACCCGCGACAACCTGTTGATGCGCATGAAAGAAGAAGAATGGGACGACATCATGCAGATCAACCTGAAATCAGTGTTCCGCGCGTCTAAAGCAGTGTTGCGCGGCATGATGAAACAGCGCGCCGGCCGCATCATCAACATCACATCGGTTGTCGGCGTAATGGGCAATGCCGGCCAAACCAACTACGCCGCCGCCAAAGCGGGCTTAATCGGTTTTTCCAAATCGCTGGCACGCGAAGCCGGCAGCCGCGGCATCACGGTCAACTGCGTGGCGCCGGGCTTCATCGACACCGACATGACCCGTGTCCTGCCTGAAGAAACGCGCAAAATGTTTGAAGCGCAAACTTCGCTGGGCAAATTCGGCGACGCGCAAGACATCGCCGATGCGGTTTTGTTTTTGGCAAGCGACCAGGCGAAATACATTACCGGCCAAACGCTGCACGTCAACGGCGGGATGCTGATGCCGTAAGATTAGAAATAATTCCGAAGTGTATTATTTTTGCAAAGGCCGTCTGAATGTTTACTTATTCAGACGGCCTTTTTATTAGATAAAACATTATCCTGCGGTGTTTCTTGCTATAATCGAAACGCCGTTTGCGTGAATGACTTCTGCATTTTTCGGCGATTTTTTCAGACGGTCTGAGCTTTTTGGAAAATCAAAAAACAGACGGTTGGATGCCGCCTGAAAAAGGGAAAACCCGCTACAGACGTTATTCCCGCGCAGGCAGGAATAACGTCTGTGAAAATTTCAGACGGTCTCTTCGGTTTTCGCAACGGTCTCAATCTGAAATTTTCGCAAGCAACAAACAGGCCGTCTGAAAACACCGCCGTCCAACCCCAAAACAACACAACAACCCGCCGCCGCATCGCCGCGCCCAACCAATCTTTCAGACGGCCTGTCCGCCGTTCTGACGTGCCGATGCCGTCTGAAACCCTACGCTACAGAAACTGCGCCCATGCCACACATCTCGCTCGCCCCCGTCGTTATCGTTCTGCTCGTTTCGGTCATCACCGTGATTTTCTGCCGCAAATTCAATGTTCCGTCCATGCTGGGCTACCTGCTGGTCGGCTTTATTGCGGGCCCGGGTATGCTGAGCCTGATTCCGAAAAGCGAGGCTACGGATTATTTGGGCGAAATCGGCATCGTGTTTCTGATGTTCAGCATCGGTCTCGAATTTTCGCTGCCCAAGCTCAAAGCCATGCGCCGTTTGGTGTTCGGATTGGGCGGTTTGCAGGTCGGCGTGACCATGCTGGCGGTGATGGGCGTTTTGATGATTGCGGGCACGCCGTTTAACTGGGCGTTTGCCGTCGGCGGCGCGCTGGCGATGTCGTCCACCGCCATCGTCAGCCGCCTGCTTTCGGAAAAGTCCGAACTTGACCAGCCGCACGGCCAGATGGCAATGGGCGTGCTGCTGATGCAGGACATCGCCGTCGTGCCGCTGATGATTTTAATCCCCGCGCTCTCTGGCGGCAGCGAAGGCAGCCTTTGGGTAGAGTTGGGTTTAGCCGCGCTGAAAATGGCGGCGATGCTGGGCATTTTGTTTGTTGTCGGCAATAAAATCATGTCGCCGTGGTTCAGACTGGTCGCCAAACGCAAATCGTCCGAACTTTTTATGATTAATGTGCTGCTGGTGACGCTGGGCGTGGCTTATCTGACCGAATCGGCCGGTCTGTCGCTGGCGTTGGGCGCGTTTGTGGCTGGAATGCTGTTGTCCGAAACCGAATACCGCTTTCAGGTGGAAGACGACATCCGTCCGTTCCGCGACATTCTGCTCGGTTTTTTCTTTATCACTGTCGGCATGAAGCTCGACATTCAGGCGCTCGGCAGCAACTGGCAGATGGTGCTGGTTTTGTTTGCCGTGTTGATTCTTCTGAAAGCGCTGGTCATTTTCCTGATTGCCCGCCGTATGCAGCACCCAAACGCCGACAGTCTGAAAGCCGCGCTGTATCTGGCGCAAGGCGGCGAATTCGGTTTCGTGATGCTGGCGGTTTCCAGCAAAATCAACATGGTTTCGCCCGCGCTGGAACAAGCCGCTACCGCGGCCATTCTGCTTTCCATGATTGCCGCGCCGTTCCTCTTGGGAAGCAGCGACAAAATCGTTTCGCTGCTGTTTAAATCCAACGATTGGGACTTAAAAGCCGTCGATTTGCACGCCATGCTGGTCGAAACCATGAGCAAATCCGAACACGTCCTCATCATCGGTTTCGGACGCGGCGGACAAACCATCGGCCGTATCCTCGCGCAGGAAAACATTCCCTACTTCGCCCTCGACCTCGACGCCGAGCGCGTCCATATCGCCCACAGCGCGGGTGAGCCGGTGGCGTTCGGTGACGCCAAACGCCGCGAAGTGCTCGAAGCCGCAGGCCTGGCACGCGCCAAAATGGTTGTTTTAACCATCAACAATATGCACGAAACCCAACACATTCTCGACAACATCATGGCGATGCACCCGGGTATGCAGGTTTACGCCCGCGCCATCGACGACGATTACGTCAAACACTTCACCGACATGGGCGCCGAAGAAGCCGTTTCCGACACCAAAGAAACCAGCCTCGCCCTCGCCGCCTACGCCATGCTCGCCAACGGCGTGCCGTACAACCGCGTTTACCAAACCCTGATGAACATCCGCCGCAGCCGTTACGCCTCGCTGGAGGATCTGTTTGTCGGCAGCGATGACGAAACCACGTTTTCCGAAGAAAGCCACAACATCAGCCGCCACGCGTTTACCCTCGTCGGCGAAGCCCACGCCATCGGCAAAAGCATCCACGAGCTGCCGACAGACCGCAAACACCTCAAACTGCTGTTTATCCGCCGCAATACCGGCCGCATCGAAAACCCCGATCCCGACTTCCGTTTCCAATCCGGCGACATTTTGGTGGTTGCCGGCCGAAAAGAAGAAATTATTTCTTTTGAAAACTGGAGTTTGCAGGGAAAAGCCTGATTCCCCGCAAATAAAACTTGCGTAACAAACGGTTTTTTGATTTAATAACGTCTTCGCAGTTTTGCGTAAACGGGTGATTAGCTCAGTTGGTAGAGCGTCTGCCTTACAAGCAGAATGTCGGCGGTTCGACTCCGTCATCACCCACCAGTTTCCCTTTCACCGCTTATGCGTTGAAATGCGCGGTGGTAGCTCAGTTGGTTAGAGTACCGGCCTGTCACGCCGGGGGTCGCGGGTTCGAGCCCCGTCCGCCGCGCCAAATTCCAAAAGTACCGTTTAACGGTGCTTTTTAATTAAGAAGTTTCGGGTGATTAGCTCAGTTGGTAGAGCGTCTGCCTTACAAGCAGAATGTCGGCGGTTCGACTCCGTCATCACCCACCAGTTTCCCTTTCACCGCTTATGCGTTGAAATGCGCGGTGGTAGCTCAGTTGGTTAGAGTACCGGCCTGTCACGCCGGGGGTCGCGGGTTCGAGCCCCGTCCGCCGCGCCAAATTTTAAAAGCACCGTTTTCTGCGGTGCTTTTTTGCACATAACGCTTACCTCTTCCTCCTAACACAAACTGTTTTTCTACCAATTTTGGTTTTAATTAATTTTTAACCGTCGATTTTTAATTCCTGACACTCACACCAAACAAAAACAGAGGCCGTCCGAAAAATATTCAGACGGCCTCTGTTTTCCGTCGGCATTACCAATCTTCTGATAAAACACGACAAAAATCAGTCAAACAAATCGCCTACTTTATCCCAAAACGACTTCTTACGTGGTGTTTGACTGCGGTCAAGACCGGTGGAGATTTTTTCAAATTCTTCCAACAGCTCTTTCTGGCGATCGGTCAGGTTGACGGGGGTTTCGACCAAAACGTGGCAGTACAAATCTCCCGTGGCGCTGGAACGCAGCGATTTGATGCCCTTGCCTTTGACGCGCATACGGCGGCCGGTTTGGGTTTCTTTCGGGATGTTGAGTTTGACTTTGCCGTCAAGCGTAGGCACTTCCACGTCGCCGCCGAGCGCGGCGACGGCGAAGCTGATGGGCAGTTCGCAATGCAGATCCAAGCCGTTGCGCTCGAAGATTTTGTGTTCTTTCACGCGCACGTTGACGTACAAATCGCCGGCGGGTGCGCCGTGTTGGCCGGGTTCGCCCTCGCCGCTCAGGCGGATGCGTTGTCCGTCGTCGATGCCGGCGGGAATGTTGACTTCCACGGTTTTACTGGTTTTGGTACGCCCTTCGCCGCGGCATTTGACGCACGGGTCTTTGATTTCGCGTCCCGTGCCGTGACAGGTCGGACAGGTCTGCTGCATCTGGAAAATCGCCTGACGGATGTGCACCGTTCCCGATCCGTGGCAGGTCGAACAGGTTGAAGCGGATGTTCCCGGCTTGGCGCCGCTGCCGTGGCAGACGTCGCATTCTTCGTAAGTCGGAATGTTGATGCGCTTTTTGATACCTTTGGCGGCCTCTTCGAGCGTAATTTCCACGCCGACCTGCAAGTCTGCTCCCTGATAATTGGGCTGGCGTCCGCCGCCTGCGCCGCCGCCAAACATCTGGCTGAAAATGTCGCCGAAATCAAAGCCCTGCGCACCGCCGAAGCCGCCGCCAAATCCGCCGAACCCGCCCGCGCCACCAAATCCGCCGGCGCCCTGTTCAAACGCGGCATGGCCGAATTGGTCGTATGCGGCACGTTTTTCCTTGTCGGAAAGCGTGTCGTAGGCTTTTTGAACTTCCTTAAATTTCTCTTCCGCTTCCTTGTTGTCGGGATTGCGGTCGGGATGGTATTTCATCGCCAGCTTGCGGTAGGCTTTTTTGATGTCGTCGTCGCTAGCGCCTTTGGCGACACCCAGCGTTTCGTAATAGTCTTTGTTGCTCATGGTTTGGTCTGAATGAAAATGTAATGAAATCGGATTCTATAATATGGGCGGTGGCAGGAAACTCAAGGGCGGCGGGACAAATAAAGGCCGTCCGAAAACGGCGCAGCGGCGGTTTTCAGACGGCCTGCCTTGTTTTACCTAACGTCTTTCATTATAATTCCGCCACTCTTACGGGAGTAGCTATCTGAATTTTCCCAGAGCCCCGGTCAACATCATCGCCCTTGTGCGTGGCCGCGGCATCTTCTGCCAAACGGAAGACCGGCGAGACGTAAGCGTTGCAGATACCCGCGCGGGCGGTATCTGCGGCGCTTTCCCGCCCGCGTTTTCGGTTTGAGTATCTAAAAAATGGAAGCCTTCCTTTCCTCGACGCTCGGCGTCGCCATCACCGAAATCGGTGATAAAACCCAGCTTTTGGCCTTGTTTCTTGCCGCCCGTTTTGCGCAGAAAAATGCGATTGTGGCGGGCATTTTTGTGGCGACGCTGTTAAACCATCTGGTTTCGGCTTCTTTGGGCGTGTGGCTGGCGCAGTTTGTGTCACCCGAGATGGTGAAATGGATCGTCGGCGGCAGTTTTATTGCGGTCGGGCTGTGGCTGCTGCTGCCAGACAAAGACGATAATCCCGACAGCAAATGGCTGAAATACGGGGCGTTTGGTGCGACGGTGGTGCTGTTTTTTCTGGCGGAAATCGGTGATAAAACGCAGATTGCGACGGTGTTGCTGGCGGCGAAATATCAGGCATTGTTTATGGTGGTGGCGGGCAGCGTGCTGGGGCTGATGCTGGCGAATGTGCCGGTAGTGTATCTGGGCGAGATGCTGATGAAGAAAATTCCCGCCAAAGCTGTGCGCATCGCGGCCTGCGTGCTGTTTTGCGTATTGGGCTTGGTGACGCTGGCAGGGCGGGGAATTGCGCTGGGTTAGGCCGTCTGAAAATGTTTGAGATTCTGTTTCGCAACGAAGATTTTGTCGCGGTTAACAAGCCTTGCGGGGTGGCGGTGCAGCAGGAATCGCTGCTGCCCGATTTGGCCGCGCAGCTTGGTGTGGCGCGGCTTTGGCTGGTGCACCGCTTGGATAAGGAAACGAGCGGGGTTTTGCTGTTGGCTTTAAACGCAGAATCGGCGTCTGAACTTGCGCAGATGTTTACGGACAAGGCGGTGAAGAAAACCTATCTGGCTTTGAGCGACCGCAAGCCGTCGAAAAAGCAGGGCTGGGTTAAGGGCGGAATGGAAAAATCGCGGCGCGGTTCGTGGAAGCTGACGCGTGCGGCGGAAAATTTTGCCGTGACCCGCTTTCAGAGTTTCGGCTTGGAAAACAGCCTGCGGCTGTTTATTCTCGAGCCGCACACGGGTAAAACCCATCAGTTGCGCGTTGCGGCGAAAAGCCTCGGCAGCCCGCTTCTGGGCGACAGCCGCTACGGCGGCAGCCCGGCGCCGCGCCTGTTTCTTCATGCCTGGAAAATCTGTTTGGACCGGCACGGCAGCACGCTGGAAATCTCTGCGCCTTTGGGTAAAGAATGGCCGTCTGAAAAAATAAAAGCGTTAACCGTTCCCGTCAAGCAGTTAACAGACGGCATAGTATAATGGCCGCTCCTATTGAAAAGACACACAACAGCATGAAAACGATTTACACCCGACTGCTTCCTGCATTGATTCTCGGCCTGACTACATGGCAGGCGCAGGCGGCAAACTATATCTGCAACGTTGACGGCACGCCCGTCTTTACCAATAAAAAAGTCGGCAAAGACTGCACGGCCTCCCAAACCGACGGCACAGCGGAAATCTCCGATGAAACCGCCCAACAGGCGCAGCCCGAAAAAATCAACCTGAAAGAGCCGCCCGGCGAAGCCGCGCCCGAGGTCGACGACATCAAAATCCTGACAAGCAAACAAAGCGGCAGCGTAACCAATTCCGCCGATGCGGCCAATCCCCGCCTGAACATCAAACTTCGCAAGGGCGGAACGGCGGGAACGGCAGATTTGAAATCGGCCAAAGAGCGTGCCGCCGAACTCAACCGCAAAGCCAAAATCATCCCCGCCCCCGTTATTGCCGCCCCTGCGGCCAAATCCAAGCCGCAGCTGACGCGCAAGCAGATTCTGCAAAACGAAGTGCGCAACGAGCAGGCCGCGCTGGTGCGCGCCAAAGCGCAGTTGAGCGTAGCGCAGAAAAAAGGCGATGTGGCGAAAATCAGCCGTCTGAATCAGGCGGTGAAAGACCGAGAAGCCAATATTCGGGCGATTCAGGGCGAAATGCGCCGCTGATAGTCCAGCCGCAGGCACTATTTCAATGAAACTGCTGTTAAAGTCTGTCTTGGGTGTTTTGACAGTATCGGCAGCCAATATTCTGCTTTATCCCGATAAATCCCCTTTAAAATTACTGCTGGAAAGTCTGATTTCCGTCGGCGTTCTTACTGCCGTTCTTTATACCGTTTTCAAGCAGAGAAAATAATATCGGAAATCCTACTGAAGGCCGTCTGAAAACTTTGATGGTTGGCGAGCTTAGTCGAACCGCTACGCTCGGCAGCCGGTGTTTTCAGACGGCCTTCTGCGTTCAATCCGCCATACCGCCAACTCCTTGAATGGGCTATAATTACGGCTTATTTTTTATTCAACGCCTTTTTCAGAGCGACAATATCATGCAAGAGCAATACCAACCGTCCGCCATCGAGCCGGCGGCGCAGGCGAAGTGGGAAGAAGCCCGCCTGTTCAACGTATCCGAAGACGCTTCCAAACCGAAATACTACTGCCTCTCAATGTTCCCCTATCCGAGCGGCAAGCTGCACATGGGGCATGTGCGCAACTACACCATCGGCGACGTACTGAGCCGTTTCAAGCTGCTCAACGGTTTCAACGTGTTGCAGCCGATGGGTTGGGATGCGTTCGGAATGCCGGCTGAAAACGCGGCGATGAAAAACAACGTCGCGCCCGCAGCTTGGACATACGACAACATCGAATACATGAAAACCCAGCTCAAAAGTCTGGGCTTCGCCATCGACTGGCAGCGCGAAATCGCCACCTGCAAACCCGATTACTACCGCTGGGAGCAATGGCTGTTTACCAAGCTGTTTGAAAAAGGCATCGTGTACCGCAAAAACGGCACGGTCAACTGGGATCCGGTCGATCAGACCGTTTTGGCCAACGAGCAGGTAATCGACGGGCGCGGCTGGCGCAGCGGCGCATTGGTCGAAAAACGCGAAATCCCAATGTATTACTTCAAAATCACGGATTACGCCGAAGAGCTGCTCAATGATTTGGATAAATTGGAAAACTGGCCGGAACAGGTTAAAACCATGCAGCGCAACTGGATCGGCAAATCGCGCGGCATGACCATCCGTTTCGCTGTCGATGAAACCAGTAAAGCGGGTTTGAACGGCGATGCGGCGCAATTTGTACAGGTTTACACCACCCGCCCCGACACCGTATTCGGCGCGTGTGCTGTGGCCGTTGCCGCCGAGCATCCGCTGGCAACCGCCGCCGCCGAAGGCAATGCTGAATTGCAGGCGTTTATCGCCGAATGCAAAGCCGGCAGCGTGGCCGAAGCCGATATGGCGACAATGGAAAAAAAAGGTCTGCCGACCGGCCGTTTCGTCATCAATCCGCTCAACGGCGACAAGCTGGAAGTGTGGATTGCCAACTACGTTTTGTGGGGCTATGGCGACGGCGCGGTAATGGTCGTTCCCGCCCACGACGAGCGCGATTTTGCGTTTGCGCTGAAATATGATTTGCCGATTACGCAAGTCGTCGATCTGGACAACAGGCCGTCTGAATACGATAAAACGCAATGGCAGGATTGGTATGCCGAAAAAGAACACACCAAATTAATCAACAGCGGCGAGTTTGACGGATTGAGCGTTCAGACGGCTTATGACGCGATGGCGGAAAAACTGCAGGCATCAGGCGCGGGCGAACCGAAAACCCAATACCGCTTGCGCGACTGGGGTATTTCGCGCCAACGCTACTGGGGCTGCCCGATTCCCATCGTCCATTGCGAACAATGCGGCGACGTCCCCGTCCCCGCCGACCAACTGCCCGTCGTTCTGCCTGAAAACGTCGTGCCCGACGGTATGGGTTCGCCGCTGGCAAAAATGCCCGAGTTTTACGAAACCGCCTGCCCCTGCTGCGGCAAGCCGGCCAAGCGTGAAACCGATACCATGGATACTTTCATGGAATCGAGCTGGTATCAGTTCCGCTACATGTCGCCCAAGTTTTCAGATGGTATGGTCAACCCCGAAGCCACGCAATACTGGGGTGCGGTCGATCAATACATCGGCGGCATCGAACACGCCATTCTGCATCTGCTCTACGCGCGTTTCTTCACCAAACTGATGCGCGACGAAGGCTTGGTCAAAGTGGACGAGCCGTTCGAACGCCTGCTCACTCAAGGTATGGTTGTTTGCGAAACCTATTACCGCGAAAACGACAAAGGCGGCAAAGACTGGATCAATCCCGCCGATGTCGGGCTGAGTTTCGACGAAAAAGGCCGCCCCGTTTCCGCCGTATTGAAAGCCGACGGCCTTCCCGTCGTCATCAGCGGTACGGAAAAAATGTCGAAATCGAAAAACAACGGCGTCGATCCGCAAGCCCTGATTGATGCCTACGGCGCCGACACCGCGCGCCTCTTCATGATGTTCGCCGCCCCGCCCGAACAGTCGCTGGAATGGAGCGACAGCGGCGTCGAAGGCGCACACCGCTTCCTGCGCCGCCTCTGGCGCACCGTGTATGAATACCTGCAACAGGGCGGCGCGGTTGCGGCGTTCAGCGGCAATCAAGACGGTTTGAGTAAAGAACTCAAAGACTTGCGCCACAAACTGCATCGCACCATCGCCAAAGTCAGCGACGACTACAGCCGCCGCCAGCAGTTCAACACCGCCATCGCCGCCGTGATGGAACTCTTAAACCAGTTCGACAAAACCGACACCGCCGGCGAACAAGGCCGCGCCGTCGCACAGGAAGTCTTAGAAACCGCCGTGCGCCTGCTGTGGCCGATTGTGCCGCACATCTGCGAAACCCTCTGGAGCAGCCTGAGGCCGTCTGAAAACCTGTGGAACATCGGCTGGCCGACAGTTGACGAAGCTGCGCTGGTCAAATCCGAAATCGAAATCATGGTTCAGGTCAACGGCAAACTGCGCGGCAAAATCACCGTCGCCGCCGACGCATCCAAAGCCGACCTCGAAGCCGCCGCGCTGGCAACCGACGGCGCCGCCCGCTTTATGGAAGGCAAAGCCGCCAAAAAAATCATCGTCGTTCCCGGACGTTTGGTGAATATTGTGGTTTAATTTTGAAGGAAACAAAGGCCGTCTGAATTTTCAGACGGCCCGAGCCGTAGAAATTACCGGTCTAAAACGGGGGTACCCGTTTTGGGCTGTTTTTTTACAAAGGCCCCCACCTTCATCCAAGGCTTTACCCGAAAGGCCGGCACTCCTTATCCCCGCCCCCGCCGAAATACGCCTTCCCGTCCGTACACCGGCTGTCCGAACGCCCGCACAACACCGCCGACAAACCCCCGTCCAGCTTCAGCACCCGCGGTTCGCCCTCATGATCCTTCGCCACCGCCTTCAGCATAAACTTATCCGCCCGCGCCCCACGCGGATTTCCGTTTAAACGGATACAGAATCCGCCCGCCTCCTTAACCGGCAACTCCGGCCAGGTCGTCGAATTCGCCTTAAAACTCCCCCGCTGCGCATAAAACCGCTCCATAAACTGCGCATTCTCCAACAGCGCCGCATGGGCAGCCCGCAGATTCGCAGCACGGACATGATCCCGATAGAGCGGATAGGCAACCGTCGCCAAAATGCCGGTAATGGCCAGCGTGACCAACAGTTCCGTCAAGGTAAAGCCGGAAAGCCGTGTTTGCGGATGAATCTGTTTCATTGTTTCCCTTTTGTCTACTTTGCCGTGTGCCGTTTTACTATAACAGACATGGAAATAACTTCGGTTGCCGTCTGAACCGTTTCAGACGGCATCAGGTATTCCGTATTTCTAACCGACTACCGGAACTTTGACCTTTTTTCCGTCCCGCAGATGCAGCAAAGGCCGCCCGACCCCGTTTCCGGTTTCAGACGGCCTCCGGCAGGATCTGCCCTATTTCTTCACCACCGGCTGTTTCACTGCCGGTACGGCTGCCTTCTTCGCAGGCGCACCGCCAACCGCCACCTCGGCCTTCAGCTTCGCAAAAATGCCTTCGCCGATGCCTTTGACGTTCTTCAGCTCGTCCACACTCTTAAACTGTCCGTGCTGACTACGGTAGGCCACAATCGCCTTCGCTTTGGCCGGACCCACACCCGGCAGCGTTTCCAGCTCGGCCTCACCCGCAGTATTGATGTTGACTGCCGCCAGCGACAGCGCTGTACCCAATGCCGCTACCGCAGCAAAAATGAATTTTTTCATGATTTTTTTCCGTTTCCTGTGAAATCCGTAATGTCCAAACACTCACCGCATCCGCCCAACCGCCGGCTGTTTTTCCGCGGCTGCACCGATGCACCAGTCGTTATGATAAATAACTTTCCACGCCGTTTTAAACCCTTTCTGATTATCGTGGCATTTATAGTCATCAAATGTTTCATCCGAACAACACCGGAACCGTTTGTCTTTTTCCCTTATCTGCATTCCCGTCCGCCCCTCACTCTCTTCTCACTCACTTTCCCTTCCTACAGCCCTCCCTTTCCTGACTGACAGCACAACCCCTTCCTCCCCCATCGGCTACCCCCTTACCCGCTCTTATCCGCCTCCCCTGCATCGCCTCTTTTGCACCCTCTCTTTGTTTTCTCCACCGTTTGCTCCGTCCAAAAACAAAGCCCCCGACATCGTCGGGGGCTGGGAATGGGTGTTTGGCAGTGACCTACTTTCACATGGAAGAACCACACTATCATCGGCGCTGAGTCGTTTCACGGTCCTGTTCGGGATGGGAAGGCGTGGGACCAACTCGCTATGGCCGCCAAACTTAAACTGTACAAACCGGTAAAGCCGCAATCCCTCAGGATTGGCAAATCAACTGTATGGTGATGATCAAATCATCAGTAAGCTTTTATCTCTGAAATTCTTCAAATGATAGAGTCAAGCCTCACGAGCAATTAGTATCGGTTAGCTGCACGCGTTACCGCGCTTCCACACCCGACCTATCAACGTCCTGGTCTCGAACGGCTCTTCAGGAGGGTTATACCCTCAGGGAAGTCTCATCTTCAGGCGAGTTTCGCGCTTAGATGCTTTCAGCGCTTATCTCTTCCGAACTTAGCTACCCGGCAATGCGACTGGCGTCACAACCGGTACACCAGAGGTTCGTCCACTCCGGTCCTCTCGTACTAGGAGCAGCCCCCGTCAAACTTCCAACGCCCACTGCAGATAGGGACCAAACTGTCTCACGACGTTTTAAACCCAGCTCACGTACCACTTTAAATGGCGAACAGCCATACCCTTGGGACCGACTACAGCCCCAGGATGTGATGAGCCGACATCGAGGTGCCAAACTCCGCCGTCGATATGAACTCTTGGGCGGAATCAGCCTGTTATCCCCGGAGTACCTTTTATCCGTTGAGCGATGGCCCTTCCATACAGAACCACCGGATCACTATGTCCTGCTTTCGCACCTGCTCGACTTGTCGGTCTCGCAGTTAAGCTACCTTTTGCCATTGCACTATCAGTCCGATTTCCGACCGGACCTAGGTAACCTTCGAACTCCTCCGTTACTCTTTGGGAGGAGACCGCCCCAGTCAAACTGCCTACCATGCACGGTCCCCGATCCGGATCACGGACCTGGGTTAGAACCTCAAAGACACCAGGGTGGTATTTCAAGGACGGCTCCACAGAAACTGGCGTCTCTGCTTCTAAGCCTCCCACCTATCCTACACAAGTGACTTCAAAGTCCAATGCAAAGCTACAGTAAAGGTTCACGGGGTCTTTCCGTCTAGCAGCGGGTAGATTGCATCTTCACAACCACTTCAACTTCGCTGAGTCTCGGGAGGAGACAGTGTGGCCATCGTTACGCCATTCGTGCGGGTCGGAACTTACCCGACAAGGAATTTCGCTACCTTAGGACCGTTATAGTTACGGCCGCCGTTTACTGGGGCTTCGATCCGATGCTCTCACATCTTCAATTAACCTTCCAGCACCGGGCAGGCGTCACACCCTATACGTCCACTTTCGTGTTAGCAGAGTGCTGTGTTTTTAATAAACAGTCGCAGCCACCGATTCTCTGCGACCCTCCAACGCTTACGGAGCAAGTCCTTCACGTCAGAGGGCATACCTTCTCCCGAAGTTACGGTATCAATTTGCCGAGTTCCTTCTCCCGAGTTCTCTCAAGCGCCTTAGAATTCTCATCCTGCCCACCTGTGTCGGTTTGCGGTACGGTTCTGATCCAACTGAAGCTTAGTGGCTTTTCCTGGAAGCGTGGTATCGGTTACTTCTTGTCCGTAGACAATCGTCGTCACTTCTCGGTGTTATGAAGACCCGGATTTGCCTAAGTCTTCCACCTACCGGCTTAAACAAACTATTCCAACAGTTTGCTAACCTAACCTTCTCCGTCCCCACATCGCATTGAATCAAAGTACGGGAATATTAACCCGTTTCCCATCGACTACGCATTTCTGCCTCGCCTTAGGGGCCGACTCACCCTACGCCGATGAACGTTGCGTAGGAAACCTTGGGCTTTCGGCGAGCGGGCTTTTCACCCGCTTTATCGCTACTCATGTCAACATTCGCACTTCTGATACCTCCAGCATGCTTTACAACACACCTTCTTCGGCCTACAGAACGCTCCCCTACCATGCCTTGCGGCATCCGCAGCTTCGGTTACAGATTTGAGCCCCGTTACATCTTCCGCGCAGGACGACTCGACCAGTGAGCTATTACGCTTTCTTTAAATGATGGCTGCTTCTAAGCCAACATCCTGGCTGTCTGGGCCTTCCCACTTCGTTTACCACTTAATCTGTCATTTGGGACCTTAGCTGGCGGTCTGGGTTGTTTCCCTCTTGACAACGGACGTTAGCACCCGCTGTCTGTCTCCCGAGGAGCAACTTGATGGTATTCTTAGTTTGCCATGGGTTGGTAAGTTGCAATAACCCCCTAGCCATAACAGTGCTTTACCCCCATCAGTCTCATACTCGAGGCACTACCTAAATAGTTTTCGGGGAGAACCAGCTATCTCCGAGTTTGTTTAGCCTTTCACCCCTATCCACAGCTCATCCCCGCATTTTGCAACATGCGTGGGTTCGGACCTCCAATACCTGTTACGGCACCTTCATCCTGGCCATGGATAGATCACTCGGTTTCGGGTCTACGCCCAGCAACTAGTCGCCCTATTAAGACTCGGTTTCCCTACGCCTCCCCTATCCGGTTAAGCTCGCTACTGAACGTAAGTCGTTGACCCATTATACAAAAGGTACGCAGTCACGGAACTTGTCCGCTCCCACTGTTTGTATGCATCAGGTTTCAGGTTCTGTTTCACTCCCCTCCCGGGGTTCTTTTCGCCTTTCCCTCACGGTACTGGTTCACTATCGGTCGATGATGAGTATTTAGCCTTGGAGGATGGTCCCCCCATCTTCAGACAGGATTTCACGTGTCCCGCCCTACTTTTCGTATACCTAGTACCACCGTTGAAATTTCGAATACGGGACTGTCACCCACTATGGTCAAGCTTCCCAGCTTGTTCTTCTATCTCAACGGCTATCGTATACAGGCTCCTCCGCGTTCGCTCGCCACTACTTGCGGAATCTCGGTTGATTTCTTTTCCTCCGGGTACTTAGATGGTTCAGTTCTCCGGGTTCGCTTCTCCTACCCTATGGATTCAGGTAGGGATACTGCACCGAATGCAGTGGGTTTCCCCATTCGGACACCACCGGATCATAGCTCTATTGCCAGCTCCCCGATGCTTTTCGCAGGCTTACACGTCCTTCGTCGCCTATCATCGCCAAGGCATCCACCTGATGCACTTATTCACTTGACTCTATCATTTCAAGAACCTCTCTGACTCCGCTTTCGTTCCCGTTGACTAGGCAACTTGGCTTGAAGTCTTTACTTTGATAAAGCTTACTGCTTGTTGTGTCTTAACCCTGCCTTTTGTGTTTCAGGGTTAAGTCGATACAATCATCACCCAAATACTGTGGTTTGCTTCTCCAACCTGCCTGCTTTTGCAAACAGAATCTTCAAATCAAACCGACATTGTCTTTGTTTGTTGATTTCGGCTTTCCAATTTGTTAAAGATCGATGCGTTCGATATTGCCATCTACTCCGCAAATCAAAACAGACTCTTCAATCTGCTTTGATTTGGGAAGTAATGGTGGAGGCAAACGGGATCGAACCGATGACCCCCTGCTTGCAAAGCAGGTGCTCTACCAACTGAGCTATGCCCCCAGTGTACTACCTTCCGGCTGCCGTCTTGTGGTGGGTCTGGGAGGACTTGAACCTCCGACCCCACGCTTATCAAGCGTGTGCTCTAACCAGCTGAGCTACAAACCCAAGGTCCTTGACCGTACCATGCGGTACCGTCCTGCATCTTCTATACAGTTTACCGATAAGTGTGGATGCCAAAACCCCTTCTTTCTCTAGAAAGGAGGTGATCCAGCCGCAGGTTCCCCTACGGCTACCTTGTTACGACTTCACCCCAGTCATGAAGCATACCGTGGTAAACGACCTCCTTGCGGTTAGTCTATCTACTTCTGGTATCCCCCACTCCCATGGTGTGACGGGCGGTGTGTACAAGACCCGGGAACGTATTCACCGCAGTATGCTGACCTGCGATTACTAGCGATTCCGACTTCATGCACTCGAGTTGCAGAGTGCAATCCGGACTACGATCGGTTTTGTGAGATTGGCTCCACCTCGCGGCTTGGCTACCCTCTGTACCGACCATTGTATGACGTGTGAAGCCCTGGTCATAAGGGCCATGAGGACTTGACGTCATCCCCACCTTCCTCCGGCTTGTCACCGGCAGTCTCATTAGAGTGCCCAACTTAATGATGGCAACTAATGACAAGGGTTGCGCTCGTTGCGGGACTTAACCCAACATCTCACGACACGAGCTGACGACAGCCATGCAGCACCTGTGTTACGGCTCCCGAAGGCACTCCTCCGTCTCCGAAGGATTCCGTACATGTCAAGACCAGGTAAGGTTCTTCGCGTTGCATCGAATTAATCCACATCATCCACCGCTTGTGCGGGTCCCCGTCAATTCCTTTGAGTTTTAATCTTGCGACCGTACTCCCCAGGCGGTCAATTTCACGCGTTAGCTACGCTACTAAGGCATCAAGTGCCCCAACAGCTAATTGACATCGTTTAGGGCGTGGACTACCAGGGTATCTAATCCTGTTTGCTACCCACGCTTTCGGGCATGAACGTCAGTGTCATCCCAGGGGGCTGCCTTCGCCATCGGTATTCCTCCACATCTCTACGCATTTCACTGCTACACGTGGAATTCTACCCCCCTCTGACACACTCTAGTCCGCCAGTTCAAAACGCAGTTCCCAGGTTGAGCCCGGGGATTTCACATCTTGCTTAACGAACCGTCTGCGCCCGCTTTACGCCCAGTAATTCCGATTAACGCTCGCACCCTACGTATTACCGCGGCTGCTGGCACGTAGTTAGCCGGTGCTTATTCTTCAGGTACCGTCATATGCCCGGGGTATTAGCCCAAACCCTTTCTTCCCTGACAAAAGTCCTTTACAACCCGAAGGCCTTCTTCAGACACGCGGCATGGCTGGATCAGGCTTGCGCCCATTGTCCAAAATTCCCCACTGCTGCCTCCCGTAGGAGTCTGGGCCGTGTCTCAGTCCCAGTGTGGCGGATCATCCTCTCAGACCCGCTACTGATCGTCGCCTTGGTAGGCCTTTACCCCACCAACCAGCTAATCAGACATCGGCCGCTCGAATAGCGCGAGGTCTTGCGATCCCCCGCTTTCCTTCTCAAAGCGTATGCGGTATTAGCCATCCTTTCGGACAGTTATCCCCCACTACTCGGTACGTTCCGATGCATTACTCACCCGTTCGCCACTCGCCGGCAGAAGTGCAAGCACTCCCCCGCTGCCGTCCGACTTGCATGTGTAAAGCATGCCGCCAGCGTTCAATCTGAGCCAGGATCAAACTCTTATGTTCAATCTCTAACTTTTTAACTTCTGGTCTGCTTCAAAGAAACCGACAAGATTTTTTTCTTGCCTGTCTTTCAAACAGTGTGGGGCCCAAGCACCCACACTTATCGGTAATCTGTACTGTTAAAGAACGCTTCCGGACCAAACTCCGGCCCGAAAAAACCGCTGCAAAAGCAGCGAAGAACCGAACTATACACACCCCCACCACTCAGCGTCAACCATATCCCGGAAACTATTTCACCAAAAAATACAAACCCGCTGTTTTACAAACGTATTTTGTTTCACCCCAATCCCAACCTCCCGTAAAAAAACCGGGACCGCCTGAAATAGACCGTCTTCTGACCGGCCCGATACAAACCGCAAAATCCGTCCTGTTTATCCGCTTAAAGATTCCGTTTACAATAGCCGCCTATTATTACACCAAACCACTATCCATTATGAACATCCGGCTCGGCCTGCATCATCCTCCTGAATTTCCGCAAGATTCGGCGGTAACCATCGGCAATTTCGACGGCGTCCATTTGGGGCATCAGCATATTCTTCAAAAGCTCAAACAAGAAGCCGATATGCGCGGTTTGCCTGTCGTTGCCGTTTTATTCGAACCGCAGCCGAAAGAGTTTTTTGCCTGCAAAATGCGGCAAACGCCGTCCAGCCGTTTGAGCCCGCTGCGTACCAAATTAGAGCTTCTGCGCCAAACCGGCTGCGTGGATACGGTTTGGGTCTTGCGTTTCAATCAGGCATTTGCCGACATGACTGCGCAGGACTTTATCGACGCCCTGCTCCGCAAGGCCTTGAATACCCGATACTTATTGATTGGCGACGATTTCCGTTTCGGTGCCGGCCGCAAAGGAGATTTTGAAATGCTGGCGGCGCAGCCCGACATCGATACCGAGCGCACACCGTCTGTTTTGGTGGAAGACGTCCGCACCAGCAGCACCGCCGTCCGCCAAGCGCTTTCAGACGGCCTTTTGGAATATGCAGGCAAACTGCTGGGGCACGACTATATATTGAGCGGCAAAGTCCGGCACGGTAAAAAACTCGGCCGCACCATCAACGCACCGACCGCCAATATCCAGCTCCCTCCCCACCGTTACGCCTTGAGCGGCGTATTTGTTGCCGAGGCCGACGGCAGTTTCGGCACCAAACGCGGCGTGGCGAGTTTCGGGTTTAACCCGACGGTCAGCAACAGCCGTGCGCAGAAATTGGAAGTGCATTTATTTGATTTTGAAGGAAACTTATACGGCCAACGCCTGAACGTACGCTTTTTGCACAAGCTCCGCGACGAAACCAAATTTGACAGTATTGAAGCGCTGAAAACACAGATTTCGCAAGACATCGAGGCAGCCCAAGCCTGGCAGCCGTAATTCCTCCGCAACGACACAGGCCGTCTGAAAACTTCAGACGGCCTGACTTTAATATTGTTCCCGATACTTCAAACGCCCCAAACCCCTTATAAAAACAGCCCTTTTCCGCTACAATGACTTCCTTAATATTATTCTTTCAGGCGGCCTGATGCCGTCTGAAAACTGTTTTAACTTATCCCAATCCGCGAGAACCACCATGACCGATTACAGCAAAACCGTCAATCTGCTCGAAAGCCCGTTTCCGATGCGCGGCAATCTGGCCAAACGCGAACCCGGCTGGCTGAAAAGCTGGTACGAGCTCAAGCGTTACCAGAAGCTGCGCCAAAAGGCGCAGGGGCGGCCGAAATTTATTCTGCACGACGGCCCGCCGTATGCCAACGGCGACATCCACATCGGTCATGCCGTCAACAAAATCCTGAAAGACATCATCATCCGCAGCAAAACGCTGGCGGGTTTCGATGCGCCGTATGTTCCGGGTTGGGACTGCCACGGCCTGCCGATTGAGGTGATGGTGGAAAAGCTGCACGGCAAAAGTATGCCCGAAGCGAAGTTCCGCGAACTCTGCCGCGAATATGCCGCCGAGCAGATTGCGCGCCAGAAAAAAGACTTCGTCCGCTTGGGCGTTTTGGGCGATTGGGACAACCCCTACCTGACCATGGATTTCAAAACCGAAGCCGACACCGTGCGCACGCTGGGCGAAATCTACAAAGCGGGTTATCTCTACCGCGGCGCGAAGCCGGTGCAGTTTTGTTTGGACTGCGGCTCGTCGCTGGCGGAAGCGGAAGTGGAATATAAAGACAAAGTTTCGCCGGCCATCGACGTGGCGTATCCGTTCCAAGACAACGCCGCGCTGGCGGCTGCGTTTGGTTTGGACAACATCGACGGCGAAGCCTTTGCTGTGATTTGGACGACCACGCCGTGGACGCTGCCCGCCAGCCAAGCGGTTTCCGCCGGCGCGGAAGTGGTTTACCAATTAATCGACACGCCCAAAGGCAAACTGGTTTTGGCCAAAGATTTGGCCGAAGATGCGCTCAAACGCTACGGGTTTTCAGACGGCATCAGCATTTTGGCGGAAACCACGGGCGACCGTTTGGAAAATCTGCATCTGAACCATCCGTTTTTAGAACGCGACATCCTGATGCTCAACGGCGACCACGTGACTACCGAATCGGGTACGGGCTTGGTACACACTGCGCCGGCGCACGGTTTGGAAGACTATTTCGTCTGCAACAAATACGGCATCGAGCTTTACAACCCCGTCAACGGCGAAGGCCGCTATATCGGCGAACTGCCGCGTGTAGCCGGTTTGACCGTATGGGAAGCCAATCCCGTGATTCTCGAGTGGCTCGCCGAAACAGGCTGTCTGCTGTGCAGCACCAAAATCGAGCACAGCTACGCCCACTGCTGGCGCCACAAAACCCCGCTGATTTACCGCGCCACCGGCCAATGGTTTATCGGCATGGACAAAGCCGGTTCAGACGGCAAAACCCTGCGCGACAAAGCCATGAAAGCGGTGGACGACACCGAATTCTTCCCCGCATGGGGTCGCGCGCGCTTGGAAGCCATGATCGAAGGCCGTCCCGACTGGGTCGTTTCGCGCCAGCGCAACTGGGGCACGCCGATGACGTTTTTCGCGCATAAAGAAACGGGCGAACTGCATCCCGATTCCGCTGCGCTTTTGGAAAAAGTCGCGCAACGCATCGAAGAAAAAGGCATCGAGGCGTGGTTCAGCTTGGACAAAGCCGAACTGCTGAGCGCCGAAGACTGCGCGCAATACGACAAACTCACCGACACCATGGACGTTTGGTTCGATTCCGGCAGCACCCACTTTTCCGTGCTGAAACAGCGCGGCGAACTGGCATGGCCGGCCGATCTGTACCTCGAAGGCAGCGACCAGCACCGCGGCTGGTTCCAGTCCTCCATGCTGACCGGTTGCGCCGCGCTTGGCCGCGCACCGTACAAGCAGCTGCTGACCCACGGTTTCGTCGTGGACGGCGAGGGCAAAAAAATGTCCAAATCCGTCGGCAACGTCGTCGCCCCGCAGGAAGTCTATAACGAATTCGGTGCCGACATCCTGCGCCTGTGGGCGGCTTCCACCGACTATTCAGGAGAGCTGGCGATTTCCAAAGAAATCCTCAAACGCGTGACCGAAAGCTACCGCCGCATCCGCAACACCATGAGCTTCCTGTTTGCCAACCTGAGCGATTTCAACCCCATCGAACACGCCGTTCCGCAAGACCAGATGGTCGAAATCGACCGCTACGCCGTCATCCTCGCGCGCAAACTGCAAGAGCGCCTCGCGGGCGACTACTACCCGCGCTACGCCTTCCACTTCGCCGTGAAAGACATCGTCGCCTTCTGCTCGGAAGACCTCGGCGCGTTCTACCTCGACATCCTCAAAGACCGCCTCTACACCACCCCGGCCGACAGCCACGCCCGCCGCAGCGCCCAAACCGCACTCTACCACATCACCCGCAGCCTCATTCTGCTGATCTCCCCCATCCTCTGCTTCACCGCAGAAGAAGCATGGGACATCATCGGCGGCGGCGAAGAAGACAGCGTTTTGTTCCACACCTGGCACGAGTTCCCCGCCGTCAACGAAAAAGCCGAAGCCGCGCTGCTGGAAAAATGGCAGGTTGTCCGCCAAGTGCGCGAAGCCGTGACTGCCGCCATCGAACCGCTGCGCAGCGACAAAACCATCGGCTCATCGCTTCAGGCCGAAGTCGAAATCACCGCGCCGGAAGAAACCTACCGCTATCTCAAAGCCCTCGGCGACGAGCTGCGCTTCGCCCTCTTGGTTTCCAAAGCCGCCGTCAACAAAGGCGACGAACTCGCCGCCACCGCCCGCGCCAGCGCAGGCAGAAAATGTGAACGCTGCTGGCACTACACCGACGACATCGGCAGCGTCGCCGGCCACGAAACCGTGTGCAAACGCTGCGCCGATAATGTGGACGGCAAAAGCGAAGAGCGCCATTACGCCTAAAACCGAAGCCGTTTGAACAAAAGGCCGTCTGGAAATCCGATATGGGTTTTCAGACGGCCTTTTCGGTTTTCAGACGGCATGATGCCGTCTGAAACGGTTAATCTTTCAACAGACGTCATTCCCGCGCAGGCAGGAATCTACGGTTAAAAACAGGCAATATTTTGTTTCAACACAGTTGCAGAAAATCAAACGTGGATTCCCGCCTGCGCGGGAATGACGTTCGTGAAAGTTCTGGTGCTGAGCGTAGCCGAAGTGCTTGCACTGAACGTAGACGAAGTATCAGACGGTCTTTTTGATTTTTGCAACGGTCGCAGGCAATAAATTGATGCCGTCTGAAAAAGAAAATAGGTTTTCAGACGGCATTAAATTAGAGAAAACGCGCACGAAGCCGGTACTGCATACTTCATTTTCGGCTCCGCCTGCCCGAGCCGTTGCGGCAATCGCCGAAATAAAAGGCCGTCTGAAACCCGGTTACTAAGCCTCCCGCTCACCAACCATCGAAGTTTCAGACGGCCTTTTTTATGCCTGACGTCCGTTCCGCATCAAAGCAGGTTTTCCGTCTTGAGCCACGCCAGAATTTCGGCTTCGACGGCTTCGGGCGCGCCGGCGTTGTCGATTTTGATGCCGTATTCGTCTGCGCCCAATTCTTCCAGAATCGCCAGTTGCGAAGTCAGCATTTCGGCTTTCATGTAGTGCCCTTTGCGCGCCAGCATCCGTTCGAGGTTGGTGTCGTGCGGCGGGGAGAGGTGGACGAAGGCGACTTTGCCTTTTGCACCGCGCAAGATGTCGCGGTATTGGCGTTTGAGAGCCGAGCAGGTAACGACGGTGTGCGCCGCGCCGGATTCGGCCTGCTGCGTCATCCAGTCGCGCAGGTTACCGAGCCACGGATAGCGGTCTTCGTCGGTCAGCGGGATGCCGGCGCCCATTTTGTCGCGGTTGGCTTGGGTATGAAACTCGTCTCCCTCGGCATAGGGACAGTCGAGATGTTTTTGCATGGCGAGGGCGGCGGTGGTTTTACCGCAGCCGCAGACGCCCATGATAACGAAGTGTACGGTCATTTGATGCCTCCTTTTTTCAGACGGCCATAAACATCAGGGCAGACAGCGTGAAGCCGATTAGGGCAATCAGCGTTTGGTTGACCGTCCACGTCTTCAGGGTGGTCGGAACGTCCATATCCAACAGGCGGCCGACCAACCAGAAGCCTGAATCGTTGAAATGGCTGCAACCGACCGAACCGGCGGCGGTCGCTAAAACTACGCAGGCAACCTGCCAGTCGCTGTAACCTGCGGCGGCAACGGCAGGCGCCATCAGCGCGGCGGCAGTCGTCAGGGCAACAGTGGCCGAACCCTGCGCGATACGCAGTGCCAATGCAACCAAGAAGCAACCGAGCAAAACAGGAATACCCAAATCAGACATGCTGTCAGCCAGTGCTTTGCCGATGCCCGATGCGCGCAATACGCCGCCGAACATCCCTCCCGCACCGGTAATCAGAATCACGGAACAGACCGGCCCCAATGCGCCGTCAACGGTTTTTTCCAGCGCGCTGCCTTTTTCGCCGCGCGCACGACCCAAGACAAACAGCGCAACCAATACCGAAATCAGCAGCGCAACCGGTGTCGAGCCAATCATCCGCAACGCCTGTACCCAAGCCTCATCCTTGCCGACCACGCCCTCGGCAATCAACGTCGCCAAACCGGTGTTCAAGAAAATCAGCATCATCGGAATCAGCATGATGGCGATTACCGTACCCGCTTTGGCCGGCGCTTTCGGCACATCGTTATCCAAGGCGCCGCCGCCCAACAAATCGGGAACGGGCACATGAATGCGTCTGCCCAAAACCTGACCGAGCAGATAACCGCTGAAATACCACGTGATTACCGCCGCAGGCAGGCCGAGAATCAAAACCTGACCGATGTTCGCGCCGTAAAACTCAGACGCCGCAATCGGCCCAGGATGAGGCGGCAGGAAAACGTGCATCACCGAAAACGCGCCGATGGAAGCCAGCGCGTAAGGCAGAACGTCCTGCTTCATGCGGCGTGCGGTGGCAAACACAATCGGCAGCATCACCACCAAACCCGCATCAAAGAAAATCGGGAAACCGAAAATCAGCGAAGCCACGCCCAGCGCAAACGGCGCGCGTTTTTCACCGAACAGCCGCACCAGTGCATCCGCCAGCGACTGCGCGCCGCCGGACGTTTCCACCAGCCGCCCAAGCATCGCTCCCAAACCGACCAGCAGCGCCACATTGCCGAGCGTGCCCCCGAAGTTTTTCACCAAAACATCGTTCACAATACTACCCGTCGGCAGCCCCGTCGCCACCGCCGTCAGCAGGCTGACCAACACCAGCGTCACCAGCGCATGGATACGGAATTTTACAATCAGCAGCAGAATCAGCAGAATCGCGCCCGCTGCAATCCCCAAGAGCGTTCCCGTACTCAGGGTCTGGGTAAAGCCGTCCATTTTGAATACCTCTTTTGATGGTTTGAAATTAATGTTTTTTAACAAACGAAACAAAGATACCACAAGCTCATACTACACAAAACCCTGTGAAATTATACTACTCAAACAAGTAAATTGTTTTTTAGGAGAAAATTTTAATATGAACAAATGGGAAATAATTTATATCAAACTTAAATACCACACCTGAAAAAGGCCGTCTGAAAAAATTTTCAGACGGCCTTTTTTTTATCCCCCAATCCTACCAATGCACCCTAACCGCGCGGTTCCCCAATAATTCTTCCAAATCGTGGAACAGCGCGGCGTTGGCTTTGACCATCCATTTGGGCGGGATTTTCAGCGCGCCGGAGGCGTGGTCGTTGCTGTACGACAGTTGCAGCGGAACGGCGTTGCCCACGGTTTGGCGGTTGGCGGCAAGGATTTCAGCGAGGCGCGGGATATTGTGGCCGGGGCGCAGGGCGAGGCTGAGGCTGCGGGCGTAGCGTTCGCGGGCGGTTTGCAGAGTCATGACGTGGTTGGCCATGATGCGCAGGCCGTCGCCGCCGCCGTAATCGTCACGGCTGATTTTGGCTTCGACGATTAATACTTGGTCGGCTTTGAGGATGTCGACGCTCTCTTCGAGGGTTTGGCCGCTGATGAGGATTTCGACTTGGCCGCTTTGGTCTTCGAGGGTGACGAAGGCGATTTTGCCGCGTTTGCCCATCATGGTGCGCACGGCGGTGGCGAAACCAGCGACGCGGGCGCTGTCCTGCGGTTTCAGACGGCCTAATTTGGTCGGGGCGATGAGGCGCACTTCGGATGCGTAGGGACCGAACGGGTGGCCGGAGAGGTAGAAACCGACGACGTTTTTTTCTTCGGCGAGTTTTTCTGATTCGCTCCAGGCTTCGCACGGCTCAAGGGCGACGGGTTCGATGGCGTCTTCCATCATGTCGAAAAGACCGCCCTGATTGGCGTTGGCGTTTTTTTGGTCAGCGTTGGCCATGGACAGGTCGATGTTGGCCAGCAGCATGGCGCGGTTGGGTTCGATGCTGTCGAACGCACCGCCTTTGATGAGGGCTTCGATGGTACGGCGGTTGACGTGGTCCTTGCCGACGCGTTCGCAGAAATCGAGCAGTCCGGTAAATTTCCCGCCGCCTTGGCGCGCGGCGATAACGGCTTCGACGGCGGCTTCGCCCGTGCCTTTAATCGCACCGAGAGCGTAGCGGATTTCCTTATTGGCATTGGGCACGAAGCGGTAGTCGGATTCGTTGATGTCGGGCGGCAGGAAACTGATGCCGTTGGCGCGGCAGTCGTCGTAGAAATGCTTGAGCTGGTCGGTGTTGTCCAGCTCGCTCGACATGGTGGCGGCCATAAATTCGGCGGGATAATGGGCTTTGAGCCAGGCCGTCTGATAGGAAATCAGGGCGTAGGCGGCGGCGTGGGATTTGTTGAAACCGTAGCCGGCGAATTTTTCCATGTAGTCGAAAATTTCGTCGGCTTTCTGGCGCGGAATGTTTTGTTTGGCGGCGCCTTCGGCGAAGATTCCGCGGTGTTTCACCATTTCTTCGGGTTTTTTCTTACCCATCGCGCGGCGCAGCAAATCAGCCCCGCCTAGCGAGTAGCCGCCGATAATCTGCGCGGCCTGCATCACCTGTTCCTGATACACCATGATGCCGTAGGTCGGTTCGAGTACCGGTTCGAGCAGGGGATGGATATACTCGAACTTGCCGCCTTTCATACGGGCGACAAAGTCGGGGATGTTGTCCATCGGGCCGGGACGGTAGAGCGACACGAAGGCGATGAGTTCTTCAAACTTGGTCGTATGCGCCGTTTTGAGCATTTTTTTCATGCCCGTCGATTCAAACTGGAACACGGCAGTGGTGTTGGCGTCGCGGAAAATCTGGTAGGCGGCCTGGTCGTCGAGGGTGATTTTGCCGACATCGACAATATCGCCCGTGGTTTTTTTGATGTTTTCCTGCGCCATTTCGATGATGGTCAGATTGCGCAGGCCCAAAAAGTCAAACTTCACCAAACCCACGTCTTCCACGTCGCCTTTGTCGTACATCGACACAGGCGAAGCGGATTCGTCGGCTTGATAAACGGGGCTGTAATCGGAAATTTTGCCCGGCGCAATGAGTACGCCGCCGGCGTGCATCCCCAAGCCGCGCGTTAAGTCTTCGAGTTTTTTCGCCAGATCGATTAAATCTTCCGCCTCTTCCGCCTCAATCAGCTCGCGGATTTGCGGTTCGGCCTCCATCGCTTTTTCCAAACTCAGCGGTTTGTTGGCCTCAAGCGGAATCAGTTTCGACAAACGGTCGCACAGCATAAACGGCAAATCCAACACACGCCCCACGTCACGGATGACGGCTTTCGACGACAGCGTGCCGAAAGTCACAATCTGGCTGACCGCCTCCGCTCCGTATTTTTCGCGCACATATTCAATCACGCGCCCGCGGTTGGACTGGCAGAAATCCACGTCGAAGTCGGGCATGGACACGCGCTCGGGATTGAGAAAACGCTCGAACAGCAACGCATATTTCAGCGGATCGAGGTCGGTAATTTTCAGCGAATACGCCACCAGCGAGCCCGCGCCCGAACCGCGGCCGGGGCCGACCGGGCAGCCGTTCTGTTTCGCCCAGTTGATAAAGTCTTGTACAATAAGGAAATAACCGGGAAACTTCATCTGAATGATGATGTTCAGCTCGAAATCCAAACGCGCCTGATATTCGGGCATTTTCGCCGCACGCTCGGCCTCGTCGGGATAAAGCTGCGCCATGCGTTCCTGCAAACCCTCGTTGGAAAGCTGCGTCAGGTAGTCGTCCAAACTCATGTCCTCGGGCGTGGGAAACAGCGGCAGGAAGTTTTTGCCCAACGTGATGTGCAGGTTGCAGCGCTTGGCGATTTCTACCGTATTTTCAAGCGCTTCGGGCAAATCGGCAAACCGCGCCGCCACTTCTTCCGGCGATGCGAAATACTGCCCCGCCACAAAATCGTGCGGACGTTTTTTGTCCGCCAGCGTCCAACCGCCCGCGATGCACACCCGCGTTTCGTGTGCCATAAAATCGTCGCGGTTCATAAACTGCACCGGATGCGTCGCCACCACGGGCAAACCCAAATCCTCCGCCAGTTTCACGCTGCCGGAGACCGACGTTTCCCACTCGGGGCGTTCCGGCAGGCGTTGCAGTTCCAGATAAAACGCATTCGGAAACCACGCCGTGTATTTTTCCGCCGCCATACGTGCCGCCGCCTCATTGCCGTTGAGCAGGTTTGCGCCCACTTCGCCGTAATGCGCGCCGCTCAGGCAGATCAGGCCGCTGTTGTCGCCCTCCGCCAGCCAGCTTTGGCGCAACTCGGCATGATGGACATTGCGGTCTTTACCGACGTAGGCCGCCGTAAGCAGTTCGCTCAAACGCAGATAGCCCTTGTCGTTGCGGATAATCAGCAACGCGCGGAAGGGCTTGTCGGGCGCAGCGGGATTTTCAATCCAAACATCCGCACCACCCACAGGCTTCACTCCCGCGCCGCGGCAGGCTTTATAGAATTTCACCAAACCGAATTCGTTCATCAAATCGCTGATGCCCAGCGCCGGCAGGCCGCATTCTTTGGCTCTTTTCACCACTTCTTTGATGCGTACCATGCCGTCGGTAATCGAGAACTCGGTGTGCAGGCGCAGAGGAATGTAGGTCGGATTCATGGCGGATTTCGTCGGAAACATTAAAGGCCGTATTGTAGCAGCCGAAAAGCCGTCAGGCCGTCTGAAAACCGAAAAGATTTTTCAGACGGCCTATACAAACAACAGCTTGCCAATGACCGGCCCGCCCCAATTACGTTACAATCCGCCAAACGAAAGGAAAAACATGGAAGCCACAGTCTATCTCGAAGACAACGAATACATCGCCCTTTGCGACCTCTTGAAACTCGCAGGTTTGGCCGAAAGCGGCGGGCAGGCGAAAGCCTTTATCGCAGAGGGGCTGGTGTTGCGAAACGGCGAAACAGAAATACGCAAAACCGCCAAAATCCGCGGCGGCGAAGTGGTTGAATTTGACGGCGCACGATTGGAGATTGCCGATGGATACGACCCTGAAGCCTGACGAAACGCTGCTTCCCGAACCTGTCCGCCCCGAAGATTGGGAATGTTGCGGCAGCGAATGCGGCGATGCCTGCATGCAGACGATGTATTGTAACGAAAAAACCGCCTACGACGCGCAGCAGAAGCGTTTGCGCGAGGCTGCGGAGCGCGCGGGATAGGCCGTCTGAAAAACCCGTTGAAAACCTTAAAGAATCCCATGATAGACCTTCACTGCCATTCCACCGTTTCAGACGGCACTTTGTCCCCCGCCGAAGTCGTGCGCCTCGCTCACGAAAACGGTTGCACCCTGCTTGCGCTGACTGACCACGACCACACCGGCGGGCTGGCCGAGGCGCGAGCAGAAGCCGATACGATCGGCCTGCGTTTTATCAACGGCGTGGAAATTTCGGTAACGTGGCACGGGCGCACCATCCATGTCGTCGGCCTCGATTTCGACCCTGAAAACGAAACGCTGCAAACCCTGTTGGCCAAGGTGCGGCAAGGCCGTCTGAAAAGGCTGGAAGCAATTGCCGCCAAGCTGGAAAAAAAAGGCATTGCCGGCGCGTTTGAGGGCGCACTCGCGCTCGCTGCGAATCCCGAAATGGTCGGCCGCACCCATCTTGCCGAATTTCTGATTCAAAACAATCACGTACGCAACAAACAGCAGGCGTTTGCCAAATATTTGGGCGACGGAAAATCCTGCGCCGTGCCGCACCAGTGGGCGGAACTCGCCGACTGCGTCAACGCCGTAAACGGCGCGGACGGGCTGGCGGTCATCGCCCACCCGATGCGCTACGATCTCTCCGCCACCGCCAAACGACGCCTGTTTGAAGAGTTCAAAGCGCTGGGCGGCGCGGGGATTGAGGTTCACAGCGGCAACTGCGACAAAAACGACCGCCTGAACTACGCGCTTCTGGCCGAACGCTACGGCCTGCTCGCCGGCGCGGGCAGCGACTTCCACCGTTTAAACGATTTTTCAGGCGGCACCTTGGGCGCGTGCCCCGAATTGCCGCCAAACTGCAAACCGGTTTGGGAACATTTCAGACGGCATTGAGACCGTCTGAAATGTTTGAAGCAACGCTTATTCCCCGTCCGACCGTTTTTTTAAAAGACTTTTTATGCCGCTTACCGACATCCGCCGCCGTTTTTCTCTGCGCACTTTAATGTTGCTTTTCTGCATGACTGCGCCTTTGGTAACAGTTGTCATGATTGCATCACAATTATGGGGGCAACAGGGTTTTGCGTTTGAAACACCGCTGATGCTGTGGATTCATGCCAACGTCGGCGGCTGGTTTGCGCCCGTGGCGGTGGCGCTGCATTATGTCGGCAAAACGGCGCTCGCCGTGCCCGTGATTGCGCTGGTTGCGGTGTGGCTGGCGTTTCGCAAACGGCTGAAAACGGCTGTGTTTATCGTGTTTTCTACGCTGCTGCCGACGCTGGTGATGCTTGCGGTCAAGTCGTTTTTCGCCCGCCCGCGCCCCAAGCTTTGGCCACGGATTGTGGAAGAGGCCAATTATTCGTTCCCCAGCGGCCATGCCACATTCGGCGCGGCTTTGGCGATGATTGTGTTTCTGCTTTGGCGCGGTTCGCCACACTGCCGCGCCGTCGCCGCGGGCTGTGTGGCGTTTGCGCTATCGATGGGTTTTTCGCGCCTTTATCTGGGGGTGCACTACCCGACCGATGTGTTCGCAGGCTGGGTAAACGGCGCATTTTCCACTTTATTGGTTTATAAATTACTGTTTAGAAAATGAATTTTCCCTCGCTCAACACACCTGTCTGGCTGCGCAACGGCAACGCCGACACGCTGTTTGCCAAAGCGCTGCAAAGCCCGCCGCCTGCCTACCGCCGCGAGCTGCTGCCCGACAGCACGGCGCAGGGTTTGGCGGCCTATGATTTTGTTGATGCCGCCGACCCCGACGCGCCGCTGGTGGTAATGTTCCATGGCTTGGAAGGCAGCAGCCGCAGCCATTACGCGGTGGAAATGATGAAAGCCGTGCAGCGGCGCGGCTGGCACGGCGTGGTGGCGCATTTTCGCGGCTGCGGCGGCGTGCCCAACACCGCACCCGTGTTCTACCATTCGGGTGACACGCGCGAAATCGCGTTTATGCTGCAAACACTCGCAGCGCGTTATCCGAAAATCTACGCCATCGGCATCTCGCTCGGCGGCAACGCGCTGGCGAAATATCTGGGCGAACAAGGCCGTCTGAACCAAACCGCCCTGCCCCGCGCCGCCGCCGCCGTTTCCGCACCCGTCGATCTGAGCGCGGCGGGAACACGTTTCGACCGCGGCCTCACGCGCCTGCTCTATACGCGCTATTTTTTAAGTTCTCTCATTCCCAAAGCCCGGGCCTTCAAGCATTTTCAAACGGCCTCGCCGCTGGAAAACTGCAAAACGCTGGGGGATTTCGACGACCTGTTTACCGCACCGCTGCACGGTTTTGCCGACCGCCACGACTACTACCGCCGCGCCTCGTGCAAACCGTTTCTTGCCGACGTTGCCACGCCGCTTCTGCTTCTGAACGCCCGCAACGACCCCTTCCTGCCGCCCGAAGCCCTGCCCGGTGCGGGCGAAGTTTCCGACCGTGTCACCCTGCTGCAACCGCCCTACGGCGGCCACGTCGGCTTTGTCGGCAAAGAAAACGGCCGTCTGAATATCGGCTGGCTGCCGCAGGCGGTATTGGGGTATTTTGAGCAGTTTGAGGCCGTCTGAAAAAAGATACGCTTTCAGACGGCCTTAAATATTTGTTTCATGATTATTTGTTTTTCGATTTCCCGTTTCCGCCATGACCGCTTCCGACTTAATCAACATCATCGGCACAGCCGCCTTTACTTTGGCGGGCTATCTGGTCGGTGTCCGCAAACGGCTCGATATTTTGGGTGTTTTGATCTGTGCGCTGCTGACCGCTGTCGGCGGCGGGATGATGCGCGATGTTTTGGTGGGGCGCATTCCGGCGGTGTTTACGGAATATTCGTCGCTGCTGGTGATTGCCGTGACGCTGGCGGCGGCGTGGTTTTTGAAGCTGCAAAACAGCCAACGGCGCGTGTTGGCGGAAGCCTTTGCGTGGGCGGATTCGCTCGGGCTGGTGGCGTTTACCATCATCGGCGCGCAAATCGGTTTGGATTACGGACTGAACATTTTCGGCGTGGTGATGACGGGTTTTGTGACGGCAGTCGGCGGCGGCATTGTGCGCGATATGCTGATCAACGATATTCCGGTCATCATGCGCGAGGGCTTTTACGGAAGCGTGGCCGTGATTGTGGGCATTGCGGTCTGCCTGCTGGATTTTCTGAATATGGTTCATCCGTTTACATTGCAGGTTCTGCTGATCAGCGGCTATGTTTTACGGATGTGGGCATACAAAATCCATCTGCGCCTGCCCAAGCCTTGAGTTTTCAGACAACCCGAATGTTTTGATGGAAATCGGGAAAGGCCGTCTGAAATGTTTACCGGCGTCATGCCTGCACAGGTGGAAATGACGTCGCTTGAAGAACTAATTTTTCAGACGGCCTTTGCGCCGCAAATGCTAAAATCCCCTTTCCCCCACCCTTGGAAGCACGACATGAGCGATATTCTCAACAAAATTCTGGCCACCAAAACCGAAGAAGTGGCCGCGCAAAAAGCCGCCGTTCCGTTTGACGAAATCAAGGCGCGGGCGCTGGATGCGACGCCGCCGCGCGATTTTTTCGGCGCGATCACTGCCAAACAGGCGCAGAATCTGCCGGCGGTGATTGCGGAAGTGAAAAAAGCCAGCCCGAGCAAGGGTTTGATTCGGGCGGACTTCAATCCCGTCGAAATCGCCCGCGCATACGAACGCGCCGGTGCGGCCTGTTTGTCGGTGTTGACCGACGAGCAGTATTTTCAGGGTTCGCCCGAATATTTGAGACAGGCGCGCGCGGCGGTTTCGCTGCCGGTGTTGCGCAAGGATTTTATGATTGACGAGTACCAAATCCATCAGGCGCGCGCTTGGGGCGCGGACGCGGTTTTGCTGATTGCGGCGGCGCTGGACGCGGATACGCTGGCGCGTTTGGAAAACGCGGCGTACAGCCTGAAGATGACGGTTTTGCTGGAGCTGCACGATAAAAGCGAGCTGGAAAAATGCCGCAAACTTTCCACCAAACTCTGGGGGGTGAACAACCGCGATCTGCGCACATTCGACGTTTCGCTGCAACAGACACTGGATCTGCTGCCCGTTCTGGAGGGCAAAACGGTAGTGACGGAAAGCGGCATCCGTAATAAGGAAGACGTCGATTTTATGCGCAGCCACGGCGTGAATGCGTTTTTAATCGGCGAGACGTTTATGCGCGCGGACGATATTGAAGCGGAAGTAAAAAAGCTGTTTTGATGCCGTGTGAAAATAGTCCGTCTGAAATTCAATTCGGTTACCGAGCACAGTCGAAGCACCTGCACTGAGCGTAGCCGAAGTGTCAGACGGCTTTTTTGATTGTTACAACGGTCGCGGCCTGATTGCTTTTGTAAATGCGAAACCGCCGCTGTTTGCAAAATCCCCGCCCTTTTTCCCGCGCCTGACATGCTTTTACGCTGGCGGTGTAGTCTGAACGGCATTCCGGCGATAACCTAGCGTTTTCCGTTTTCAGGCCGTCTTATGAAAAATTCACACAAACTGTTTCACACCGCCTCAGCCGCCGCGCTGCTTCTGACTGCCGCGTTTTCATACGGCAAGGAATTTGTCGTTTACGACCGCATGGATTACGTCGGCAAGCCCGACTTGACGGCCGACGGGCTGTCGAAAGTGTTTTTGGTTTACGAATCCGAGCTGGTGATGCCCGACCCGACCGGCAAGCGCAAACATGGCGTGTTGAACGAAAAACGCATTCGCGAGCTGGCGAAGCAGTCTTACCGCGCAGGCTACCGCACGATTTCGACCGACATCGAAACCTGGTTTGCCGACAAAGGCGGCCAGATTCTCAGCCCGCAGGAGCTGAAAAACAACTTCGCGCGTATGTATCGGATTTTCCGCGAAGAAAATCCGCGCGCATTCATCAGCAACTACGGCCTGCCGGGTGAACACCTCAACGCCATCCGCCACTACCGCCCGAACGAAAGCAATCAGGCCATCCTCGACAAATGGCAGCAGGTCAACAAACGCCGCCACATGACCGCCGCCATCAGCGATTACGCCAACCCCGTGCTCTACATCACCTCGCCGGACATAGCGCAATGGGAAACAGACGTGAAAACCACCGTTGACGACATTAAAAAGCGGATGCCGAACAAAAAAATCATCGGCTACATCTGGCCGCAATACTATTCAGCCACCGGCAGCCCGCATTTCAAAAAATTCATCGACGGCAAACGCTGGCGGCAGATGCTCGACATCAGCTACAAATACATGGACGGCGTGATTATCTGGTCGGACAAACGCGATGAAAACGGCAAAATCGTACGCTGGGGCGACCCGCGCACCGAGGAAATGATGGCAGCCACCAAAGCCTTTATCGCCGCACATCCCAAGGACATTAAAGTTATAGGACTAAGTAAAAGAGAACAAAGTAATAAAATTTGTTCGAAACATAAAAAGAGGCATGCACAAAAACATTCATTGAAAGAATTTTGCAAGTAAACAAGTCAAGGGGCCGTATGAAGTATTATGATTCCTTAAAGCATCACGATTTCAGACGGCCTAGAATCTTTACAAAATTAAAACAACCGGTTGCATGAGCGATTTTCGAGGGTTTCAGCGTTTTCTCGAAGATTTCGACCTTGTTTATCCAGTATGCTACTGTAGCAGTTCAAAACATCCTGAATATTAAACCTTTTTAGAAAGTTGCGTATTTAACCAGATAATAAAATAAAAACGCCATCCAGCTAATCGCTGATGGCGTTTAACATACAACACACTTACATTTAGTTTTCGGCTACCTTATCAACCAATTCAACCAATGCCAAAGGTGCATTGTCACCTTTTCTAAAACCATATTTAAGCACACGAACATAACCACCATTGCGGTTAGCAAAACGTGAACCCAAATCATCAAACAATTTAACCACTACATCGCGATCGCGAGTACGGTCAAATGCCAAGCGACGATTTGCTAAAGAAGGTTTTTTACCCAAAGTAATCAGGGGCTCTACCACACGGCGCAACTCTTTAGCTTTTGGCAATGTTGTCACGATTGTCTCGTGAGTCAACAAAGAATTAGCCATATTGCGCAGCATTGCAGCACGATGGCTGCTGGTACGGTTTAATTTGCGGTTACCATTACGATGACGCATGTCATTATCCTTTTATTTTGAAACTTACGGCTTTTCCAAGCCCATAGGCGGCCAAGCTTCTAATTTAGAACCCAATGTCAAGCCTTTGGAAGCCAATACCTCTTTAATCTCATTCAGAGATTTACGTCCTAAATTCGGAGTTTTCAACAGTTCGGTTTCAGTACGCTGAATCAAGTCGCCAATATAATAAATATCTTCAGCTTTCAAACAATTAGCCGAACGAACTGTTAATTCCAAATCATCTACCGGACGCAGCAAAATTGGATCGATTGGAGGAGCTTTCTCTTCCACCTCTTCCACCGGCGTTCCTTGCAAATCTGCAAAAATAGACATTTGATCAATTAAAATACGAGCTGCACTACGAACAGCCTCCTCCGGATCGATAGAACCATCAGTTTCAATATCCAGAACCAATTTATCCAAATCCGTACGCTGTTCCACACGAGCCGGCTCGACTTCAAAGCTGACACGGCTAATGGGGGAAAAGCTCGCATCTAACTGAATAGCACCAATCTGCTTTCCTTCATCACGTAAAACGCGACGTCCGGATACAGACTGGTAGCCACGACCCTGCTCCACTTTGATTTCCATATCAATCTGACCATTACTTGCCAAATGACAAATGACATGCTCAGGGTTTAAAATTTCTACATCATGAGGCAAATCAATATCCCCAGCGACAACAACCGTCTTGCCAGATTTTTTCAGGGTCAATTGAACCTGACTACGACCGTGCAATTTAAATACAATACCCTTAATATTCAAAAGAATATCAACAACATCCTCTTGAACACCATCTACTGTAGAGTATTCATGCAAGACACCAGAAATAGCTACCTCAGTAGGAGCAAAGCCGTTCATTGATGACAGTAAGATACGACGCAAAGCATTACCCAAAGTATGACCAAAACCACGCTCAAATGGCTGCATAGAAACTTTGGCACGAGTAGCAGACAAAGTATCCACATCAATTTGACGCGGCTTCAAAAATTCGGTTGTGCTATTTTGCATTTAACTGTCCCTCACAGAGCAAGCATTATTTAGAGTAAAACTCCACCACCAGCTGTTCATTAATATCGCCAGTCAATTCTGAACGATCCGGCATATTTTTAAATATGCCTTCTAATTTAGCTGCATCAACAGAAACCCAGCTCGGCATACCAATTTGCGTAGCCAAACTCAGGGCCTCTTGAATACGAACCTGCTTTTTAGCCTTCTCACGAACAGCAACAACATCGCCAGCTTTAACTTGGAAAGAAGGGATATTAACAACCTGTCCGTTAACTGTAATTGCCTTATGGGAAACCAATTGTCGAGCCTCTGCCCTTGTAGAACCAAAACCCATCCGATATACAACATTATCTAAACGAGATTCCAAAAGCTGGAGCAGCAACTCACCTGTCGAACCTTTGCGCCGTGCAGCTTCTGCGAAATAACGACGGAACTGACGCTCCAAAACACCATAAATTCGACGAATTTTTTGCTTCTCACGCAATTGCAAGCCATAGTCAGACAAACGGTTTTTTTTTGCGCCGTGCTGACCAGGAGCAGTATCCAACTTGCACTTAGAATCTAAAGAGCGACGCGCACTCTTCAAAAATAAATCAGTTCCTTCGCGACGTGCTAACTTACATTTAGGGCCAATATAACGTGCCATGTCTCAAATACTCCAAAATTAAATACGACGTTTTTTAGGCGGACGGCAACCGTTATGCGGTAACGGAGTTACGTCTGTAATACTGGTAATTTTGAGACCCAGAGCATTTAGCGCACGCACAGAAGATTCACGGCCCGGGCCAGGACCCTTAATACGAACTTCCAAATTTTTAACGCCATACTCTTGGGCAACTTTACCAGCTGACTCTGCTGCAACTTGTGCAGCAAATGGTGTACTTTTACGAGAACCTTTAAAACCAGCGCCGCCAGAGGTAGCCCAAGACAATGCATTGCCTTGGCGGTCGGTGATTGTAATGATGGTATTGTTGAAAGAAGCATGAACGTGAACAATACCCTCGCTTACGGTTTTACGCACTTTTTTACGTACACGCGAAGCTGTGTTTGCTTTAGCCATTAACAAAATTCCTCAAAAATTATTTCTTACCCGCAATCGCCTTACGCGGACCTTTTCTTGTCCGAGCATTAGTACGAGTGCGCTGACCACGACAAGGCAATCCACGACGATGGCGAAAGCCGCGGTAGCAGCCCATATCCATCAACCGCTTAATGCTCATCGTCACCTCACGACGCAAGTCGCCTTCAACCTCATATTTGGCAACCTGTTCACGCAAAGCATCCAACTGTGCCTCATCTAAATCTTTTGCTTTAACAGAAGGAGTAACACCTGCTGCTTCACAAATCAATTTAGCACGAGTAGCGCCGACACCATAAATAGCCTGCAAGCCAATTACTATGTGGGCATTGTTAGGGATATTTACCCCTGCAATACGAGCCATATTTTTTCCTTTTTAGGGCAAAGTGTGTCACTATATCACAAAATCGAACATCGAACACTAAAGAAGCAAAGCTTCTTAGCCTTGACGCTGCTTATGACGAGGATCAGTACAAATAACACGAACTACACGATTACGGCGAATAATTTTGCAGTTTCGGCAAATTTTCTTTACAGAAGGTTGTACACGCATTTTCTTTCCTTTTTACAGTCTATCTTGCTCGGAATACGATACGAGCCCGGGTTAAATCATAAGGGGTTAACTCGACTGTTACTTTATCACCTGGAGAAATACGAATGTAGTGCATCCGCATCTTCCCAGAAATATGACCTAAAACTACATGGTCATTTTCGAGCTTTACTTTAAATGTTGCATTTGGCAAAGTTTCAAGAATTTCGCCCTGCATTTGTATAGTATCTTCTTTAGCCATAAGTTTCATTTACGTGATAATGATTTCATATCTGGACCTTTTAGCAAATCCTCATATTGTCGAGTCATTCGATATGAGTTAATCTGAGTATGAAAATCCATCGTAACCACAACAAGAATCAACAAAGAAGTCCCTCCCAAATAGAACGGAACATTCAAAGCCGTCGTTAAGAACTCAGGAATCAAACAAATAATCGTAATATACAACGCACCAAACAAGGTCAATCGTAATACCACTTTTTCCAAATATTTAGAAGTTTGCTCGCCTGGACGAATCCCAGGAACAAACGCCCCGCTTTTTTTAAGATTATCAGCCATTTCCTTAGGACTAAAAACCAATGCTGTATAAAAATAACAAAAAAATACTATAGTTGCAGCAAATAACAAGATATAAGCAGGTTGCCCATGTTGCAACCAACCTGAAACTTTTTGTAACCAGCCATTGACATTGGCATTTCCAAACCATCCCAGCAAGGTAGAAGGAAACAGGATAATACTTGATGCAAAAATCGGGGGAATCACTCCAGCCATGTTAAGCTTGAACGGCATATGGGTATTATGTCCCTGCATTGCACCATTTCCAAATTGGCGTTTAGCATAATGAACTGGAATTTTGCGTTGTGCACTTTCAAAATAGACCACTATATAAATTAATAGAAATGCACCCGTTACAATTGAAACTGCCATCAAAATACTCATAGCGCCCTGAGTAGTCAAAGCTACAAGCTGAGCAATACCCGCCGGAATACCTGAAACAATACCGGCTGTTATAATCAATGAAATACCATTACCAATACCTCGCTCGGTAATCTGTTCGCCCAGCCACATTAAGAACATGGTCCCAGTGACCAAACATGCAATTGTCGAAATATAAAACTCGACCTGACTCGCAACAACTACACCCTGCTGAAAAACAAAAGTTGCAACACCCATACTCTGTAAAATAGCAAGCAATACCGTGCCATACCGAGTATATTTTGTAATTATCTTCCGCCCTGCCTCACCTTCCTTTTTTAAAGCTTTTAAAGAGGGCAAAATCTCTGAAGCCAGCTGAACAATAATTGATGCCGAAATATAGGGCATGATGCCGATAGCAAATATACTAAAGCGCTCTAAAGAGCCTCCCGAAAACATGTTCAACATGCCCAAGATGCCATTCCCAGCGCTTTCGTATACTTTAGCTAATGCAACTGCATCCACGCCTGGCACTGGAATATGTGCACCGATTCGAAAAACAACCAGAGCACCCAGCAGAAACAATAAACGCTTTTTCAAGTCCCCAAACTTGGATAAACCTGATGAAGATTGTTGATTAGCCACTATAATTCAAGCCTTACTCTTCAACTTTACCACCAGCTGCTTCAATTGCAACTTTAGCACCTTTGGTAACTTTAATGCCTTTCAAGGTTACGGCTTTGCTGATTTTGCCAGAAGCAATAACTTTAACATTTTGCGCATTTGCTGCAATCAGACCAGCTTGCTTCAGAGCCAATACATCGATCTCATCAACCGCAACCAAAGCCAATTCGCTCAAACAAACTTCCGCATTCAATGCATAAGTCAAAGATTTGAAACCACGTTTCGGCAATCGGCGCTGCAAAGGCATTTGACCACCTTCAAAGCCTACTTTGTGGAAACCACCAGAACGACTCTTCTGACCTTTATGGCCACGACCACCGGTTTTACCTAAGCCACTACCAATACCACGACCTACACGACGGCTTGAATGAGTAGCACCTTCAGCAGACTGAATAGTATTCAAAAACATATTACGACTCCACTTCCAACAGGTAGCTGATTTTGTTAATTATCCCTCGATTTTCTTTGGTATCTAAAACCTCAACAGTGTGCCCGCGACGACGCAAGCCTAAACCGCGCGCGCAAGCACGGTGAGATTCGATAGTACCAATCAGACTTTTAACCAAAGTTACTTTGAGTTTCTTTTGCTCAGTCATGGCTAGCTCCTAAAATATCTTCCACTGTCAGGCCGCGTTTAGCAGCGATATCAGCAGGAGTATACAATTTTGACAAGCCGTCTAAAGTAGCGCGTACGATATTGTAGGGATTGGTAGAACCATGCACCTTGGCTGAAATGTTATGAACACCCATTGCATCGAATACTAAACGCATTGGGCCACCAGCTTTCACACCGCTCCCCTCTTTAGCAGGCTGCATAAATACGCGAGTTGCACCATGACGACCTATTACTTCGTGATAGATAGTACCGTTTTTCAAAGGTACTTTAATCATTGACCGACGAGCTTGATCCATAGCTTTTTGCACAGCAACAGGCACTTCTTTAGATTTACCTTTACCCATACCGATACGACCATCGCCATCGCCAACCACGGTCAGCGCAGAGAAAGCCATAATACGACCACCTTTAACCACTTTAGTTACACGGTTTACAGCAACCATCTTTTCAATCAGGCCGTCACCGCGCTCTTCAATTTCATGTTTTGCCATCTGAAAGTCTCCGAATATTAGAAGCTTAAACCATTTTCACGTGCAGCTTCAGCCAAAGCTTTCACACGACCGTGATACTGAAAACCTGAGCGATCAAAAGCAACTTTATCAACGCCTACTGCTTTTGCTTTTTCAGCAATACGCTTGCCTACAACAGTAGCCGCTTCAACATTGCTACCAGATTTTAGGCTATTGCGCACTTCAGCTTCCAAGGTAGAGGCTTGTGCCAATACTTTATCACCCTCAGCACTAATTACTTGAGCATAAATGTGATTATTTGTGCGGAACACGCATAATCTTACCATTTTTAAGTCCGCAATACGCGCACGGGTTTTGCGTGCACGACGGAGTCGGGTTGCATGTTTATTCATTAGTGAACCTCAATCATTTTTTCTTGGCTTCTTTCATCATCACCACTTCGCCCACATAGCGTACACCTTTACCTTTATAGGGCTCAGGAGAACGGAATGCACGAATTTCAGCGGCAACCTGACCAACCACTTGTTTATTTGCACCAGTCAAAATAATTTCCGTTTGGCTGGGCGTTTGAACAGTAACACCTTCTGGCATTTCATAAATGATCGGATGAGAGAAACCCAAAGATAAATTCAATACTTTACCTTGGGCTTGGGCACGATAACCTACACCAATCAACTGAAGTTTTTTCTCAAAGCCCTCAGAAACACCTTTAACCATATTGTTAACTAATGCACGAGCGGTACCAGACATAGCATTTGCTTGTTTAGACGCATCTTTTGCAGCAAAAGTCAATTGACCATTATTCAATTCAATGACCACCTTGGCAGGCAAAGGAAAAGACAGTTCGCCATTTTTACCTTTTACAACCAATACTTCATTATTTCCAAATTTTACTTCAACCCCAGCAGGAACAGTCACTGGGTTTTTAGCTACGCGTGACATTTATTTTCTCTCCACTAGGCCACAATGCACAACAACTCACCACCAACACCCTCAGAACGGGCTTTACGATCAGTCATTACACCTTTAGAAGTACTAACAATAGCAACACCCAAACCGTTCATCACACTTGGAATCTCGTTAGAGGCTTTATAAATACGTAGGCCAGGACGCGATACACGTTTGATTTGTTCAATTACAGGACGACCCGCGTAGTATTTCAATTGAATTTCCAATACTGGTTTTGCATCAGCAGAAACTGCAAAATCCTCGACGTACCCCTCCTCTTTCAAAACTTTAGCAATAGCGCATTTCAGTTTTGAAGAAGGCATAGCAACTGTTACCTTATTAGCACGCTGCGCATTACGGATACGAGTCAACATATCGGAAATAGGATCATGCATACTCATTATTAATACTCCTATTACCAACTAGCTTTAACAACACCCGGAATCTCGCCACGCATTGCGATTTCACGGATTTTAATACGGCCCAAGCCAAATTTACGGAATGTACCACGAGGACGACCTGTCAAAGCACAACGGTGACGTTGACGTACAGGCGCAGCATTGCGAGGAATTGCTTGGAATTTCAAGCGTGCTTCAAAACGCTCTTCTTCAGTAGCATTTGCATCGTTAATCACTGCAAAAATTGCCTCGCGCTTAGCGGCATATTTTTTCGCCAGAGCTTGACGTTTCAGCTCGCGATTAATAAGTGCTTTCTTAGCCATTGATTATCCTTTGAACGGAAACTTGAACAGAGACAGCAAAGCTTTAGCTTCTTCGTCAGTTTTTGCAGTAGTGGTAATGGTAATATTCAAACCACGTAACGCATCAATTTTATCGTATTCGATTTCTGGAAAAATGATTTGTTCGCGAACACCCATATTGTAGTTACCACGGCCATCGAACGACTTACCATTCACACCACGAAAGTCGCGCACACGTGGCAACGCAATAGTAATCAAGCGATCCAAGAACTCGAACATTTGATCGCGACGCAGCGTCACTTTACAACCTACTGGATAGTTATCACGGATTTTAAAGCCCGCAATAGATTTACGAGCAACGGTTACAACCGGTTTTTGACCAGCAATTTTCTCCAAATCTGCAACAGCGTGCTCCATCACTTTTTTATCAGCGACTGCCTCACCAACACCCATATTTAAAGTGATTTTTTCAATGCGAGGCACTTCCATTACTGACTTATACCCAAATTGTTTTACCAACTCAGGAATCACTGCATCTTTATAAAACTCTCTCAACCGAGCCATGTTATCTCCTTACGCCCCAATGATAGAACCGTTAGATTTAAAGAAGCGAACACGTTTGATTTTACTTTCGCCCTCAATCAATTTAACACCAACACGATCCGCCTTATTGGTCTCAGGATTGAAAATTGCAACATTAGAAATAGCCAAAGGCATTTCCTTAACAATAACACCCCCTTCAACACCTCGCATCGGATTCGGCTTTTGGTGTCGCTTAACAATGTTAACACCCTCAACAACCACTTTACCACCCAATACGCGAACCACTCGACCCTGCTTGCCCTTATCTTTACCAGAAATGATAACGACTTGATCGCCTTTAATAATTTTGTTCATCGCTATTTTCCTCACAGTACTTCAGGTGCCAATGAAACAATTTTCATAAATCGCTCAGTACGCAATTCACGAGTTACTGGACCAAAAATACGCGTACCCATAGGTTCAAGCTTATTGTTCAACAATACAGCAGCGTTATTGTCAAACTTAATCAAGGCACCATCAGAACGACGAACACCTTTTGCAGTACGAACAACAACAGCGTTGTATACATCACCTTTTTTGACGCGACCACGTGGGGCAGCATCTTTAACTGCAACTTTAATAATATCGCCAACCGAAGCATAGCGACGCTTAGATCCACCTAATACTTTAATACACATCACACGACGCGCACCAGAGTTATCAGCCACATCTAAGATGGTCTGCATTTGAATCATGTTATTACCTTTAAATTAACCAACTTAATTTACCCTTTTCACTTAGCTCATAACTCGATTGCTACTTACCAAATGAAACCATCACGGTTCTAGTAAACCAGTCTTGGATCCCGAAGGGAAGAAACTCTCAGCAAGACACTGAAAGATAAGAAACGAAGTTTACACGCAAATATAATTTGCTGCAAGACTTCGCTTCTTATAAAAAGCACTACCACTCAAAAAAATTAAACAGTACGTGCCTTTTCAACCAGTTCTTTGACAACCCAAGATTTGGTTTTTGACAACGGACGAGATTCTGCAATCACCACTACGTCACCAACACCATATTCATTACCTTCATCATGAGCATGAATCTTGGTAGATAAACGGATAATTTTACCGTAAAGGGGATGCTTTACTTTACGCTCGACCAATACAGTTACAGTCTTGTCCATTTTGTCACTTACTACTTTGCCTTGCAAAGTACGAACGTTCTTAACCTCGCTCATTACTTGGCACCTTTTTCAGTTAAAACGGTTTTAATACGAGCAATATCACGGCGTACACGCTTTAACTCACTTGGTTTACCTAATTGACCAGTTGCATTTTGCATACGCAAGCCAAATTGTGCTTTGAGCAAATCAAGTAAGTCACCATTCAATTGCTCAACAGATTTGTCCTTCAGTTCATTTACTTTCATTATTGACCCACCTGTCTTACTACAAAGGTTGTAGGAACCGGCAATTTAGCGGCAGCTAACTCAAAAGCCTCTCGAGCTAATGACTCAGGCACACCATCCATCTCATATAGAACCTTACCCGGCTTAATTTCAGCAACGTAATATTCCACATTACCTTTACCGCCACCCATACGAACTTGAATAGGCTTCTCAGTAATAGGTTTGTCCGGAAACACACGAATCCAAATACGACCGCCACGTTTGATGTGACGAGTCATAGTACGGCGAGCAGCCTCGATTTGGCGCGCCGTCAAGCGGCCACGACCAACGGCTTTCAAACCATACTCACCAAAACTTACTTTATTACCGCGCGTAGCAATGCCTGTATTGCGTCCTTTATGTTGCTTACGGTATTTCAGTCTAGTTGGCTGCAGCATGACGACCACCTGCCTTTCTCTGTTTCTTCTCTTCAGGTTTAGCTGAAGACTTCACATCACCCTCAGTATAGACCCAAACTTTCAAACCCAATACACCATATGTAGTATGAGCCTCACTAGTTGCATAATCCACATTTGCACGCAAAGTATGAAGTGGGACGCGACCTTCACGATACCATTCACTACGAGCAATGTCTGCACCATTCAGACGGCCTGAGGTCATAATCTTAATGCCTTTAGCGCCAGCACGCATTGCATTCTGCATAGAACGCTTCATTGCTCGACGGAACTGTACGCGTTTCTCCAATTGCTGAGCGATTCCATCAGCAATAATTTGAGCATTCAATTCAGGCTTACGGATTTCCTCAATATTGACATGAACCGGTACGCCCATCAATGCTTGCAAATCACGCTTCAGAATCTCAATATCTTCACCCTTCTTACCAATCACAACGCCAGGACGTGCAGAATGGATAGTAATACGGGCAGATTTTGCAGGTCGCTCAATAACGACACGCCCAACAGAAGCATTTGCCAATCGAGCGCGAAGATAATTACGCACATCTATATCCTGCTTTAATACAGTTGAGAACTCACCACTTTTTGCAAACCATTTCGAAGACCAATCTTTAGTTACCGCCAGGCGAAAGCCTGTAGGGTTGATTTTTTGTCCCATAGCTTTTCCTTAGTTACCAACAGTCACGTTAATATGACAAGTCTGTTTCTCAATGCGGTTACCACGACCTTTAGCGCGTGCTTGAAAACGTTTCAAACTTGGGCCTTTATCGACGTAAACGGTTACCACTTTCAAAGTATCGATATCAGCACCATTATTGTGCTCAGCATTAGCAATGGCGGACTCCAATACTTTTTTAATCAGCTCCGCACCCTTTTTAGGGCTAAATGTCAAGATATTTAAAGCCTGATCAATACTCTTACCACGAATCAAGTCAGCCACCAAACGAACTTTTTGAGCTGAAATACGGGCATTTTTATGTTGCGCATTTACTCTCATGATTCACCTTATTTCTTTTTAGCCTTTTTATCAGCCAAATGGCCTTTAAAAGTACGGGTCAATGAGAACTCACCCAACTTATGTCCAACCATATTGTCACTGATAAATACGGGTACATGAGTACGCCCGTTATGAACAGCAATAGTCAAACCAATAAAATCAGGCAAGATAGTTGAACGACGCGACCAAGTTTTAATCGGACGCTTGTCGTTGCTTGCACGAGCAGCATCTACTTTCTTCAGCAAATGCAGGTCTACATATGGGCCTTTTTTCAATGAACGAGCCATATCAATTAACCTTTATTTGAGTAACGACGACGGACAATCATATTATCCGTGCGTTTATTATTACGAGTACGGTAACCTTTGGCAGGAGTACCCCATGGACTAACCGGCTCACGAGCTTCACCTGTACGACCTTCACCACCACCATGCGGATGATCAACAGGGTTCATTACAACACCGCGAACGGTCGGGCGAATACCACGCCAACGATTAGCACCTGCCTTACCAATTTTCTTCAGGCTTTGCTCTTCATTGCCAACTTCACCGATGGTAGCACGGCAATCCACATGGATCTTGCGCACTTCACCAGAACGCAGGCGCAATTGAGCATAAACACCCTCTTTAGCCAGCAACACCGCCGAAGCACCCGCAGAACGTGCAATTTGAGCACCTTTACCAGGTTTCATTTCAATACAATGAATGGTTGTACCTACCGGGATATTGCGAATCGGCAACGCATTACCCACTTTAATTGCAGCCTCCGCACCAGAAACAAGTATAGCACCTGCCTGAATACCGCGAGGGGCAATAATGTAACGGCGTTCGCCATCCGCATAACACAACAACGCAATAAACGCCGTACGGTTAGGATCGTACTCGATACGCTCAACTTTTGCAGTAATACCGTCTTTATTACGTTTAAAATCCACTACACGGTAATGATGCTTATGACCACCACCTTTATGACGAATGGTAATGTGTCCATTATTATTACGACCGGCTGTAGAATTTTTCTTCTCAACCAAAGGCGCGTAGGGAGCACCTTTATGCAAGCTCTCAGCAACGACGCGAACCATGCCGCGACGACCTGCAGAGGTTGGCTTCATTTTAACAATTGCCATTTTAACTCTTCCTTATTCTGCAGCTGCCGCAGCGGCTTCCAAATTCAGCTCCTGACCCGCAGCCAAGCTTACATAAGCCTTCTTAACATCACTGCGACGACCCAGAGTGCGACCAAAACGCTTAACTTTACCTTTAACAGTAACAGTTGTCACAGATGTAACTTTCACACCAAACAGCAGCTCTACAGCCGCTTTAATTTCAGGCTTAGTTGCATTTGCCAACACTTTAAACGTCATTTGATTACGCTGCTCAGCCAATACGTTGCTTTTCTCAGAAACGATAGGTGCCAAAATCACTTGAGTCAAACGTTGTTGATTCATACCCATTGCTCCTCTAATTGTGCAACTGCATCTTTAGTAATAATGACTTTTTTGTAACGCAACAAGCTATATGGATCAACTTGTTGAGCCTCCAAAACCAGCACATTCGGCAAGTTGCGCGAAGCCAGATAAACATTCTCATCCAATTGCTTGGTAACAAACAGCACCTGCTCCAGACCTAAGCTTTTTACTTGCTCCGCAAAAGTCTTAGTTTTTGGAGTTTTAGCAACCAGTGACTCAATAGCAAACAAGCGTTCATCACGCACTAACTGAGACAAAATAGAAGCCATGCCTGCACGGTACATCTTACGATTTACCTTCTGAGTGAAGTTTTCATCAGGCTTATTAGGAAATGCGCGTCCACCCTTACGCCACAAAGGTGAAGAAGTCATACCAGAGCGTGCACGACCCGTACCTTTTTGGCGCCACGGTTTTTTAGTTGAGTGATTTACCTCAGCTCGCGTCTTTTGCGCACGGTTACCAGAACGGGCATTTGCCAAGAAAGCAGTTACCAATTGGTGCACCAATGCTTCATTGTATTCACGGGCAAACAAAGCATCTGAAACAGACAGACTGCCAGAGATTTGCCCCTTAGCATCAATTAATTTCAATTCCATCATGCACCTACTTTCACACCGGGACGAACCACAACATCGCTGTTAATTGCACCAGGCACTGCACCCTTAACCAACAACAACTGGCGGTCAACATCAACCCGAACCACAGTCAAATTCTGCACTGTTGATTTTGTATTACCATATTGACCAGCCATACGCTGACCACGGAATACACGACCAGGATCTTGTGCCATACCGATAGAACCCGGAACGCGGTGCGAACGGGAGTTACCATGAGACGTACGCTGAGAATCAAAATTATGACGTTTAATGGTACCTGAGAAACCTTTACCTTTAGAGGTACCAGTTACATCAACCAACTGTCCTACTTCGAACATAGCAACAGCAATTTCATCTCCGGCCTTCAAATCAGCCAGCTTCTCTTCAGTTACAGCAAACTCAATCAAGCCACGACCAGCCTCAACACCTGCCTTAGCAAAATGCCCTGCCGCTGACTTATTAACCTTATTTGCCTTCTTCTGACCAAAGGTAACTTGAACGGCCGCATAGCCGTCAGCATCTTTGGATTTTACTTGTGTGACGCGGTTAGCCGACATATCCAACACGGTTACCGGAACAGATACACCCTGTTCGTCGAACACGCGAGTCATGCCTACTTTACGCCCAACCAGACCTAACGTCATGATTATTTTCCTTTTAAAAAAGGGCAAGCTGCGATTGGCTTGCTTATTTTGGACAAAACGAACCCCAACCAAAAAGTTGAGTTTGCTATTATAATCCAACTCTCAGAAAGAATTCAATAAAAACCTTTATTTCCATCATAATAACAACTCCGCCACAGAGGCCGCCTGAAAAATATTCCACGTTCGAATTCAATATTGAAAAACCGAGTGCTATGCACTCGGTTTTTCAATATCAATTACTGCACTTTAATTTCTACATCTACACCTGCCGGCAGGTCGAGCTTCATTAGCGCATCCGTTGTCTTGTCGGTCCAATCCACGATATCCATCAGGCGCAAGTGGGTACGGATTTCCAACTGTTCACGCGAGGTTTTGTTCACGTGCGGAGAACGCAGGATATTGAAACGCTCGATTTTGGTCGGCAATGGAATCGGGCCTTTTACTACAGCGCCGGTACGTTTCGCAGTTTCAACAATTTCCTGTGCAGAACGGTCAATCAAGCTGTAATCATACGCTTTCAAGCGGATACGGATTTTTTGGTTTGCCATTTATCTATATCCTTTTTAAGCGATAACAGAAGATACAACACCGGCACCTACTGTACGGCCACCTTCGCGAATCGCAAAGCGCAGGCCTTCTTCCATTGCAATCGGGGCAATCAGTTCAACAGTAATGGCTACGTTTTCACCCGGCATTACCATTTCAACACCCTCTTCCAAAGTTACCGCACCGGTAACGTCGGTAGTACGGAAGTAGAATTGCGGACGGTAGTTGGCGAAGAACGGAGTATGACGACCACCCTCTTCTTTGCTCAATACGTACACTTCTGCTTTGAATTTAGTGTGCGGAGTGATGGTACCGGGTTTAGCCAATACCTGACCACGCTCAACTTCTTCACGTTTGGTACCGCGCAGCAATACGCCCACGTTATCACCTGCCTGACCTTCGTCCAGCAGTTTGCGGAACATCTCCACACCGGTACAAGTTGTTTTTTGAGTGTCTTTCAGACCAACGATTTCGATTTCATCGCCAACGTGAATGATACCGCGCTCTACACGACCGGTTACTACAGTACCGCGGCCTGAAATAGAGAACACGTCTTCAATCGGCAACAGGAACGGTTTGTCAACAGCGCGCTCCGGAGTCGGGATGTAGCTGTCCAATGCAGCAGCCAGTTCGAAGATTTTTTCTTCGTAAGCAGCATCACCTTCCAAAGCTTTCAATGCGGAACCTTGAACGATCGGGCAGTCATCACCCGGGAAGTCGTAGCTTGACAGCAGGTCGCGGATTTCCATCTCAACCAGCTCCAGCAGCTCTTCATCATCAACCATGTCGCATTTGTTCATAAACACGAGGATGTAAGGAACACCTACTTGGCGGGCCAGCAGGATGTGTTCACGGGTTTGCGGCATAGGACCGTCGGCAGCAGACACAACCAAAATTGCGCCGTCCATTTGTGCGGCCCCGGTAATCATGTTTTTAACGTAGTCGGCGTGACCCGGGCAGTCCACGTGGGCATAGTGGCGGGTTTCGGTTTCGTATTCTACGTGAGAGGTATTAATGGTAATACCGCGGGCTTTTTCTTCCGGCGCATTGTCAATTTGGTCGTAGGCTTTAGCCGCACCACCGAATTTTTTTGACAGAATAGTAGTCAATGCAGCAGTCAGCGTGGTTTTACCATGGTCAACGTGACCGATGGTGCCAACGTTTACGTGCGGTTTGCTACGTTCGAATTTTTCCTTAGCCATGAGCTAATTCCTTTGCTAAATAAAGATCGATTAAAGAACAATGGCCGTCTGAAAGTTTTACTATTTCAGATTTCAGACGGCCTTTACTACCTTAGCCTTTACGGCTTTCAGTAACTTGTGCGGCGATATGGGCCGGGGCCTCGGCGTATTTCTTGAACTCCATAGAGTAAGTCGCACGGCCTTGGGTTGCAGAACGCAGGTCGGTTGAGTAACCAAACATCTCTGCCAACGGCACTTCGGCGCGAACTTTCTTACCACCGATACCGTCATCGTCCATACCCAAAACGATACCACGGCGACGGTTCAAATCACCCATCACATCACCCATATACTCTTCAGGCGTTTCTACTTCAACAGCCATCATCGGCTCAAGCAGAACAGGGTTGGCTTTTTTCATACCCTCTTTAAAGGCCATAGAAGCGGCCAACTCAAATGCAATTTGAGAAGAGTCCACATCGTGGTACGAACCGAAAATCAGGCGGATACGGACATCCACAACCGGATAACCAGCAACGATACCGTTCGGCAGTGTGTCACGGATACCTTTGTCGCAAGACGGGATGAATTCGCGCGGAATCACACCACCTTTAATCTCATCGATAAACTCGTAACCTGCACCACCCGGCTCCATCGGTTCCATTTTGATCACAACGTGACCATACTGACCTTTACCACCGGATTGTTTAACGTGTTTCGCTTCAGATTCAACTTCTTTACGAATGGTTTCGCGGTAAGCCACTTGAGGCGCTCCCACGTTGGCTTCCACGCCAAATTCACGTTTCATACGGTCAACAATAATTTCCAAGTGCAGTTCACCCATGCCGGAAATAATGGTTTGACCTGATTCTTCATCAGTACGAACGCGGAAAGACGGGTCTTCTTTCGCCAAACGGTTCAGCGCGATACCCATTTTCTCTTGGTCGGCTTTGGTTTTCGGCTCAACCGCAACGTGAATTACCGGCTCAGGGAATTCCATGCGTTCCAAGATAATCGGTGCATTTTCAGCACACAGGGTTTCACCGGTCGTTACATCTTTCAAACCGATGGCAGCAGCGATATCGCCCGCACGAACTTCTTCGATTTCAGTACGGTCGGCAGCAGTCATCTGCACCAAACGGCCGATACGTTCGCGAGTACCTTTGACAGAGTTCAGAACGGTATCGCCGGATTTAACCACACCGGAGTAAACTCGGATAAAGGTCAATTGGCCGACGTATTTGTCGTTCAACATTTTGAATGCCAAAGCAGAGAACGGAGCTTCGTCGCTGGCTTGGCGGCTGTCTGCTTCTTCAGAATCAGGTTTCACACCTTGAACAGGCGGAATATCGGTCGGCGCAGGCAGCAGCTCAACAACGGCGTCAAGCATACGCTGAACACCTTTGTTTTTAAATGCAGAGCCGCACAACATCGGCTGGATTTCACCGGACAGCGTGCGTTGACGCAGAGCCCCAACGATTTCTTCCTCAGTCAGGTCTTCACCGCCTAAGTATTTATCCATCAGCTCTTCGCTGGCTTCTGCAGCAGCTTCAATCATGTATTGACGCCACTCTTCCGCAGTTTCCACCAAATCGGCAGGAATATCGCCATAAGTAAAGGTTGTACCTTTATCGGCTTCATTCCAAATGATGGCTTTCATTTTCAGCAAGTCAACAACACCTTCAAACGCATCTTCAGCACCCACCGGAATCACGATAGGAACCGGATTGGCACGCAGACGGGTTTTCATCTGCTCAACCACGCGGAAGAAGTTTGCACCCTGACGGTCCATTTTATTTACAAATGCCAAACGCGGCACTTTGTATTTGTTCGCCTGGCGCCATACGGTTTCAGACTGAGGCTGAACACCGCCCACCGCACAGTAAACCATTACCGCACCATCCAATACACGCATAGAACGCTCCACCTCAACGGTAAAGTCAACGTGTCCCGGGGTGTCGATGATGTTGAAACGGTGCTCGGGGAACTGGTTTGCCATACCCTTCCAGTAGGAAGTAACGGCAGCAGAAGTAATGGTAATACCGCGCTCTTGCTCTTGTTCCATGTAGTCGGTAGTCGCCGCGCCATCATGCACCTCGCCCAGTTTGTGGGTCAGGCCGGTATAGAACAGAATACGCTCGGTAGTTGTAGTCTTACCCGCGTCGATGTGGGCAGAAATACCGATATTGCGGTACAGGCTGATTGGGGTCTTACGAGCCATTTTATTAGCCTTTCAAAATTAGAAACGGAAGTGTGAGAATGCTTTGTTGGCTTCAGCCATGCGGTGTACTTCCTCACGTTTTTTCAACGCACCGCCGCGGCCTTCGGAAGCATCAATCAATTCGCCAGCCAAACGTAGATCCATGGATTTCTCACCACGTTTGCGGGCAGCATCGCGCACCCAGCGCATTGCCAAAGCCAAGCGGCGTGAAGGACGAACTTCAACAGGAACTTGGTAGTTTGCACCACCTACGCGGCGGCTTTTCACTTCCACGACAGGCTTGGCATTAGCAATGGCTTCATTAAACACTTCGATTGCAGCTTTGCCGGTTTTTTTCTCGATTTGGGCCAGTGCGCCGTAAACGATACGCTCGGCAACCGATTTTTTACCGTCAATCATCAATACGTTCATGAATTTAGTCAGCTCGACGCTGCCGAATTTCGGATCAGGCAACACATCGCGCTTGGGGACTTCTCTACGTCTTGGCATTTTAAAATTCCTTAAATCTATTCAGTCGGGACAATTCCCATGAATGTCCATTTTAAAAACATTCACTTACTCGGCCGTTTCAAATCAGGCGGCCGACGTGCCTTTTCAAAGCCCCAATATTATTTAGGACGTTTTGCACCGTATTTGGAACGGGCTTGCTTACGGTCTTTGACACCGGCAGTATCCAAAGAACCGCGGACAGTGTGGTAACGCACACCCGGCAAGTCTTTTACACGACCGCCGCGAATCAGTACGACGCTGTGCTCTTGCAGGTTGTGGCCTTCACCACCGATGTATGAAATCACTTCAAAACCGTTGGTCAGACGGACTTTACATACTTTACGCAATGCAGAGTTCGGTTTTTTAGGGGTAGTCGTATATACACGGGTGCACACGCCGCGTTTTTGCGGGCAGGCTTCCAGTGCAGGCACTTTGTTGACGTACACGGGCTTTTGACGGCCTTTGCGTACCAATTGGTTAATAGTTGGCATATTTTCTCGTCCTGTTGAGTTAAATACTTGCCGACACCATGCCGACAAGAGCGGAATTATAGTTTTACAGCAAGGGCTTAGTCAAGCGCGGAAACATCTGTTCCGCAAAGATTTCCAAGGCCGTCCGAAACCGTCCGGCAAACCCGTTGCATAACAGAATATTACCGACAAACAGCCGCTTATCCTTTATAATGGCACGCCCGTACCGATCATTTTTCAGACGGCCTCACAACAGTCCGAGGCCGTCTGAAACACTATTGAGAACACCATGAAATTTATTGACGAAGCAAAAATCGAAGTCGTAGCCGGCAAAGGCGGCAACGGCGCAGCCAGTTTCCACCGTGAAAAATTCGTGCCTCGCGGCGGTCCTGACGGTGGTGACGGCGGCAAAGGCGGCAGCGTTTGGGCGGTAGCCGACGAAAACTTAAATACCCTGGTCGAATACCGTTTCGTCAAACGCTATCAGGCCAAAAACGGCGAAAAAGGCCATGGCTCCGACCGCTACGGCGCAGGCGCGGACGACATCACCCTGCACATGCCCGTAGGCACCCTCATCCGCGACACCGCCACCGACGAAATCGTCGCCGACCTCACCTACCACGGCCAGCGCGTCTGCCTTGCCAAAGGCGGCAAAGGAGGTTTGGGCAACATCCATTTCAAATCCTCGGTCAACCGCGCGCCCAAGCAGTCCACTCCCGGCGAAGAAGGTGAAGCGCGTTCCCTGCAATTGGAACTCAAAGTCTTGGCCGACGTCGGCCTTTTGGGCATGCCCAACGCCGGAAAATCCACACTGATTACCGCCGTATCCGCCGCCCGTCCGAAAATCGCCGACTACCCGTTTACCACCATGCATCCGAATTTGGGCGTGGTGCGCCTCGACGAAAACCACAGCTTCGTCATGGCCGACATCCCCGGCCTGATCGAAGGCGCAGCCGAAGGCGCCGGCTTGGGACACCGCTTCCTCAAACATTTACAGCGCACCGGCCTCTTGCTGCACGTCGTCGATTTAGCCCCGTTTGACGAAAACACCGACCCCGCCGCCGAAGCACTCGCCATCGTTGAAGAACTGCGCAAATTTGACCCTGAACTCTACGAAAAACCGCGCTGGCTCGTGCTCAACAAACTCGATATGCTCGACGAAGAAGAAGCCGAAGTGCGCGCCGCCGCCTTCCTCGAAGCCGTCGGCTGGAATCACCCCGTCCCCGACGACCGTTTCGAATTCGACATGACCACCCCGCGCCTGTTTAAAATCAGCGCGCTGGCGCATCAGGGCACGCAGGATCTGGTTCGCCAGATCAACCAATACCTGAGCGAGAAAAAACGCCTCGAAGCTGAAAAAGCCACCGCCGAAAAAGCCGCTTTGGAAATCGCGGCGGAACAGCCGAAAACCGATACTTCGGTATTGCAGGCGGAATAGAAACCGAAAATGCCGTCTGAAAAATACGACGCACCGCTGTGCATGAATTTTTCAGACAGCATTAAAAAAGGAATCAGACCATGTTGGAAAAAACCGAATGCGAAACGCTGCAAGCCGCAGTCAGACAAGGCCACATCTTAACGCATGAAAACGCCGTGAAACAGGGTCATGATTCTATCGTAACACGGCTGACTCAGGCCGTCTAAAAACCGTTTTCCAAACGAAGCCAAAACTTTTTCAGACGGCCTTTTGCCAAACAAATCCAGTTTTAAAACCTATCTACAACCAAAACCCATGCTAAACCTCTACAACACCCTCACCCGCCAAAAAGAACCCTTCTCCCCCATCAATCCCGAAAACGTGCGCATGTACGTTTGCGGCATGACGGTTTACGACTACTGCCATCTCGGCCATGCGCGCGTGATGGTGGTATTCGACATGATTGCCCGCTGGCTGCGCGCGCGCGGTTATCCGCTCACTTACGTGCGTAACATTACCGACATCGACGACAAAATCATCGCGCGTGCCGCTGAAAACGGCGAGACCATCGGCGCGCTGACCGCGCGTTTCATTCAGGCCATGCACGAGGATGCGGCGGCGTTGGGCGTGCTGCGTCCCGATGCCGAACCGAAGGCCACCGAACACGTCGGCCAGATGATCGCCATGATTGAGCGGCTGATTGCCAACGGCAAGGCGTATACGGCGGACAACGGCGACGTTTACTACGCCGTGCGCGAGTTTCCCGAATACGGCCAGCTTTCCGGCAAGTCGCTCGACGATCTGCGCGCGGGCGAGCGGGTGGAAGTGGACGGTTTCAAGCGCGACCCGCTGGATTTTGTGCTGTGGAAAGCGGCCAAGCCCAACGAAGCCGATTTTTGGGAAAGCCCGTGGGGCAAAGGCCGTCCGGGTTGGCACATCGAATGTTCGGCGATGGGCGAAGAGCTGTTCGGCGACGTGTTCGACATCCACGGCGGCGGTGCGGATTTGCAGTTTCCGCATCATGAAAACGAAATCGCGCAAAGCGTCGGCGCGCACGGCGGCGTGTGCGGCCACGACCATGCGGGCAAACCCGTTGCCAGCCATGTGAAATACTGGCTGCACAACGGTTTCATCCGCGTGGACGGCGAAAAAATGTCCAAATCGCTGGGCAACTTCTTTACCATCCGCGACGTTTTGAAACAGTACGACGCCGAAATCGTGCGCTTCTTCATCCTGCGCGCCCACTACCGCAGCCCGTTGAACTATTCCGACGCGCACCTCGACGATGCCAAAGGCGCACTCACACGCCTGTACACCGCGCTGAAAAACACCATGCCGTCTGAAAACGCGGATTTGGACAACGATTACGTCGCCCGCTTCAACGCCGCGATGGACGACGATTTCGACACCGTTCAGGCCGTGGCCGTGCTGTTCGAGCTGGCGAACGAAGTCAACAAAACCCGAAACGCAGATTTGGCCGCCTGCCTGAAACACTTGGGCGGTATCATCGGCCTGCTGCAACGCGAGCCGCAAGAATTTCTGCAAGGCGGCAATGTTTCAGACGGCCTCTCCAACGAAGAAATCGAAGCCCTGATTGAAGCGCGCAAACAGGCGCGTGCCGATAAAAACTGGGCCGAATCCGACCGCATCCGCGATGTTTTAACCGCCGCCAACATCATTCTGGAAGACGGCGCAGGCGGAACAACCTGGCGGCGCGGTTAGGCCGTCTGAAAAATATTTGCGGTTCAAAGCCAACGGAAGGCCGTCTGAAAATTTTCAGACGGCCTCTGCCATTTTCCCCACCCCAAAAATTTGATTTTCCCGACAAAGCACGCATCTCTACCAGCGTTACAGAAAGGAGTCCCGATATGCCCCGTTTTTCCGTCCTCAACCTGGTTCCCCGCCGCGCGGGCGGCAGTTACGCCGATGCAATGGCGGCGATGGTGCGGCTGGCCCAGACCGCCGAACGGCTCGGCGCCGCGCGCTATTGGATTGCCGAACACCACAACATGAAAAACCTCGCCAGTTCCGCGACCCAACTGCTGATCCAGCACACGCTGGCCAACACCGCCACGCTCAAAGTCGGCTCGGGCGGCGTGATGCTGCCCAACCACAGCCCCTACATCGTCGCTGAACAATACGGCACGCTCGCCACGCTCTATCCAAACCGTGTCGAACTCGGCCTCGGCCGCGCGCCCGGCACCGACCAGCGCACCGCCCGCGCCCTGCGCCGCCACAACCTTCATCACGACTTCCCCGCCGACATCGCCGAGATGCGCAGCTATTTCGCCGACACCGCATTGGTACACGCCTATCCCGCCGCCGGCTTGGACGTACCCGTCTATATCCTCGGTTCCAGCACCGAAAGCGCCTATCTCGCCGCCGAACTCGGCCTGCCCTACGCCTTCGCATCCCACTTCGCCCCGCGTATGCTGCACGAAGCCGCCGACATCTACCGCCGCCTGTTCAAGCCATCCGCAAGTTTGGCCGAACCCTATCTGATTGTCGGCGCCAACGTGATTTTGGCCGACAGCGACGAAGAAGCCCGCCGCCTCGCGACCACGCAGACGCAGTTTTTCCTCAACGTCGTCACCAACGCCCAACAAGACCTGCAACCGCCGCTGCCCGACGAAAACACGCTCTGGCAGCAACACCAAACCGCCCGGACCGCCCCGCATTTCGGGCCGGTGGATTTCAAAGGTATCCCGCTGTATCAGCAGGAAAAAGCCGTGGTGGACGACATGACCGCCATGTCTTTCATCGGCAGCCCCGTTTCCGTACGACACCGGCTCGGGCAGCTGCAACAGCATCTTGAGTTTGATGAAATCATGGCGGTCAGCTATATCTATGATGAGGAAAAACAGCACCGTTCTTATGAATTGCTGGCGGGGATTTTGGCTGAGGGGTAGGACATGAGGCCGCCTGAAAACTGTTTTTCCATGTTTTACTACAACCGGTGGCTGAGCGTAGTCGAAACCCGTTCAAACATTCCTGCAACACCAAGCAGGATTTGGCTATGCGCGGGAAAAGGCCGTCTGAAAATTTTCAGACGGCCTGACAAACAAAAAACCAACCGCCTTACCCGCCGCGCGCAAACGGTTTCAACGCTGCCCAATCCACGCCGTCGAGCAGGTTTTTGGTAACCAGCCCGAGTTCGGTGTCGCCTTCGATTTGCAGTTTGCGGTTGAAAAACAGGGTGTCCGGATCTTCTTCGCGGGCAATCATGCGCATGAAATCAATGCCGTTGGCGGCGAGGCGCAGGTCGGGTTGGCCGCTGAAATCCTGATTGAGGAATTTTTCGGTGTCGGCGCTGAAACGGATTTTCAGGCCGGCATCCAATACGTCGATTTCAAACTTCCTACCGTTGAAATAATCCATTTCGGCAGGCAGCAGGCCGCGTCTGAGCATGGTGTTCAAGGCCGTCACCAAGACGAGGCGCGGGGGCGAGGCGGGCAGGTGGCCGATGATTTTGCCCAACCAGTCGGGCAGGATGATTTCAGGCAGCGTCATGACGGTGCTCCTTTACGGATTCGATGCCGGCGCGGCCGTACCAGTAGCCGTCCACAAGTGTGCCGGTGGCAAGGGTTTCGAGTTCGGCCAACGCATCTTCGGCGGCGGTTTGTCCGTCCAGCACTTGGCGGTGCAGCCCGATGATGCGCGGCATATCGGTCAGCTGCGGCGACAGGCGCATCAGGTCAATACCGCTCTGCTGCATTTCGGCATGGTGCGGCAGCAGACACTGGCTGTCGTAAGACATGGTCTGAATGCCGTTAATGGTCAGAAACGGCCGGCCTTCGCGGGTATTCATGGCCATACCGTGTTCGTGGTCGAGGCAGCGGAACTCGCAGCTGTCTTTGTTCAGATTGTAGTGGCGGGCGGTAAAGCAGCGCGACGAGTAGGCCAGCGGGATTTTGCCCCAAGCGAACACTTCGGTTTCGAGGCTGTCTGAACGGGCGGAGATGACGGCGGTTTTATCGTGCCCCAGTTCGGCGGGAACGACCCAGCGGTATGCGCCCAAATCTTTAAACAGCGCCAGCGTATCTTCGTTGTAGATATTGAGCGTGGCACCGGCGACAAACGGAATGCCGTGTTGGCGCGCGAGTTTGACTGCGCCCATGTCGTTGGCCTCGATTCTGAATTTGCCCTGTTCGGCGGTTTTGCGCAGACGTTTCAGATCAGATTCACTCTCCAGCAACACCTGCGACGACAAAACAATCTCTTTGCCGCTGTCCGCCAAATCTTCCGCCAGTCCGAACCAGTCGGCAAAGCGCATTTTCTGGCGGCGCGAACAAACCGTTTCGCCCAAATAAATCACGTCCAGCGGCGTATCGAGCATCTGAACGTAAAACTCCAGCAGCATTTCTTTCTGCCAGAAAAACAATACCGGCCCCAAAGTCAGTTTCATCGGATTATCTCCTGATGCCGTCTGAAAAACCTTTTGGCAGAAACACGGCGGGTTTACCACCCACCCTACGCATTTCTGAAAAATAATGCGGCATTTTCAGACGGCCTGGTGTTATTTCCACGGACGGCTGTATGCGCCCAACGTCGATTGGTGTCCTTCCGACACCTTGCCCAACGCCCCGCTCCACGCAGGGCTGACCCGGTAATGCTGCGGATCGGCCGCCGCCGCATCCAGCGCCTGCCGCAATGCGCGGGTTACCTGCGCGGTGTACATCTGGCTGCGCTGGCGTCCCTCCACCTTAATCGCGGACACGCTGATTTTCAGCAGTTCGGGCAGCACTTCCAATACGTTCAGACTGGTCGGCTCTTCCAACGCGTAGTAGGTTTCGTCTTCGACTTCGAAACGGCCTTTGCACAAAGTCGGATAGCCCGCCGGCTCGTCAGGATTGAAGTGGTCGATGAGGATATTGTTCAGACGCACGTTCATACGGTCGGGCAGCTGCTCCCAGCGCACCGCTTTCGCCGGTGAACACACACCTTGCATGTTCGGCGATTCGCCCGTCGCATAACTCGACAGAATGCAGCGCCCCTCCACCATCACGCACAAGCTGCCGAAACCGAACACCTCGATTTCCACATCGGTATTGTCCGCAACGTGTTTTACCTGATCGATGGTCAGCACGCGCGGCAGCACGGCGCGGCGCACGCCGAACAGCTCTTTCATCAGGTTAATCGCCTCGTAATTGGTCGCCGAACCCTGTACCGACATATGCAGCCGCAGTTTCGGATGCTTTTCGCAGGCATACGCCATCAGCGCGGGATCGGCCAAAATCACTGCATCCGCCCCCAAATCCGCCGCCGTATCGACGGCTTTGCGCCACTGCGCTACCTGACCGGCCTGCGCAAACGTATTAATCGCCATCAACACCTGCCGCCCGCGCGCATGGGCATAAGCCACGCCCTCGGCAGCCGTTTTCAAATCGAAATTCAACCCGGGGAAATTGCGCGCATTGGTCGCATCTTTCAGCCCCATATAAACCGTGTCCGCACCGTTATCCACCGCCGTTTTCAGCATAGCGAGGTTACCGGCCGGACACACCAGCTCGGGAATGGCCATTGGTGTTCCTTGTTATAAAAATCAATATTTGGTAGAAGTTTGGCGATTCTATGCCCCGAAACCACAAAATATTCTGACCCATATCAAAATCTGACCTAAAATATTGAAAATTTTTATTAACACAATAGCCTTTTAAAAACAGATTCCGAACCCGCGAAAAAAGGCCGTCTGAAAATTTTCAGACGGCCTGATATTTTTATCGCCTAATGGAACTACTTGTGTATGTTCCTAATTTGAAATAACAAAAAGCTGATGACTACTGTTGCTCCCAGTTGGGCGATAAACGACCATACGGGTTTTTTAGCAATACGGCACATAACCAATCGGTAAAAAACATAAGTCGCCAGCAATACTGACGAAATCAGCATAATCTGCAACACACTCAACCGAACTTCCAATACGGCGTTGAACATTTCCATCATCCGTTAATTTCTATTTAAAAGATAAGTATTAACACCCCCCGCAACTACGCCGCTGGCAATTGCAGATGCCCCAGATGCAATGCCTCTTACAGTGCTAAGTGCTCTTCCAGCAGCACCGCCTGCCACAGAATAAAGAAAGTCGTCCGGATTTCTGCCTCCGCCGGCCAAATAACCGTATCCACCGGCATAGCCACCCAAGATAGCCCCTGCAGCGTTGGCTACCCATCCACCGGATACTTTTTCCAAATCATCTAATCTTAACGTTTTCATAATATAAACCTCCCTGTTAATAATCATAAAATAAGAATCTCACTACTTGTGTGAAATTCTTATTCCTTGGACACCTTTAAATTGAAAGAGCTTTTTGTATAAGTGTTTTTCGTTAAGAAATATAAACTTTGGATAACAGTATCGGTATATGCTTTTCTAAATATCCATGCCACATTAGTTTTTTGGTAGCATCCTGAAAAGCATGCTGCTTAATTTATAAGTAAAAAATTAATGATTTAGTACAGGTTTCCCGTTAATTTTCAAGCCTGAATTTGTACCATAGATTGCGTTATCCA